>NZ_CP095550.1:366875-733750 GCF_023078335.1 Metabacillus endolithicus | reverse complement strand
GAGAAGAGAATGTGTGTGGATCTTAAATTATTTAATGAGTCATGACACTCTAATGGAAAAAGTACATTTTGTTGAGCAAGCTCAATATTGTCCAAGAGGAATTATTATGTCAACTCACTGTGTTGAAGAAGTGCCATTTCGCTTTTACAAAGAGAATGTCATGACAACTGATGCAGAAAAATCGTTTCATGATATTCGATTAAATAAAGAGGAAGAGCTTTTTATTCAACTAAATTTCAGATCTTCTTACCAATCACCACAATATGCAGCAGTTCTTGAGTCAAATCCTTATATGCCTGAGCATTTAAATGAGAATGAAAAAGACCGGGAAATTGCAGAGAAAGTTCTTGAACATTCTATCCAGAGCTTTCAAAAGAAAAACTTCTAAAATTAATTGATGAGGCATTGGATCGACAAGACAAAGAGAGCTTTCAAAAGTTAACTTATCAATTAAATCAATTAAACAGTAAGTAGCTATACAAATACACGCCCTCTCTATAAGAGGGTTTTTTTATTGAACTTATTCAGTATTTAACAATTTATTATATAAGCATTATAATATGTACATAGTAAAAAATTATTGCAGGGAGTTGAATGAATTGAAGTGGAATTCAAGTGATGTAGATTTATATAATCAATCAAAAGAGTACATTGATACGGCCATTATCCCATTAATATCAGTTTCAGTAGATTCAGATTTTAAACACACCGTATCTAAAGGAGAATTTATTAGTCTTGTTAGTACTGAATTAGAAAGACAATTGAAAGGCAGAGTGTTTCTCTTTCCTAGTTTTTCATATCTGAAAAACTCATCTACTGTTGTTGAAGATTTATCGAAGTGGGGAGAGGAGTTACAAAAGGAATTTAAACATGTAATTTTCCTAACTAGCGATGAAAAATTAAAAGATAAAGGAGGGGATGATCAAAATGGACAACTTATTTGGCTCCCTTCTATGCCATTGGAACACATGGATGATCAGTTAAAAAGGAAGCTCTTACAAGACCAAATCGAACAAATTTTGAACATTTTATTACAATCTTGGAATAAATCATAAAAACCTTTTCATTTCCAGGATTAGAAATCAGGATTTTATTGACCTCATGAGAAGATTGATATATCATGAGTATGTCCTAGTTTTATATGTTATTTCCGTATGTCCGTACGTACCGGACAGAGCTTAAGATAGAGGGGGAAAATGATGAGCGAGAAAAAACATCGAGTTTCTAGACGTCAATTCTTAAACTACACGCTTACTGGTGTAGGCGGTTTCATGGCTGCAGGTATGCTTATGCCAATGGTTCGCTTCGCACTTGACCCTGTGCTCCGACCAGCAGAGGAAACAGACCTAGTTCAAGTTGTAAAGGTTGACGAAATAACGGAAGAACCTCAACGCTTTGACTTTAAAATCAAACAAAAAGATGCTTGGTACGAATCAGAAGAAACAAAATCAGCTTGGGTTTTTAAAGAAGGTGACAAAATTACGGCTTTATCACCAATCTGTAAGCATTTAGGCTGTACTGTCGGTTGGAACAATGATCCTTCAAATCCGAACAAATTTTTCTGTCCGTGTCACTACGGGCTATATGAAAAAGACGGCACAAATGTTCCAGGAACACCGCCTCTTGCACCACTTGATGTATACGTACATGAAGTAAAAGACGGCTATTTATTCTTAGGTAAAGCAAAACCACGAGGGGAGGCGTAATCAATTGCTTAACAAAATTTATGATTGGGTTGACGAACGTTTAGATATTACGCCTATGTGGCGCGATATTGCTGACCATGAAGTTCCTGAACACGTAAACCCTGCACACCATTTTTCTGCCTTTGTATATTGCTTCGGCGGATTAACATTCTTTGTTACAGTTATCCAAGTTTTATCTGGTATGTTTCTAACAATGTACTATGTTCCGGATATTAAAAATGCTTGGGAATCTGTATTCTACTTACAAAACGAAGTGGCATTCGGACAAATTGTACGTGGTATGCATCACTGGGGAGCTAGTCTTGTTATCGTTATGATGTTCCTACATACACTACGTGTCTTTTTCCAAGGTGCTTATAAAAAACCACGTGAATTAAACTGGGTAGTAGGCGTACTTATTTTCTTTGTTATGCTTGGTCTTGGTTTAACAGGTTATTTATTACCTTGGGATATGAAAGCTCTATTTGCAACAAAAGTTACACTGCAAATTGCAGAATCAGTACCACTTATCGGACCAACGGTTAAGACATTGCTTTCTGGACATCCGGAAATTGTAGGTGCTCAAACACTTACTCGTTTCTTTGCAATCCATGTCTTTTTCTTACCGGCTGCTCTATTTGGTTTAATGGCAGCACACTTTGTGATGATACGTAAACAAGGTATTTCTGGTCCTCTATAAGATTTACTGATTAAAATCTTATTGTAATGTTAACGGGAAACCACCTTAGTAAGGAGGGGAAATCATGCATCGCGGAAAAGGTATGAAATTTGTCGGTGACTCTCGTATTTCAGCTGAGAGAAAACCAAACATTCCGAAGGATTATTCTGAATATCCTGGGAAAACAGAGGCATTCTGGCCAAACTTCCTTCTTAAGGAGTGGTTAGTAGGTGCTGTTTTCTTAATCGGTTTTTTATGTTTAACAGTAGCGCATCCATCACCACTTGAGCGTGTTGCAGATCCTACTGATTCAGGTTATATTCCATTACCAGACTGGTACTTCTTATTCTTATACCAATTATTAAAATACTCTTTTGCATCTGGTCCATACACAGTTATTGGAGCAATTGTTATTCCAGGACTTGCTTTTGGTGGATTAATGCTGGCACCATTTTTAGATCGTGGTCCTGAGCGTCGTCCTGCAAAGCGTCCTATCGCTGTAGGTATGATGATTCTTGGTATTGCAGCAACGTTTTTCCTTACTTGGGAATCTGTTGTTACACATGACTGGGAAGCAGCAGCTGAACAAGGGAAAATTAAGGCTGAAGCAGAAATTGATAAAGAATCTGAAGGATATGCTATTTACCAGGAGCAAGGCTGTATTTCATGTCATGGTGATAATCTAGAAGGTGGAGCTGCAGGTAAAGCTCTTGTCGATAACGGATTAGAACCGGATGCTATAGCTGATATTGCTAAAAATGGTCAAGGTAGCATGCCTGCTGGAGTCTTTAAAGGTACTGACGAAGAATTAAAAGTACTATCAGAATTTATTTCTGGTGTTACATCTAAGTAAAAAGCTGACTTATGTCAGCTTTTTTTGTTGAGAGCTTTATTGTGTTATATTATTAAAAAAACGATCTATATTAGCTATCGAAATCTAATAAGTCTGGTGTGTGAAAAATGAAATGGTTTCAATATTTATTAGGTCAAAAGCCGATTATTTTCATAATGATACTTATTAATTTTTTTGGGACAGTTTATGGATACTATTGGTATAGGTATCAATTAGCTGATACTCCTGCCCATTTCTACATATTCGTTCCGGATAGTCCAACAGCAAGCCTGTTCTTTTTAATCGTTGTGGCAGCTTTTTTAATGAAGAAAAATTTACCCTTGATTGAAGCTCTGGCGATTGTTACATTATTTAAATATGGTATTTGGGGTTGTTATTATGAACCTTCTTGTTCTGTTAGTAAATGGCTCACTTCCATGGGAAGGATATATGTTAATTGCTTCTCACTTTGGTATGGCAATTCAAGGTATACTTTATGCTCCATACTATCGCTTTAAAGCTTGGCACTTAATTGTTGCCGCGATATGGACCTTACATAATGATGTAATTGACTATGTGTTTGGAATGATGCCACGTTACAGCATGTTAATGGATTATATGAATCAAATTGGTTATATGACATTTTGGCTAAGTTTAATTTCCATTTTCCTAGGCTATTATTTTGTTATCAGAAAATCTTCTAGAAAACTTCAATTGTAAAGCCTAGCATTTATTTGCTAGGCTTTTTTGTTACGAATAGAGTAGAATTTGAATAGTAATTTACGGTAGTTGTTATAGTGTTTGAGTTATATTAAATTATTTTCTAAATTACGTTAAATAGAAAAAATATGGTCTATCCTTGTCCACACCGTCATACGATTTTTAATAGAAGTTCTAGGGGGGACAAGGATGAAGAAATTATTACTCACTATTATAATTGGTATGTTGCTGTTTCATATAAAACCAGTATTTGCAGCCGAAACATATGATTGGAAGTCTTTAAATAAAATTTCCGATACGGCCCTACAACTAGCTAAGCAAGAGCGCTTTGAAGAGTCTGCCCAATTACTTAATTACTTTACAGTTAAATTCGAAGAAATACCTATTGATCGAAATGTTATGTCTTTAGACCATTACCGTACCATAACTAATACACAAAAAACTGCTCAAGATCTATTGTTAAACGAAAAAGTAAGTACAATTGAGAAAGTCAGATCATTAACCAAATTTCGTTTAGTAGTTGATGCAATGGTTTCTGAGCATCAGCCATTATGGGGTTCAATGGAAACATCAATCATGGAAACATTCTCACAAATGAAAAGTGATGTTGAACAAGGTGATAAGGAGTCATTTCAACATGATTTTAACGAATTCTTATCTCTTTATGAGGTAATTTATCCAAGCATCCAAGTTGACCTAGACTTTCAACGAATTAAGCGTATGGATGCCCATATATCGGTAGTTGAGGATCGGTTATTTCATGAAATACCAGTTACAAGTAGAGTGAAGCAACTCACTGTAATGGAGGAAGAGTTAAAAGCTATTTTTGATAGAGTGAAAGAAGATGAAGCAGATCCCTCTTTACTTTGGGTTATGATATCAACAGGAAGTGTCATTTTATTAGCTCTATCATATTCAGGCTGGAAAAAGTACCGAGGAGAGAAAGAGAAGCAGCCAAAACGTGAAAAAGAAAAGCAATAAAAATGGAAGAGCGTAGAAATTTTTACGCTCTTCTTGTTCATTAAATCTAGCTCTATCTTGAAATCGGCTTTTTATTTTCATCTAATGTAAATCCTTCTCCTAAAACATCATGAACATCACTTACGGCCACAAAGGCATGAGGATCAACGGAAGTAATAACATTTTTTAAGCGGACAATTTCATTTTTGCCTACAACACAATAAAGAACATTTCGATCTTGCTTTGAGAAAGAACCTTGTCCTTTCAATATTGTTACCCCACGATCCATTTCCTTCATAATTCTAGAAGAAATTTCGTCGGGGTAATTTGAGATAATTGTAGCTCCTTTTGCAGCATATGCTCCTTCTTGCATAAAATCTATCACACGTGCACCTACAAATACCGCCACAAGTGTGTACATTGCTTCTTTATAGGAAAGATAAGCAATCCAGGAAATAGTTATTACACAAAGATCAAATAAAAACATCGTCTTCCCCATACTCCAGCCTATATAACGATGAGCTAATCTGGCAATGATATCCACTCCACCTGTTGTTCCTCCATACCGAAATATCGTACCCAAACCAATACCTAGGGAAACTCCAGCAAATAGGGCCGCAAGAGTTAGATCGTCATTTAATGGCATATTAATTTGAAAGCGTTGAAAAATCCATAAAAAAACGGACAAACTGACTGTTCCGATAACCGTATAGATGAAGGATGTTTTACCCAATACACGCCAGCCTATAAAAAATAATGGTATATTTAGAATTAAGTTAGAAATTGATGGATCAAAATTGAATAGAAAATAAAGCAAAAGTGTAATACCTGTAAATCCACCTTCTGCTAAATTGTTTTGAATATTAAAATGAACAAGACCAAATCCAAAAATACCCGAGCCAATTAGAATAAAAATAATGTTCTTTAATCTTAAATCTTGAAACATACTCCACCCCTACAATTCATTCTTAGCGTTAATATTATAATTGATAGAATGTCAAGGTGCAAATTTTGATAAAAACGTGACGAAATAATTGTAAATTTATTTGGTATTAGCTAACATTGAATTGTAAAGATGAGGTGAATAAAATGGAACATAAAACAATGAAGGACCTTCAAAAGGATGTTGACGATTATATCGGTCAATTTAAAGAAGGATATTTTTCACCATTAGCCATGATGGCTCGGATTACAGAAGAAGTAGGTGAACTTGCTAGGGAAATTAACCATACATATGGCGAAAAACCGAAAAAGACAACTGAAGAAGAGAAAAAGATCGAAGAAGAAGTCGGTGATGTTTTATTTGTTCTTATTTGTTTAGCAAATTCATTAAACATAGATTTGGAAGAAGCTCATGATATGGTGATGAATAAATTCAATACTAGAGATAAAGATCGATGGACGAGAAAAGAAAAATAAAGGAGTTTTAAAAATGTCAGAAGTAAAAATTGTTATTGCTGGTGCTCGTGGAAGAATGGGGAGCGAGGCTGTAAAGCTTGTTGAAGAAACGGAACATTTCCAGCTAGTGGGTGTAATAGATCATAAAAATGAAGGTATGAGACTTAATGAGCTTGAAGGTTTCACTGCTGATGTACCAATCTATACAGACATTGATAAATGCTTTTTTGAGACAAACCCCGATGTACTCATTGATTTGACAACACCGGAGATTGGGAAAGTACATACAAAAAAAGCATTACAGAATGGTGTTAGACCAGTAGTAGGTACAACTGGTTTTTCTGAAAAGGATCTAAATGAACTGCAACAATTAACAGAAGAAAAAGGAATAGGTGCAATTATTGCTCCGAATTTTGCAATTGGTGCTATTTTAATGATGAAATTTTCACAGATTGCTGCGAAATATTTTCAAGATGTCGAGATTATTGAACAACATCATGATCAAAAATTAGACGCTCCATCTGGTACAGGAATCAAAACAGCAGAAATGATTTCAGCTGTACGTGAAGAAAAGCAACAAGGACATCCGGATGAAAAAGAAATTATTGAAGGAGCACGAGGAGCTAATTTAAATGGAATTCGTCTACATAGCGTTCGACTTCCAGGATTAATTGCCCATCAGGAGGTTCTATTTGGAGGAGATGGACAGACGTTAAAAATTCGTCATGACTCATATAATCGTGCTTCATTTATGTCTGGTGTAAAATTAGCAGTTGAAAACGTGATGAAAATCGATTTGCTAGTGTATGGACTTGAAAATATTATTGAGTAAAAGGGGAAATATAAATGAAAATTGCGCTAATTGCTCACGATAAAAAGAAAACAGATCTAGTACAATTTGTTATGGCATATCAACCGATTTTTAAGGAACATGAATTGTTTGCAACAGGTACTACAGGTCTCCGCATTCAGGAGGCTACAGGTTTATCTATTCACCGCTTTCAGTCAGGCCCACTTGGAGGAGATCAGGAAATTGGTGCATTAATTGCAAAAAATGAAATGGACATGGTTATTTTCTTTCGAGATCCTTTAACTGCACAACCTCATGAACCGGACATAACAGCACTTATTCGTCTTTGTGATGTATATTCCATTCCACTAGCTACCAATATGGGGACAGCTGAAATATTAGTTCGAGGTTTAGATCGTGGGGATTTTCAATGGCGTAATGTTATTCATGATAAAAAGTAATTCAAATAACCGGAATGATTTGAAAAATAATCATTCCTTTAGATATGAATAGGGAGAATAAAATGAGTAATAGATTAGATATCCTTGCAATTGGTGCTCATCCTGATGATGTTGAGATAGGTATGGGTGGTACAATTGCTAAGTATGCCAAAGCTGGCTTAAAAATTGGAATTTGTGATTTGACAAAAGCAGAATTATCTTCCAATGGAACTGT
The DNA here is from genome assembly GCF_023078335.1 of Metabacillus endolithicus. GTDB lineage: Bacteria > Bacillota > Bacilli > Bacillales > Bacillaceae > Metabacillus > Metabacillus endolithicus. The sequence goes on along the minus strand of NZ_CP095550.1, from coordinate 726,011 downwards.
AGCCATTCGCCAAGAAGAAGCAAAAAGAGCTGGAGATATTATTGGACTATCAGAGAGAATTCAGTTGTCACTTCCTGATAGAGGTTTATATATGCTGGATACTTCTATTAAAGAGATTGTAACGATTATTAGAAAATATGAGCCAAAAGTCGTTTTTGCCCCATATTTTGATGATCGTCACCCGGATCATGGACATTGCTCTAGGCTAGTTGAAGAGGCGGTTTTTTCAGCAGGAATTAAAAATTATCAAGATCTTCTAGGACAGTCGTCTCATCGAGTAAAGAATCTCTATTTTTATATGATCAATGGATTTCATAAACCCGATTTTGTTATTAACATATCAGAAACAATTGAACAAAAAATAGAAAGCTTAAAAGCATATTCCAGTCAGTTTGAAAAAGTTCAAGGTTCAACAGAAACACCCCTTACAAATGGCTATATAGAAGCTGTTGAAAGTAGAGAAAGATTATATGGAAAAGAGGTTGGTGTAATGTATGCCGAAGGATTTATGACAAAAAAACCAATCTTACTTTCAAAGGATTTAATAGGTGATAACGAATGAAACAAAAATTAAAAATAGGAATTACTTGTTACCCTTCTGTTGGAGGATCTGGAGTTGTTGCTACCGAGCTTGGAAAGCTCTTAGCTGAAAAAGGTCATGAAATTCATTTTATCACCTCAAGCTTACCATTTCGGTTAAATAAGGTGTATTGCAATATCACGTTTCACGAGGTGGAAGTAAATCAATATTCGGTATTTAAATACCCTCCATACGACTTGGCGTTGGCAAGTAAAATGGCTGAGGTTGCAAACCGAGAAGATCTTGATATATTACATGTGCATTATGCAATACCACATGCAATCTGTGCATACTTAGCTAAGCAAATGGTTAACAAAGATTTGAAAATAGTTACTACACTTCATGGTACAGATATTACTGTTTTAGGCTATGATCAATCGCTTGCAGATATGATTCGCTTTGGAATTGAGTCATCAGACCGAGTGACAGCTGTATCTAATGCACTCGCTCAACAAACGTATGAACTACTTCAACCGAAGAAAGAAATAGAAACAGTGTACAACTTTATCGATGATCGTGTTTATTATAAGAAGGATGCCTCTTATCTAAAGGAAGAGTATGGGATCCTAGAGGAAGAGAAGGTTATTATTCATGTTTCAAATTTCAGAAAAGTGAAGCGTGTTCAAGATGTGATTTATTCTTTCCAGAAAATCCAAAGAAAAGTAAAAGCAAAGCTGCTTCTAGTTGGTGATGGCCCAGAAATGTCTTTTGTAAATAAGCTAGTTAAAGAATTAGGGTTATCTGAAAAAGTTCTTTTCTTGGGAAAACAAGATAGCTTGGAAGACTTATATTCAATTAGTGATCTTATCTTATTACTTTCTGAAAAGGAAAGCTTTGGTTTGGTTTTACTTGAAGCAATGGCATGTGGTGTTCCTAGTATTGGAACAAATGCAGGAGGAATTCCTGAAGTCATTAAAGAAGGTGAAACAGGATACATCTGTGAAGTAGGTGACATTGATACGGTTGCTTTTCACGCTATACATCTTTTATCAAATGGTGAACTACATAAGTCTATGTCAGAAAACGCAAAAAATAGTGCGACACAATTATTTCATTCAGATAAGGTTGTTTCGCAATATGAATCAATTTACTATGAACTATTAAATGAAGGTGTGAAAAGTGGAGACCCCATTTTATGAAGCAAAACCCATATTAGAAAAATTACATAACTCAGACTTTGAGGCATTTTATGTTGGTGGAGCTGTACGTGATTACTTGTTAAAAAGAGAAATTGGAGATATTGACATTGCAACCTCAGCTAAGCCTGATGAAATTAAACAAATTTTCTCTAAAACGGTCGATGTTGGAGCAGAACATGGAACGATTATCGTGCTACATAATAATAAATCATTCGAAGTTACAACTTATAGAGCTGAAACAGGCTATGATGATTTTCGTAGGCCAAAATCTGTTTCATTTATATCTTCATTAAAAGAAGATTTAAGGCGCAGGGATTTTACCATCAACGCGATGGCGATGGATATTGAGGGCACTATTTATGACTATTTTGATGGAAGACAACATTTAAAAGAAAAAGTAATAAAGACGGTTGATTCTCCGTCAGAAAGATTTTCTGAGGACGCACTTCGAATGCTTAGAGCAGTTCGTTTTGTTAGTCAATTAGGATTTACTTTATGTCAAGAGACAAAAGCAGCCTTAAAAGAGCTTGTTCATCTGTTAGATGCGATTTCAGTAGAAAGAAAAACAGTAGAAATTGAAAAGCTTTTTCAAGGTGCTCATTATAAAGCTGCCATACAGACACTAATTGATTGTCAAATGAATAACTATTTGCCTGGTATGACTGAAAAAGAGCAGCAGTTAAAAATTTTAGCATCTTTTCAGTTAGAGTTTCTTTCAACAAGAGAAGATTTATGGACAATGATTACATATAAGGTCGAACCTCCCTCAGTAGAGAAATACTTAAGAAAATGGAAAATTCCGGTTAAGCTGATCAAAATAGTTGAAAAAAATATAAAATTTCTAATGTTACTTCAACAAGAGAAATCATGGACAAGCTTATTATTGTATGAAGCTGGATCTGACTGTGCACTATCTGTTGAACGTATTCGCTCTGTTATAGATGACCCGAATATGTTAAACGAGAATATTAATGCTGTGAAAGACTCACTCCATAAGCTGCCTATTCAAAATAAGAGTCAATTAGATATTACAGGACATGAATTAATTAAAATCATGAAAAAGAAACCAGGTCCTTGGGTGGCAAAACTTATTTCAGAAATAGAAAGAGAAATTATACTAAATACATTAGAAAATGAAAGGTCAGCAATAAAGGAGTGGGTATTAAAATGCAATCAGAACTTCGAACAAAATTACTAGAAGCTTTTTCAAATGCAGAGGGAGAATTCGTATCTGGACAAAAAATAAGTGAATATATTGGTTGCTCAAGAACGGCTGTTTGGAAACATATAGAAGAGTTAAGAAAAGATGGATATGAGTTAGAAGCTGTAAGGCGCTTGGGATATCGCATCACGAAAAAACCGAACAAAATAAGCAGCAATGAAATTCAAATTGGATTAAAGACAAAAACATTAGGGCGTCACGTCCATTTTGAAGAAACTGTTACATCAACACAGAAGATTGCTCAAACATTGGCAGGTAATGGAGCTCCGGAAGGGACTATTGTTGTTGCTGATCAACAAACAAATGGAAGAGGCCGTATGGCAAGAGAATGGTATTCTCCAAGTGGTACAGGTATTTGGATGAGTTTGATTATTAGACCAAACATTCCTGTTCATTCTACTCCGCAATTAACTCTCTTAACAGCTGTAGCTATCGTTCAAGCAATTGAAGAACTAACTCCGGTTAAGCCGGATATTAAATGGCCTAATGATATATTAATTAACGGGAAAAAAGTTGTGGGGATATTAACTGAACTGCAGGCGGAGGCAGATCAAGTTCACTCCGTAATTATTGGAACGGGTATTAATGTGAATCAAAAGGTTGAAGACTTTCCTGAGGAACTACAGCAGATTGCCACATCAATAGGAATTGAAACAGGAAAGCATTGGGAAAGAGCTCTATTTATTCAAACGATATTATTGAAATTTGAAGGGTTATATTCGTTATACCTTTCGCAGGCTTTCATCCAATTAAGCTGTTATGGGAGGGCTATGCCATTAGTTTGAATAAAAAAATGGTGGCTAGGACTCTTAATGGGTCAGTAGAAGGGAAGGCAATTGGTATTGATCATAACGGTGTTCTACTAATTGAGACTAGTGATGGAAGTATTAAAGAAATTTATTCAGCTGATATTGAGTTGAAATAGAGAGCTTAACCTGTGTGATTTGCTATGATAGATAACGATAGTAATTAGTAAAATTTTCTGCTATACTTTTTTTGGGTAGTATCTTATGAACTACACCTTGTGATAAAGAATAGTTTGTTGAAGACCTTTATTAATGTAAATAGTAATAATAAGGTCCAATAAAATTTTGAAAATTATCTGCCTTGATCCAAGAAGGACTAGGACAGAGGGATGAAACCGAACGAATAGTCTACAATCCTTCTATCTTTGTCGATATGAAGGATTTTTTATGTTTAATGATTGAGGTAAAACAAACCTATAACAATCATGATAAATTTAAAATCGGATATTTCATTCTCTCTCCTACCAATGCTTTTCTCATTACGAACTACCCATTTATCATAAGTAATCCAATGTTGTCGTTATACAAGAATGGATTTACATGCTAAATCTGGAGGGGAAATTATGAAAACAAGACAAGATTTTATGAAAATGAAAGAAAAAAATGAACCAATCACAATGCTGACGGCTTACGATTTTCCAAGTGCCAAACAAGTCGAAATCGCCGGAGTTGATATGATTCTTGTTGGAGATTCATTAGGAATGGTTGTGTTAGGGTATGACTCCACTATACCTGTTACTGTTAACGATATGATTCATCATACGAAAGCAGTAAAACGAGGAGCAAAAGATACATTTGTTGTAACAGATATGCCGTTTATGTCTTATCACCTTTCAAAGGATGAATCTTTAAAAAACGCTGCAAGAATTATGCAGGAAGGTGGAGCAGATGCTGTAAAGGTAGAGGGGGCAGATGGTGTTACTCCAATAATTGAAGCGCTTACTTTTGGTGGAATACCAGTTGTTGCTCATCTTGGGTTGACACCTCAGTCAGTTAATGTCTTAGGTGGATACAGAGTTCAAGGAAAAGATGCAGAGGCAGCTCGAAAGCTTATTGAAGATGCTAAAAAATGTCAAGCTGCAGGGGCAATAGCTCTAGTTTTAGAATGTGTTCCCCAGCAGTTAGCGCTTGAGATAACAAGATTACTTTCAATCCCAACAATTGGTATTGAAATTTGGGCGTCAAACGGACGGTCAAGTGTTAGTTTATCATGATTTAGTAGGCTATGGTTCAGGTTATGTTCCGAAATTTGTAAAACAATATGCCTCTATAGCTGAAACCACAATATCTGCAATTTCGCAATATGTTGCAGAAGTGAAAAGCCGAAGCTTTCCGGAGGAGAAACATTCCTTTAACATGAAAGAGGAAGAGCTACACAGCTTATATGGAGGAATAAAGAAATGAACATTGTCAGTACAATCCAGGAACTAAGAAAAGAAATTCGTTCATTTAAACAAGGAAACCTAACAATCGGGTTTGTACCAACAATGGGTTATTTACACGAAGGTCACTTAAAGCTTTTAGAGGAAGCAAGAAAAGAGAACGACATTGTCGTGTTAAGTATATTTGTTAACCCTCTTCAATTTGGCCCAAATGAAGATTTTGATTCGTACCCAAGAAATGCAGAAAGAGATCAGAAACTAGCAGAGCAGGCAGGGGTTGATCTTATATTTACTCCACCTGTAACTGAGATGTATCCTGATGAACCTGCATATACGGTCATTGTTAAAAAAAGGATAGATGTTTTATGTGGAAGATCAAGAAAAGGACACTTTGATGGAGTGGCAACAGTCCTAACGAAATTATTTAATATGGTTCAACCTGACAAAGCTTATTTTGGAATGAAGGATGCCCAACAAGTAGCGGTTATCGACGGGTTAATAAGTGAATTTAATTTTCCAATTCATTTAGTGGCAGTTCCAACAATAAGGGAAGAAGACGGATTAGCAAAAAGCTCACGTAATGTTAACTTAAATGATCGTGAAAGAATAGAAGCAACAGCTTTATATAAAAGCTTATGCGAAGCAAAGGAATTAATCTTAAAAGGAGAACGAAGTAAACAAAAAGTAATTGAACTTGTTACTTCCATTATTTCAACCAATACATCAGGAAAGATTGATTATGTTGAAATCCTAAATTATCCTAAACTAGAGGAAATTGAGGTACTTCATGGAAATATCATCATAGCTGTCGCAGTGAAGTTTACAAATGCAAGACTAATTGATAATATAACGATTGAAGTTTAATTGCATTAAATAATAGCTCAGTTAGAGTGTTAAAAATATAGATAAATATATGAAAAGAGGGAGAGCCAAATGTTTCGTACAATGTTGAATGCTAAAATACATCGTGCTCGTGTAACAGAGGCTAATTTGAATTACGTTGGTAGTATTACTATAGACGAAGACATTATCGATGCTGTCGGTATGGTGGCAAACGAAAAAGTGCAAATTGTTAATAATAACAACGGTGCACGATTTGAGACCTATATTATTCCGGGTAAAAGAGGCAGTGGGGTTGTATGTTTAAATGGTGCTGCTGCAAGGCTTGTTCAAGAAGGAGACGTAGTCATCATTCTTACTTATACAATGGTACAGGAAGAGAAACTACCTACTCACCAACCAAAAATTGCTATTATGAATGAAAATAATAAAATTGTAGAAATTTTAGGTCAAGAACCAGCTGCAACAATTTTATAACAAAACAAATAAGACCTGACTCAAAATGACTTTCAATATTTCCGCTTTTTCCATGAGAGAAGTCATTATAGAGTAGGTCTTTTTTATTTTCTTTTAAGTGAGTTAATTTCATAATAATAACACTTAAATCAAAAAACGAACATTTTTCTTTATCCTGAACTTGTTAATAAACAATACACGGATAAAAATACTAATAAAGTAAAATTCATACGTTTTTTGGTAACAAATGATACATTATGAAATTGATTCAAGTAACTTACCTTTTCGAATACACACTCAGTGAAAGGATTGTACCATACACATCGTACTCTACGGAATAGTGTGAAAAAATGAATGGTATTAGCCTAGTATATTCTAAAGTTATTTAAAACTTACACGTATTGGGGTAAACTAATAGTCAGCAAAGAGTATGAATAAAACAGTTTTTCGTTTTTGAAATAAATTGAGGTGTTATTTATGAAAGAACAACGTTATGTTGTGATCGATATAGAAACAACTGGTAATTCGCCCAAAAAAGGGGACAAAATCATTCAGGTTGCTGCTGTTACAATTGAGAATGGTGAAATTGTTGATCGGTATATGAGCTTTGTTAATCCTATGCAAGAAATACCACCTTTTATTGAACAGCTAACAGGAATCTCAAATCATATGGTGGAAGGTGCTCCTACGTTTGGTGAAATTGCTGAAGAACTACATAACATGTTAACGGATGCTTTTTTTGTCGCTCATAACGTTTATTTTGATTTGTCTTTTTTACAAGAGGAGTTTAAAAGTTATGGGTATTATTTTTCAGGGCCCATTCTAGATACAGTGGAATTAACGAGAATGGCTTTTCCGACTGAAAAAAGTTATAAATTATCTGATTTAAGTGATGAATTTAATATGCTGCATGTTAATCCTCATCGAGCTGATAGTGATGCAGAAGCAACAGCTTTACTATTACTACATATTTTTAAAAAGTTAAATGACTTACCAATTATCACTCTACAGCAGCTAATAAAACTGGCAGGCTCTTTTATAAGTGATGCAGAGGAAATACTTGAAGAATTACTATCTAAGAAACTTATAACGTTAAGGGAACAAGGAAATCCTGATGTAGAAATTGTTCGTACACTTGCGATCAAAAAGCAAATTGACACTATGGAGCCTGGGGAGAAAAGCGTTGAATTAGAAGTGATAACATACTAAACATTTTTATGAATGGACGGGAAAGCATTACAAAAGTATTACCAACCTATCATGTACGATCAGGGCAGCTAAAAATGATGAATGAAGTGTTGGACGCATTTTCTACTCATCAGCACAGTATGATTGAAGCTGGTACTGGAAGTGGCAAAACAATTGGATATCTTGTTCCAGCTTTAATACACTCGATAAAAGAGAAAAGACCGTTAATCGTCAGCACACATACAAATCATCTACAAACACAAATACTTGAAAAAGAAATTCCTTTTTTACAGAAGGTTTTACCTTTTCCTTTTATAGCAACGATTTTAAAAGGGCAGCGCCATTATTTATGTTTGCAGAAGTTTGAACAATCACTAAATGATTTAGATGATAATTATGACTTTATATTGGCGAAGGCCCAAATATTGATTTGGTTAACACAAACAGAAACTGGTGATGTAGACGAGTTAAACCTTCCATCTGGTGGAAGAACGTTATGGGAGAACCTACATGTAGACAATTCTTCCTTTCATAATAACCCATTTTCTTCGACATGTTTCTATCAAAAAGCAAGGACAAAAGCATCAGCGGCGAATATTATCATAACCAATCATGCAATGCTTTTATCTGATGTTGAGAGAGAACAAAAAATCTTGCCTCATTATCAGGAAGTCATAGTTGATGAAGCACATCATTTTCAGCATGTAGCTACTGAACAACTTGGAATCAAATTACATTATTTAGAGCTTAACTACATGATGAACTCATTAGGTTCTTTGCATACAAATGGTCTTTTAAAGAAATTTATTCAATGTCAGCAAAAGTTTCATCTTGAAAGCTCTACTTTTTCACAAAAACTAGAGCAGATCTTAATGGAGCTACAAGAAGAAACACAACAATTTTTTTCAGGTCTTCACGCCTATGTTCTAAAAAGAAAAAAAGATTCATTTTTAAATCGTACCTCATATCGACTTCAATCAGAAAAAGAGAATAATCGAACATGGAATTCAATCCTGGAGTTGGCAAATAGAATTCAATTTATGATCCACGATCTTTTGAAGTTAATGGAAACAGAACTTGCAAAATTTGATCAAATTTCAACAATAGAATTATCGATTACAGAGAAGTTAACGATTGAAAACATAAGAAAAGTAATCGTGAAAATGAATGTGTATAAGAAAAATATTGAATTTTTATTTTTTGAGGAATATGATTCGGTTGTTAAATGGATTGAAATTGAATCAAAAGGTGCTAAAAATGCCGTTTATATTTACGCTCAACCTGTACAGGTTTCAGAATACTTAGCAGATAAGTTCTTTGCTCACGTACAAAGTGCAGTGCTTACTTCTGCCACTTTAACAGTAAAAAAATCTTTCTCCTATTTCATTAATAATATAGGACTAGCTGATTTTTTCCCGAAGCAGGTTGTATTAGATTCATCGTTTGACTATGAAAAACAGGTGAAATTGTTTGTTCCAACTGATATGCCTGTAGTAAATGAGGTTTCTATCGAAGAATACTCTGAGGCAATTGCAGCGCATATTGGAACTGTAGCTCAAATTTCAAATGGAAAAATGCTCGTTTTATTTACTTCTTATGAGATGTTGAGAAAAACGTATCAAATTGTTAAAGAAGATGTAACATTAGAGGATTTTGCGATAATGGGGCAAGGAACGGGAAGTGGAAGTAGATCAAGACTAACGAAAAATTTCAAACAATTTGACAAGGCCATTTTGTTAGGCACAAGCAGCTTTTGGGAAGGAGTTGATTTCCCAGGAGAGGATCTAAAGGCTCTTATGATTGTTCGACTTCCATTTGCTTCTCCGGATGATCCTGTCGTGGCTGCAACAAGTGAATATATGGAAGAACAAGGTGCAAACTCTTTTTACGATTATTCACTGCCAGAGGCTATCCTAAGATTTAAACAGGGGTTCGGGCGATTAATTAGGCATGAAGATGACCGTGGTATTCTGTTTGTCTTAGACAATCGCATTATTACGTCAAGATATGGAAAAGATTTTTTAGCGTCAATACCATCTATCGATATAGTGTCAAAACCAATGCATCATCTTACACATTCTATTGATCATTGGATTAATAACAAAAAGGGTGGCTGATCTGCTGAATCAGCCACGAAGATTTGGTGTGAGCTAGGAGAAATTTATTTTCACGTTACTTAATGACACCTGTTATAATAAATCGTGGTTACAACAAATAGATGTTGTTGTAATGTTATTGTATCCAGACTAGGCAGACATATAAGTTACAATATTTGTTTTTATGTGGGAGGAAAAAGCTATGGAAAGTAAAATTGAAATTGTATCAACTGTAACTGTAGATCATTCTGATGATTTATATAAAGTCGTTGACTTACTGAACAGAACATTAAAAAGAGATGATTTAATGTTTGGTCTTGCTCTTGATCAGGAAGATAAATCAAAAGCAGTATTTACTATATACCGTACTTAGAAAGGGTTAACGATATGGGTAGAAAAACTTGGACATTCATTGCTGTATTCTCAATAATTTTTATTGCAGCTGTATGGATTTTTACAGCAACATATCAGGCTGCAAGAGAACAATACACGAATGGTCATGAGCAATCGAAAAAAATAGCTATGGAATCAGCAAATCTTTCGACTATAACGGAAATTACGACTTTTAATAGTGATAATCAATATCATGTATTAACAGGCGAAAAAACAAATAATGAGGGTGTATACGTCTGGGTGTACAAAAAGGATAAAGAAGATAAAATGTTAGTGAAAAAACAGTCTTCTGGTATAACAAAGAATGAAGCACTTAAAAAGGTTAATAATGAATACAGTTTCCAGTAGAAATCATAAGTGTTCGGTTAGGTATGGATGATGAAATACCTATTTGGGAAGTGAAATACAAAGACGAATCTGATCGATATACGTTTGATTATGTGAATTTTTATGATGGTGAAATTATTAAACATATGGCATTAAAAACAAAAACTTCATCTTAATAAAGGTGTAGAAATAATCGGAAAGTTTCGGCTTATTTTGGAAACATTGCGACCATATTATAAAAAACGTATAATAAAATGATGAAGAAAATACATAAAAAGTAGACATCGCAGCTGATGGAGGGAATTTATACGTGAAAACAACAATTGCAGAAGTTGGAAAATATGTTGGACAAGAAGTAACAATAGGAGCATGGCTTTCAAATAAACGCTCAAGTGGCAAAATTGCTTTTCTTCAATTAAGAGATGGTACAGGCTTTATTCAAGGAGTTGTAGTAAAGGCTGAGGTTGCAGAAGAGGTTTTCCAAAATGCAAAGTCTATTACTCAAGAAACATCTCTTTATGTATCTGGAATCGTTAAGGTAGATGAACGTTCTCCCTTTGGTTATGAATTAGGGGTTACAAATATTCGCGTTATTTCTGAATCTGTTGATTATCCTATAACACCAAAAGAACATGGAACAGAATTTCTAATGGATCACCGCCATTTATGGCTTCGTTCTAAACGTCAGCATGCAGTAATGAAAATTAGAAACGAAATCATTAGATCAACATATGAATTTTTTAATAAAGAAGGTTTTGTTAAAGTTGATCCTCCAATTTTAACCGGAAGTGCACCGGAAGGAACATCTGAATTATTTCATACAAAATACTTTGATGAGGATGCCTATTTATCTCAAAGTGGCCAATTATACATGGAAGCAGCAGCAATGGCGTTAGGAAAGGTATTTTCGTTTGGTCCTACTTTCCGAGCAGAAAAATCAAAAACACGCCGCCATCTTATAGAATTTTGGATGATTGAGCCTGAAATGGCTTTTTATGAATTTGAAGATAATCTTCAAGTACAAGAAGCATATGTATCATATATTACCCAAAGTGTCTTAGAAAATTGTTCACTTGAACTAAATACATTAGGTAGAGATACATCTAAATTAGAAAAAATAAAGGCACCTTTCCCAAGAATTACGTATGATGATGCAATTAAGTTTCTTCAAGAAAAAGGATTTACAGATATTAAATGGGGAGACGATTTTGGTGCTCCACATGAAACAGCAATCGCAGAGAGCTTTGATAAACCTGTATTTATTACACATTATCCAACAAGCTTAAAACCTTTTTATATGCAACCGGATCCTAACCGTGAAGAGGTTGTGCTGTGTGCAGATTTAATTGCACCTGAAGGCTATGGAGAAATCATTGGTGGCTCTGAGCGTATTCATGATGAGCGATTGCTTAAACAACGTATAGAAGAGCATCAATTAGACGAACAAGCTTATGAATGGTATCTACAGCTTAGAAAGTATGGTTCTGTACCACATTCTGGATTTGGCTTAGGTCTTGAGAGAACAGTGGCATGGTTAAGTGGGGTTGAACATGTTCGTGAAACAATTCCATTCCCTCGTTTATTAAACAGACTTTACCCATAAGAAGATAAAAAAACTGACTCTACCTGAGTCGGTTTTTTCATTCTTATTGAACAAATACAAACAAATTAAGTAAGCTGTTGATTTCCTTATATGGCAAAAACAACCGAAGTTTATTTTATACAATGTAGTAGCTTGTCATGGTATACTACACTAAGGTAAGGGGTGTGAATATGAATAAAGAACAATTCATCTTTCTCCAAGAAGCAGGACATGTTTCCATTCCGGTTATGCTTTTTAATTATTATGCAAAATTAGGCTTAAATGAACTTGAATTTATGCTCATTCTTCAAGTGAAAAAATATAAGGAGAACGGAAACCAATTTCCTACTCCAACTGAACTATCTCAGCATATGTCAATTTCAACATCTGAATGTACGTCTATTTTAAGAACTTTAATTCAAAAAGGGTTTTTAATGATTGAAGAGAGTGAACAAGACACAATTTTATTTGAATATTACTCACTTAAACCACTATGGGATAAGTTATACACATATTTAATTAATGAAAGTCAGAAAAAAACTCAGGAACAAAGCCAAAAAGAGGATGAGAGTTTATATACAATTTTCGAAAATGAATTCGGAAGACCACTATCACCATTTGAGTGTGAAACTCTAGCTATTTGGATTGATCAAGACGATTATGATCCTGTTATTATTAAAGCGGCATTAAGAGAATCTGTTATGTCAGGAAAATTGAACTTTAGATACATTGATCGGATTCTTTTTGAGTGGAAAAAGAACGGAATTCGTACAATTGAGCAAGCACGAAACTATGCTAAAAAGTTCCGTCAAAATCAGGGCACTACATCCAAAACTCAAAGTAATCCAGAGAATTATGAAAGAAAAGTTCCCTTTTATAACTGGCTTGAGAGCTAAAATTTTAGCTCTTTTTTCTTACGTTCTAGTGTACGAATCTTATCTTTTTAAATGAAAAAATTCAAGTAGAGAAGTGGGTGAGAAGATGTTAACAAAAGTTCAAATTCGCGAGTGTCTAGATACGATGACAGAGATGTTTCCAGACGCTCATTGTGAACTAATTCATGACAATCCCTTTGAATTAGTCATAGCTGTGGCATTATCTGCTCAATGCACTGATGCTTTAGTAAATAAAGTAACAAAAAATTTATTTCAAAAATATAAAAAACCTGAAGATTACCTTGCTGTCTCACTAGAAGAATTACAGTCAGACATCAGGTCAATTGGATTATATCGAAATAAAGCGAAGAACATTCGTAAACTTTGTGAAACTTTACTCGAACATTATAATGGAGAAGTGCCAAATGATCACACAGAGTTAACAAAGTTAGCTGGAGTTGGAAGAAAAACAGCAAATGTTGTAATGTCAGTTGCATTTGGTGTACCTGCAATTGCTGTTGATACTCATGTAGAAAGGGTAAGTAAACGCCTGGGTATTTGCAGATGGAAGGATTCAGTATTAGAAGTAGAGAAGACTTTGATGAGAAAAGTTCCAAAAGAAGAATGGTCAGATACACATCATCGTTTAATTTTCTTCGGAAGGTACCATTGTAAGGCTCAATCTCCACAATGTGAAATTTGTCCACTGCTTCATTTATGTAGAGAAGGGCAAAAAAGAATGAAAAAAGGAAAAGCTGCACATGCAAAATAAACTGTACAAGATACCTGATATCTTTAGAGGTACACCTTTTTTTCAAAACCAAACACATTTTTGTGTACTACACAATGAAGTTAATGAAATTTTGTTAAAAGAACCTTTTTATTTTGACATGCTTGCCATACAACAAGCACAAGAAGTAGAGAATTTGCCCTGGAATCATCCGAAAGAATGTGTTCCGGTTTTGTTTAATGTTTGGAAACAACTGATGTTAAAGGCTAAGGAAGGATTTATGAAACGAGATAAAAGTGATTTGCAAAAGAAATCACTTTTAAAATGTCTATCACTTTATATTGTTTGTTTACATTGGATGAACAAAAGATCAGTTCAAGCAATTAAGGTCTATGCGATGAGTATAAATAAGATGCTATTAAAACCGGTAAATTGTGAGGAGAGACTCCAATTTATAATCGATAACCCATATCAATATCATGCTTTTGTTCAGTTAGAGCAACTTTTTGCGGAACTGGAAAAATCATTTTACAAGGCTCTTGCAATGAATAAACTGTAGGAATTATTCGCTATGAAAACGGATAATTCCTTTTTTATTACATAAGAAAAGAACCGATCCAATGATCGGTTCTTTCGATATAATCTATACGATTATTGTCCAGTGTTTTCAGTAGGAGGTACAGTAGTTTCTACATCAGGATCAGTTTGTTCGCCTTCTATATCCTGTTCAGTACCATCCTCACTTTCATCTTCGTTTCCGCTATCATTACCATTTCCGTTACCATTTCCATTTCCATTACCGTTTTGCTCCCCGTTGCCATTACCATTCCCATTACCTTCTCCAGAATCTTCATCTTCTTGATCATCCTCATTTTGACCTTCTTCGTCATCTCCTGGAAGTTCAGGTACGTCAACATCAGGTTCTGGTACCTGTAGTTGAGTGGCAGCTGCATCACTTCGATTATTGCCACTAACAGCAATTACTTGGAAAGCGTAAGTAGATCCTGGTGTAACATCTGCTATCTGATATGAAGTAGATGCTGATTGACTGACGACTTCATATGCTCCGCCGTCAATAGACTGTCTTACTTCAAAAGATAATCCATCTAATGCATCTTCATTATAACCCCAGTTTATGCTTATAGAATTTGTTACCTGGTCATAGTTAATGTTTAAATCTGAAGGCTTATCGAGTTTTTCGTATTTTTTAGAGACTTTTTTAGGTTCGAAACCTTTAACGAAATATTCATAAGCAATCTGATTAGAAGGGGTATAATCACTTGCTAGTACTTCATCTGAGCCTTTTTCAACTGCTAATCGAACAACGCTGTTAGGTTGTTCAAAATCAGAAGTATCACCTTTAGCAACTTCTAAAAAGACCTCTCTAAACATAGCTCTTGCTAATTTTTGATCACTAGAATCTAAATAAACCTTTTCGCTATCTGCGGATATATTGTATCCGGTCCAAACCGCTGCTGTGTAATTAGGATTATAACCTACAAACCAAGCATCCTTTGCTGCACCAGAAGGCACATTATATTTTGACTTATCATCTTCACTAAAATTAGTTGTACCTGTTTTTCCAGCAATGTTGACTCCAGATATTTGAACAGACTTACCAGTTCCATATTCAACAACAGACTTCATCATATCTGTAACCATAAATGCTGTATAATCACTCATTGCTGCCTCAGGCTCAGGTTCTAAGCTGATTTCAGTTCCATCACTTAAAACAATTTTCTTAACAGCGTGCGGTTCAATATAAATTCCATTATTCCCAAAGGCACTAAAAGCACCTGCCATTTGAAGAGGGGAGACTCCATCTCTGAATCCTCCAATTGCATAAGGCTCATAAATCTCATCAAGTGGAATGCCAAGGCCTTGTGCAAATTCCTTCGCTTTATCTAACCCAACTTCTTGTAATGCTTTTAAAGCTGGGATATTTCTTGAATCGGCTAGTGCTTGACGGATTGACATCTTTCCTTTGTAAGAGCGATCCCAGTTATTAATTTTTGTTCCATCACTATAAGTGTATGGTTCATCGACGATTTGATGGAAAGTAGACCATTTATCATGCTCTATAACTGGTCCATAATCTAGTACAGGCTTAATTGTAGAACCAGGCTGACGTCTAGTATCTGTAGCATAATTATAGCCACCAACTGGTTGATTGCGTCCGCCCCCAATTGCACGAATTTCTCCTGTTTGCGTATCTAGAAGAGTGATTCCAGCTTGAAGTTCATCATCAGGGAAGTTCATAACATCGCCGTTTAAAACATTTTCTACCGCATCTTGTGCTTTTGGATCAAGAGTTGTATAGATTTCCAATCCTGCAGAACCAGCATCAAGATCTGTTTTTTCTTTTACTTCTTCAATGACTTCTTCTACAAAGGCGTGGTAAGGATTTGCTTTTTCTGTAGGTTCAATCACAGTGGATTGGACAGGAACCTGCTTCGCTTCTTCAGCCTCAGCTTCTGTAATAAATCCATGTTTAGCCATTAAGGTTAAAACAATATTACGTCGTTTTTCAGCTTTTTCCGGATTTGTTCTCGGATTATAGTTATTTGGACTCTGTGGAATCCCAGCAATCATCGCAGCTTCATGAAGCTCTAACTCACTTAATGCTTTTCCGTAGAATGATTCAGCTGCTTGAGCTACGCCGTATATATTACCAGGAAAGTATATTTTGTTAAGATACATTTCAAGAATTTCTTGTTTAGAATATTTTTGCTCTAATTGAAACGCTAGCCATAATTCTTGTACTTTACGAGTCACGGTTTTATCTCTCGTTAATAAAGAGTTTTTGATTACTTGTTGGGTAATTGTACTACCACCCTCGGCACCAAAGCCTTCTTGAACGTTTGCAACAAATGCGCCACCTATACGAATAAAATCAACACCACTGTGCTCATAAAAACGTGCATCCTCAGTTGCTAAAACGGCATTTTCAAGTACTTTAGGTATATCATCGTATGGAACATAAGTTCTTTTTACTTGACCAAACTCGGTTATTTCCTCACCATTCATATCATATATTTTGGATGAAAATGAATCTTTTAATTTTTTATCATCAAGTGGAGGAGCATCAGATACAATGACTGCAAAAGTAATACCTCCTGCAACCATTCCTACAATCCCTATTGCCAAAAGACTTAGTAAAATTTTCTTCCAAAGCCTGGTTTCTTTTTCTTTGATTTTTTCTTCGTGTTTTTTTGAGTCTGTTTTTTTCTTCGTTCTTCACGACTCTTATATTGTTCAGTCATGCACTACCAACCTTTCATCATAAGCTTTTAGAAAAAGCTTCTTGCTACAATTCAATTATGTTTAAAATTAAAGTATCTTAAAAATATAGTTTATCTATAATCTTAAGATAGTCAATCCTTGCTTGATATCCAATAGGAATAATATGACCTTTTTCTTTAATTTCCTCCATAGTGATTGACTTTCGACCACCATTTTCCTGTCGCTCCCAAAAAACCAACAAATGTGTTGCATCAAGGTAATAAAAATCATTAAAAGCGGATAAAATGACAAAACAAATTCCATTTTGGTTTATTACACTTTTCATATGTTCAATTTGATGAGAATGAAAATTCTGTAATGGAAAAGATGTTTTGTTCTTCGTTTCCTTCGCTTCAAAATCTATATATTTGCCTCTATAAATTCCGTTATAGTCAGTTGTTGAGCTTTGTTTAAAGTACGCTTCTTTTATAACAGCTGCACTTCGTCGTGGATAATCTACGTTTACAATCTGAACAGGTGTTGGTTTTTTATGTATGACAGCTAACTGGTTTTCTAAATAGTATTTATTTGTTTCATTTAGGTCTTCTTCAAGAGTCATACCTCTGTTGCTATATACAATAGAAGGCTGCTGCTTTTTCTTAGGTGTATTCTTAGGCTGATAGGGCTTTCCGTTAGGATAACGAAAAATCATATTTTACCTCCTCTTCAAAACTACTTC
This sequence comes from Metabacillus endolithicus, assembly GCF_023078335.1. GTDB lineage: Bacteria > Bacillota > Bacilli > Bacillales > Bacillaceae > Metabacillus > Metabacillus endolithicus. Next base: position 708,434 of record NZ_CP095550.1, on the reverse strand, counting down.
TTATCATACCAAAAAAATTTGAAAAGGAATGATTAAAAAGTTTCAATTTTGTTAATGTGTGTACTTTCTGCTATTTGGGTTACGCTAGTAATACGAGGTGTACCAATGTTTAATAAGTCTAGAACAAATAAGAATAATATGGATCTTGATGACCAAAAATTAGTTTCAGAAATTTTACAAATAACAAAAACAAAAAATATTGATAATATTTCCAGAACCAAAGCGTATGAAGAATTTTATTTTAAACATCCTGAGATAAAGTGGTCGTTTTTAGCTAGCATGGTTTCAAGAAATGCAGGTTGGAGTATGACAGACCTGCAGGGTAGATGGTTTCGGAAAGCGTTAAATCAAGAAAAAAGAAGCCTGCTCTTTATGACATATGAAAGAGCAAATTGGACAATATTTTATGATGCTTTTCCTCAATTACTTATTTACCAATTATCAAAGAAATTAAACAAACCACTTTTTCACCTTTTATCATATTTTCAGGTTTCGAAGTTTATGGAAAAAGAATGGTGGCTTTTTTGGGAAAAGCGTCAAAAAGATCGATTAATGACTGCTTTAATCATTAATGAACAAAACGTTATTCATCATCCCGTTATTATGAACGAAACATACAGACGTCTAGTTTTTAAATCGGCCTCCTATAAATTTCAGGATCTTTTTCATTTTAGTACAGTTATTTTCCCAACTTTACACGGTAAGTTATTTGGATTTTCAGTTTACAACTTTGAAAAGCTAACAAACCGAGTTGAATTAGGAAAACGTTTAGGATGGCTTTTATTTGATTCGGGAATGTATCAACATTTTGAAACCTTTGCTAGAACAGTTCCACACACAGGATCCAGATATGATTATGAAAAGTACTTTGCTGATAAAAGAAAACGTGAAACACCTTTATTACGAACAGCTTATCCAATTATCCCTCATACATTAGACGGATTAAGAAAAGATTGGTTTCATGGTCAAAATACAAAACATTTGTTTAAGAAAAGAAAAATACCAAAAAACTATGAAATAACAGATTGGTTTAAGCATAAACAGGATCAACTTCACCTATTTACGGTTTTGCAGGAATATTGGAGAAATGGATGAAAAAAGAGCAAGGACCTTTTGTCCTTGCTACCTTAAGTATTTTAGATAATGATTGTTTCCTGTGATCGTTTAAGTTGAAGGGCGATTCGGTCCATCAAGTTTTTTATCACTAGGAATGTTTGCTTTTTCTTCAGCAGTTTGTTGTTTATCTTTTGGTTTTTTAGCCATTATTAGCACCTCCTACTATTATTTTGCACGAAACCCATCATTTCCATTCAACACACAGGAAGTTGTCGAAAATTGTATTTTTTCATTTTCTTTGCCGAATGAAAACTAGTTTTGTCAGGTGTGAAGGGTATGGGAGAATGAGAGCGAATATTAGCTTTAAGAGGAGGGAGAATATTGAAAAATATCATTGAAAAAAGTGTGATCGAAGAGAAGTTAGAGGAGTTAGAACTAGAGCTAATGAAATTGGAACAAGAGCTGGATAACCGGATTTTATCTAAAAATATTGAAGAAGATTTGATGAAACAAGCGGTTCAGATTGATTGTCAATTATCAAATGTAATGTCAAAAGTCCCTACCAATCAAGAGACACCTTTGAAAAATGATAAATATCAGCATTATCCATTCCCTATCATTGCGACAAATTTATAAGGAGTTCTTATGTGCTTTATCCTGAGAGTTTTGATATGATAAGTTCGAGGTGAAAGCTTTGGAACTACTATTAATATCCTCTCAACAACTTCTTCAGCATTTAGAGGAATGCAAAAAGCGATTTGAACAATTAAACGAAAAACCTGAAAAAACAGAAGAATATTTTTATGACGATGTTAAACCAAATTTTGAACTGGTTATGAATAAAGCAAATGAATGGAAGCCTTTGGCCGTCAAGTGGGTCTCAGAATATAAACCTAAGTATATTCATCTTACTCAAATTGACTCAGCAATGGAGAATATTGAACAAGTTGTTCTTCAATCATTTTACAAAGACGTTAATAAGCAGCGTTTTCATAACCTTCATCATTCTGTTGAATATATTTTAAACGGAATGATCGAGCAAATGGATAGAATGGACGCCTCCAAATAGAGACGTCCTTTTGTGTTTTAATGAATTGTTCTAGATAAAAGCCTTACTCCTCAACTTTTATACTAACAGGACGTTCCGTTTCAGTTCCAACGATTTCAATATCATACCCAACACGCTCTGTTTCTTTTCCAGCTACTTCTTGGCCATGCTTTGGAATTGTTGGCTCATGTCCTTTTTCTTTATGGTTAAAATGTTTTCCTCTAGCCAAAGTCAAAACCTCCTTTAATGTCTCATTTCTAATATGAGCAAAATTGTAACTCTTCATGTATGGATCAATATTTCAAGATGAATGGATAGTATTAGAAATTATCACCTTATAGGCGTTTGAATCATATGATGTAATAACTTGTGATGAAATAATTGGGAGGAGGTCCATGGATGCAACAACAATATCCATATTTCAATAGGAGATCTCGGAGGAGAGAAAGTGAGTATTTTCAAACGTTTCCACCATATGGACAGCAAATGTCTGGTTACCAAAATCCATATAACAGTAATCCATATTCAAATCAGTCAGCAAATCCTTACTTTCAAGGATATCAACCAGGCTTTCAGCAATCTTACCAACAACCCTATGGAGGTGGTTACGGAGGAAGCATGAATGGCGGCGGATATATGAGTAATCCATATCCAACTCCGTATCCCAAACCAATGCCACATTTTAAACAGCAGCAACCATCAGGTTTTCAAAATATTCTTTCACAATTCAAAAAAAATGACGGACAATTAGACTTTAACAAAATGATGGATACAGCTGGACAAATGATGAACGCTGTCAATCAAATGGGGGGCTTTTTAAAGGGGTAACGTCTATGTTTAAATAATGTAAAAAGACCCAGTTGTATGAACAAACTGGGTCATTTCTGCTTATGTTCATTTGTTCTCTTTTTGATAGTGCTGTGCTAGCAACTGCTTTACTTCATTATATGATAAGCCGATTGAGCATTTAGACGCTTGACCTCTTCAACATCTGTATTAGAATATTTTTTTGTGTTAAAAGGTTTCATGGATTTCAGTTTCTCCATGGTTATTTTCCAGTCTTTCTTTTCTTACTATTAATGCATAATTTGCTGTTTGAAGATTTGAGATGGCTATCGAGTTTTCAGGACAAGCAAATTCACCATTTTGATGAGATTTAAGCTTGTCAACAAGAACACTAATAACATCTTCAACTTGGCAACCATTTACGCCTTCACGGTCAATGGCACCTGTTTGGAATTTAATGTTGATATAATGATTGCTGTTTCTGTTCATAAGAACCTCCAGTGATCTTCTATATTAACTGTTCATAAACCTCGTTTAATTGATTTCCGCGTATAAAGTCTTGTTCGTCAAAGGCATATTTTATTTCATCAGGTAAGATGTTATTTAGAAATTGAACTTCATCATCTTCAAGTGTTAATACGAAGTCCTTTTCACTCTCATACGAACCTTTTTCCAACTTTTGATAAATTCTATGACATACTGAACTTCTGTCATAGTTCGATAAAGCTTCTCGCAAATATCCTAAAGTAAAATCCATTTTCATCATTCCTTAAAAAAGTTTTTAAATTCTTCAGAGTTACCTGTGTTCTTATTTGAATATGGATTGTCCATTGACACATCCTCTTGATCTAAATTAGTTTTAATGACAATGGAAGGAGAAGACGATGCTTCGGCGATAATGCGATCATTTAACTCTTTAAAATCAGGTAGTTGTTGATTTTGTTTCGTCATTTATAAACACCTCCACTCTTATTGTTTCTAATCAATCGTAATAATTTCTCGTAAATTTTTGGTTTTTCTTTGGGTAAACTTTTGAAAATTAAGTCATTATAAAAGAGAGGTGATAAAGGTGAAGCAAAATAAAAGTGGAAGTAAAGCGGAAGTGACTGCATCAGCAAAGGATTTAGCAAAGGATCCTACACCTGAAGAGAATCCAAAGTATGGAAGTAAATCACACAAAAATAGTTAAGGTCATAAAGACCTTAACTCATGAATTATTTTGTATCATCTTCTATTAAAATTTGCTTTGTTTTCTTAGGAATTGTAACAAGTAATGAACCATTTTTATAGGTAGTTTTTATTTCATGTTCTTTAACAGGATATGGTAGGAGAATCGTTTTTGACAGGCTATCTAACGATGTATAATTTCTAAATGTTGAAGCATGTTCATTATATTCTTTAATTTCCTCACGATTTGTAACAGAAATTGTTAAATATTGATCATAAAGCTCAAGTTTTATCTGTTCCTTTTTGACAGGAGGAATTTTTAAATCAATAACACATTTATTGTCTGTTTCATAAGTGTTTACGTGGATAGCATTATGCGGAAAAGCTCCCTCAAACATAGAATCAAACTCATTCATAAATTGCCTTAATGGCTCTGATCGAAAAAAATGATCAACAATTTGGAAAAAATCCAGCTGTTCTAGAGGCTGCTCATTTTTATTATTTCTATTTAATTCATTTTTCTTTCTCATCAATACTCCTCCTTACCACATGTGATGACAGAGTATTATATGAAAAGGGAATTAGAAACGTTATTTCCCTAATGTAATTATTTCCCTTTTTTATGTTATTTAAAAAATTAGTTAACAGTTAGAAATATATAATTTCAAATCAATACCACTTTTATTCCGAACGTTTATTCGCTAAAATAGAAGTGAAGCTACAGACTTTAGAAGGTAGTGAATAAAAAATGGAATTTAGAAAATCATTAGAAACTATTTTAAATGTGTTAAAAACAAAGGACGATTTTAGAGATCAAATTGTTCATTGGCATACGATTCCTCCTAAAGAAGGGGAACTTGTTGAAATGCCGGTTGACCTAGATCAACGCTTAAAATTAGCATTAGAAAATAGAGGGATTTCACAATTGTATACACATCAAGGTGAAGCCTATAAACTCGCAAGTGGAGGGCATAACTTTGTAGCGGTTACTCCAACTGCTTCAGGAAAAACATTATGCTATAACCTGCCTGTTATCCAAAATATATTGAAAGATGAAAATAGTCGGGCATTATATCTTTTTCCTACAAAAGCACTGGCTCAAGATCAAAAATCTGAGATTAATGAAATGATCGAAGAAATGGGAGTTCAATTGAATTCTTATACATACGATGGAGACACTTCACCTGCAATCCGGCAAAGGGTAAGAAAAGCAGGTCATATAGTCATTACAAACCCAGATATGCTTCATTCAGCCATTTTACCGCATCATACTAAATGGGTTTCACTGTTTGAAAATCTAAAATATATAGTCATTGACGAGCTTCACATTTATCGAGGAATATTTGGCAGCCATGTAGCCAATGTCATTAGACGACTTAAGAGAATTTGTGAATTTTATGGAAGTAACCCGCAGTTTATATGTACATCTGCAACAATTGCTAACCCAAAAGAATTAGCGGAAACACTAACTGGAACAAATATGGAGCTCATCTCAAAGAATGGTGCCCCAGCCAGTAAGAAGCATTTTATTTTTTATAACCCTCCTATTGTCAATAAACCACTTAATATTAGAAGAAGTGCAACCTTAGAGGTTAGAAGATTAGCAGGAGAATTTCTTAAAAATAAGATTCAGACAATCGTATTTGCCCGTAGCCGTGTGCGAGTTGAGATTATCTTAACTTATTTAAAAGAATTGATAAAAAATGAACTAGCAAAAAAATCAATTCGCGGTTACCGAGGGGGTTACTTACCAAAACAGCGGAGGGAAATTGAAAGAGGTCTAAGGGATGGCGAAATTTTAGGTGTTGTTAGCACCAACGCCCTTGAATTAGGAGTAGATATAGGTAGTTTACAAGTTTGTATTATGACAGGATATCCTGGAACTATTGCAAGTGCATGGCAACAGGCCGGAAGAGCTGGAAGAAGACAAGGTGAAGCAGTTATTATCATGGTTGCTAGCTCCAGTCCACTGGATCAATACATTATACAAAATCCACGATACTTTTTTGAACAAAATCCAGAAACAGCCATCATAAACCCTGATAATTTAGTTGTGCTTGTAGATCATTTAAAATGTGCTGCTTTTGAGCTTCCATTTAGAGAAGGTGATACGTTCGATGGGTTAGAGTTAGAAGATATCCTGCAGTTTTTAGCGGAAGAAAGAGTGCTTTACTATAATAATGAAACCTATCACTGGATGAACGATTCATTCCCGGCTCACAATATAAGTCTTCGGTCAGCTTCACAAGAAAATGTGATTATTATCGATCAATCTGATATTGCGAACGTGAAGGTCATTGGTGAGATGGATCGATTCAGCGCAATGACATTACTGCATGATGAGGCAATTTATCTTCATCAAGGTGTTCAATTTCAAGTGGAAAAACTTGATTGGGAGGAAAAAAAGGCATTTGTAAGAGAAGTTGATGTGGATTATTTCACGGATGCCAATCTTGCGGTTCAATTAAAAGTACTAGAGGAAGATATGCTTAAACATATGGAGGATGTTGACTATGGCTATGGAGATGTGACGGTTCAAGCTATGGCCACAATCTTTAAAAAAATTAAATTTGATACTCATGAAAATATTGGATCAGGTCCTATTCATCTACCAGAAGAAGAGCTTCATACAAATTCAGCATGGATGAGTCTTCATTCTAATACAGTAGCCGATTTATCTGAAAAAAGGATGGAGGAAGCTCTAGTTTCAGCAGCACATGTTCTCCAGCACGTTGCACCGTTAAAAGTAATGTGTGATCCAAGTGACTTGCATGTAATCGCGCAAATTAAAGCTGTTCATAATAATCAACCAACAATCTTTCTATATGATCGATATCCAGGTGGGGTAGGGTTATCAAAGAAAATCTATGAAACAATATTAGATGTTTTGAATGAAGCAATTAAATTAATAGAAAATTGTCCATGCTATGCTGGATGTCCTTCATGTATTGGTGTTGAAAGCTCAACTGAATCTATCAAAAAAGACACCCATTTTCTTTTAAGTAAATTAAAGGATGAGGCAAATGTCGTTAAAAAATAAACTAAATCGATTAAAAAAGCATGTTGTTCGAGATGAAACGGAGCAAAAGTCTGAAAATGTTCAACAGCAATCTTATGACCCAGAACAATTATTATGGGATGAACATAACACACAAATCATCCATTATGATGGACAAACTTGTTTCATTCGTGAAGTTGTTTATCCACTGGATTATCAACACGGAAAATATCAGTTAAAAGAATTTCAACATGTTGTTTCTATGTGGAATCAAAGTGATTTAAAGCATCCGCTTTCCTCTAAAGATCACCAGGCAAGTGATTTGTTTTTCTTTGATACGGAAACGACCGGACTTGGTGGGGGAGCGGGAAACACTATTTTTTTGTTGGGGCAAGCTCAAGTTCTGGAGGATCGGGTAGTTGTGAAACAATATTTGCTACCAAAACCAGGTAATGAAGTTGCACTTTATCAAAGCTTTTTGGAGGGGATTAATAGTAAAACACTTGTCACCTATAATGGTAAAGCCTTTGATTGGCCTCAGGTGAAAACCCGCCATACTTTAATTCGAGAGTTAGTACCAAAACTCCCTGCATTTGGTCACTTTGATCTATTTCATGCTGCACGAAGGCTTTGGAAAAAAGAGCTCGAGTCAGTAAGACTCGCCAAAGTCGAAAATGATATTCTTGGGATTTATCGAGAAAATGATATTCCTGGCTTTTTAGCTCCAATGATTTATTTTCAGTTTGTAAAACAGCAAAAGCCGAAATTATTATGGGAGTTCTAAAACATAATGAAATAGATGTGCTCTCTCTTATCACATTATATATCCATCTATCTTATAAACTATTGAGCACAAATGATAAGGCTACAGATTCCGAGCATTATGAAGTTGCTCGTTGGTTAGATTATGTAGGTGATCAATCATCAGCATTAGATGCTTACAAAAGTCTTATGGAAAAATCCACAAAGCAAGATGTAGAAGCAAAATATGCATTAAACCTCCTTTATAAGAAACAAAAGGAATGGAAACAGGCAATCAACTTATGGAATGAAATTGTAGAAGGATCAAAAGGGAAAGTGGCAATAAGGGCTTTAGAAGAACTTGCAAAGTATTATGAACATAAAGAAAAAGACTTGCAAAAAGCAACAAAACATACTGAAGAAATGTATATTCTTTTCAAAGAATGTAAAGAAACGCTGTCGTTTATCGATGAAAATGACATCTTAAACAGATTGAATCGCTTAAAGAGGAAATTTTCCAAAAATATTCCCCGGGCAAGCGCAGAAACTGAGTAATTTCGCCATTTTTTTGACAAAAGTATGAATTTTAACAGATTTATTAAATAACAATTGTAGGATTATGGTGAACCATGTAAAATAAGTGGTTGTAATTAGTTCTTAACAAGGGAGAAGAGCAACTTTGTATAAAAGCGTATTATACTTATTTTTCATTGTAATCGTCTTAACAATTGTTATTTTTACGAATTTTAAAGACAGTTTCTATACTTTTCTATAAAAATTAGGTGCTTGCCTTAGTACATGTAGGTAACTTTCATCATAGGTTAAAAGTGTAAGACATGATAAAAGATGAAAGGAGAAATGCTACATGCATTGCAAACCAAAAGTTATGGCACCAATTGTACACCCAACAAAACACTGTGTAAATAATAGTTATTCTGAAACAATCGTACCACACATTCATCCACAACACACAACAAATGTAAATCATGAATTCTATAAGCATCAACACTATTTCCCTCAAACTCAATCTTTTGAGAATGAGGTATCACACCAACACTTTAATGTTTATGGTCCAACACCAGGATTTGGTCCTCGTCCACGTCCAGGATTTGGCCCTGGTCCATTCTTTGGATAATAATTTGAAGCTTTAGGGAGCTGTATTCAGCTCCCTTTTCTGTAATTAACGAAATATAGGGCGATAAGGATCTTTTATACATTTCAGCCTGAAATATAAGTATAATGAAAGGTATTAATTTATATAATGATTAGGTGATAAAAGTGAAGGTTTTAACAATATCAGGTTACAAATCATTTGAACTCGGTATTTTTAAAAATGACGATCAAGCCGTTACTTATATTAAAAAGGCAATCGAAAAAACGTTAAAAGGCTTTGTAGAGGAAGGGGTAGAATGGGTGATCATCAGTGGACAAATGGGTGTAGAGTTGTGGGCTGCGGAAGTTGTGTTTGATTTGCAACTTCAATATTCTGATCTCAAGTTAGCTGTTTTAACTCCTTTTTTAAATCAAGAGTCAAAGTGGAATGAAGCAAATCAAGAATATTATGAGTTTATTCTCTCACAAGCAGATATTGTTGACAGTATAACAAAAAGAGAATATGAAAGTCCTGTTCAATTTCTCCAGAAAAATGAATTTCTTGTCCATAAAAGCGATGGAGTACTTTTAGTTTATGATGAAGAAAAAGAAGGTTCTCCTAAATATTTATTAGAAACAGCTCGAAAAAAGCAACAAACTACACCCTACACAATAAACATGATTGATTTCTCTGAACTACAAACAATAGTGGAAGAGGAAAATTCAAAAAAACAAGATTTTTGGTAAAAGAATACATATGTTTTTTCGAGGAAAATATAATTGAAATTGACAAGTAGCAGGATTTCTGAAAAAATATAAGTTGATTACTTCGTTATAATGAGGTGAAGATATGCTTTCAGATAAAATGAAATTGACAGCGAAAGAAATATTAGAAAAAGAATTTAAAACAGGTGTACGAGGTTATAAACAAGAAGAAGTTGATAAATTTTTGGATTTGGTTATTAAGGATTATGAAACCTTTCATCAAGAATATGAAGATCTACAACAAGAAAATTTGCGTCTAAAAAAGCAGCTTGATGATACATATAAGAAGCAAACACCAGTACAAACAAATACAACAAACTTCGATATTTTAAAACGTTTATCTAACCTTGAAAAACATGTGTTTGGAAGTAAACTATACGATTAATTCTCCTAGTTATTTCCACTTGTATTATCCTTAAATATTAGGTATACTGAGTTTACTGTTTCGTTAATAACGTTCAGGTAATCGCTGCAGTCTTTAGGATTGTAGAGGAAAGTCCATGCTCGCACGGTGCTGAGATGCCCGTAGTGTTCGTGCCTAGCGAATTCATAAGCTAGGGCAGTCAAGTTTACTTGGCTGACGGCAGGGAAAAAGCCTAAGTCCCTATGGATATGGCTTGAATACCTTGAAAGTGCCACAGTGACGGAGTCTTGCGAGAAATCGTAAGAGTGGAACGAGGTAAACCCCACGAGCGAGAAACCCAAATTATGGTAGGGGCACCTTCTTGGAGGAATTGAACGAAGAGAAGGACAAAAGCAATTTGCTTTTGTAGATAGATGATTACCACCTGAGTACGAGGCTTATGCCGTTTGAAGTACGATGGAACAAAACATGGCTTATCGAACGTTATTGGAAATCAGTATAACAACAGTAAACAACAGGGACTGATGATATCAGTCCCTTTTTATTTACATAACTTTGTTGGATATAATTGGATGAAATGGTTCAGGATATACATAGTATAGATTGTGATAAACGAATAAATAGATAGATATAAGGTAGGGTGTCAAAAGATGAGTAAATTAACTCTTATTGCAACATCTGCAATGGGTCTTGAAGCGATTGTAGGTAAAGAAGTAAAAGATTTAGGGTATGAATGTTCAATTGAGAACGGTAAGGTAACGTTTGAGGCAGATGAATTAGCGATTTGTCGTTCCAACTTATGGCTTAGAACCGCTGACCGAATTAAAATTAAGGTTGGAGAGTTTAAGGCAAAAACATTTGATGAGCTTTTTGAAAAAACTAAAGCATTAAATTGGGGAGATTTTCTCCCGGAAAATGCAGAGTTTCCTGTTATCGGAAAATCAGTTAAATCAACATTAGCAAGTGTACCAGATTGCCAAGGAATTGTGAAAAAGGCAATTGTTGAAAAATTAAAATCACATTATAAAAAAGAAGGTTGGCTTAGTGAAGATGGTCCTTTTTATCGTGTAGAAGTTGCGCTGCTAAAAGATGTTGCAACCATCACAATAGATGCTAGTGGTACAGGACTTCATAAACGAGGCTTTCGCATTGACCAAGGGGGAGCTCCGTTAAAGGAAACTCTTGCTGCTGCTCTTGTCCTATTAACACGATGGACACCAGACCGTCCGTTTGTAGATCCGTTTTGTGGTTCTGGTACAATACCGATTGAAGCAGCTCTTATTGGACAAAATATTGCACCAGGATTTAACAGGGAATTTGTTTCTGAAGCTTGGGATTGGATCGGAAAAGACAAATGGGATCTTGCAAGACAAGAAGTAGAGGATAAAGCTAACTATGATCAGCCATTAGATATTCAAGCTAGTGATATTGACCATAGAATGGTAAACATTGCACAGGGGAATGCAGAAGAAGCTGGATTTGCAGATATCATTTCATTTAAGCAAATGCAGGTCAAAGATTTCACCACAACAAAAGAGTTTGGGGTTATCGTTGGAAATCCTCCTTATGGAGAACGACTTGGAGAAAAAAGAGAAGTGGAACAAATGTATAAAGAAATGGGACAAGCTTTCGCGGCTTTAGATACTTGGAGCATATATATGCTTACTTCTCATGAAGGTTTTGAACAGCTTTACGGTAAACCTGCAACAAAAAAACGTAAGCTTTTTAATGGCTTCATTAAAACAGACTTTTATCAATATTGGTCAAATGTTCGTCCACCACGAAAAGGTTAGAAAAAAATGTGGAAAATGATATAACTCAAAAATAGGTGATCCTGATATAATGGGATAATAAGGAGGTGGACAAATTGTCATCAATTTCAGATAAACTTGGTCAGAAGTATTTTGACATAGAGGCAGCTCGTGTTGACGCAAGTCCGACAGAAATTATTATTACCAATGATGAAGGTAGTACATATTATATTGTAAATCATGATGAATTAACAAATGAATTACTTCAACAGGGTTTTAAAAAGGTAGAAAACGAAGAGTAATTGGCTCTTCGTTTTTTACTTTTTTAAGGTTTGCAAATTTGTGGTAAACTTGAAAACGAATAAATCCTTTCAGTATTGTGAAATCTAATAAAGTTCCCTTGAATAGTAGATTTCGTTATTTTGAGAGGTGGAAAAGAAATGTATGACCAACAAGAATTTGAGTTAATTTCAAAGGCGCTTTTCTCAACTGAAAAATCGTTAGAGAACCAAGTAAGTGATTATTCAGATGTGATTTTGCAGTTAGGGCAAGCGAAAGAGGATATGATGAGAGCTCTTTCGGTTGCTACATCGATTGATCATAAGTTAATAATAGAATCGCTTTTTGACAAATAGTTATAATAAGTGGAACATTGTGTAGCCATAGTGGCTGCCTCTTTTTTATCTCTTTTTTACATACTATTATAGTCATATGAATTGACTTTTTAACTATATAATATGATAATTATTATTTGCGGTAAATTTGAAACTGAATGTGGAGGTAGCGTTTATGGTAACATCACGTTTGCCTTTTACCATATCAAAGGATGAGAGCTTTTACCAAGCCTTGAATAATTGGATAGGAGATGTTTTTTATGATATTCTTCCAGATCAAGGGTTTGAGTTAAGAGATGAACAAATTTTCATGGCTTTTCAGCTTGAAAAAGCATTTCAAGAGAAGAAGGTCATGTTTGCTGAAGCTGGTGTTGGGACTGGAAAAACGATTGTCTACCTGCTTTATGCCTTATCTTATGCTAGATATACAGGTAAACCGGCGATTATAGCATGTGCAGATGAAACGTTAATTGAACAGCTTGTTAAACAAGAAGGTGACATTGCGAAGTTATCTAAGCATCTAGAATTGAATATGGACGTAAGGCTAAGTAAAACTCATAGTCAATATTTGTGCTTAAATAAATTAGACAATGTTATTCAACGAACTGGAGAAGAGAAGTATCTAGATTTATATCAATCACTGCCGGATTTCGTTCATGAAAAAGCGGGGATGCAACAGTTCTCGGCCTACGGAGATCGAAAAGAATTTGGTCATTTTTCAGATGAGGAATGGGAAAATGTTGGTTGGGATCCTTTTCAAGATTGTTCTACTTGTTCGCAAAGACATCGTTGTGGATTAACATTGTCTCGTGATTATTATCGAAAAGCAACTGACCTTATTGTATGTTCACATGATTATTTTATGGAACATATTTGGACGTATGATTCCCGGAAAAGAGAAGGTCAAATTCCTTTACTCCCGGATTATAGTAGTGTTGTGTTTGATGAAGGTCACTTACTAGAGTATGCTGCACAAAAAGCATTAACATATCGAGTAAAGCAAAGTACATTACAAATCTTTCTCGAGAGATTATTACAAAATGAAATTCGTGAAGAATTAGCATATTTAGTAGAAGATGCACTTGCTATAAATGATATGTTTTTTGATGATTTACAACAATGTACAAGTGTTGTTGAAGGCTCTAACCGATTACGGATTGAGCAAAAAGCAAAGCTGCAAAAAACTTCTAAACAATTACAATCCAAGTTATCCGAAATTAGTGAAGCCCTTGTTTTCGAAGGTGAGATGTACACAATCGGAGAATATGAATTGAAAATTGTGGAAGAGTTTATTGATCAAATGGAATATTCATTATCCCTATATAATAGAAACTCAAATGCAGTTAGTTGGGTAGAAGTAAAAGGTGATGAATATACTTTAGTTATTATGCCTAAAAAAGTAGAAGAAGTTTTAAAAGAAAAAGTCTTCTCTAAAAAAATGCCAATTGTTTTTTCATCAGCTACATTATCTGAAAATAAATCATTTGACTTTATAGCAAACAACATAGGTGTACATGATTATTTATCACTTTCTGTTGATTCGCCTTTTGATTATGATGAGCAAATGAACATTCAATTGTTGAAAGAAAATCAACTTGAGAAAAAATTGGAAAAAACTTTAGAGGAATTGAATAAAACAGAAGGCAGAGGTCTTATTCTCTTTACGTCTCATAAAGAAATAAAATGGTTTAAGGAAAGAATGGTTGATTATAGCTTTTCGTATCCATTATTGTTTGAAGGAGATCAGGAAATCAGTTCTTTAGTGAAAGAGTTTCAGCAAAACGAACACTCTGTATTATGTGCTGTTCATTTATGGGAAGGTCTAGACATTCCTGGGCCATCACTCTCTAATGTTATTATCTGGTCGTTACCCTACCCTCCGGACGATCCTGTCTTTGAGGCGAAAAAATCAGATAAACAAGATCCATATAAAGAAGTCGAACTTCCATATATGATATTAAGGCTGAGACAAGGCATTGGTAGATTAATTCGAACTAGTGACGATAAAGGCTCGATTACAATCTTTTATAACGATCAAGATCAGGATGTTTTGGATCATATAAAATCAGTTTTACCTGTTCCTCCAACATTTAAATAGGTGGAAGCTATGGCTTCTTCCTATCTTTAAAGTTAGACTATAACCTTAATTTAAAATTCGTTGACAATCATTCAATGGCTTTATACGCTTAGATAGTACATAAACAAAGGGAGTGTGGCGGGAATGATACAAATAGAAAAAGAGTTTTTGGAATACATAAAAAAAATGAAAGCATATGATGAAGCAATTAGTGTTATGTATTGGGATATGCGTACTGGTGCTCCTAAAAAAGGTGTAGAACAACGATCTGAAGTAATTGGAATGCTTTCTTCTGAAGCATTTGAAATGCTTGTTTCAGATAAAATGAACGAGTATCTCACAACACTGTCACAGGAAGATGTTTATGATAACCTTCAGTTTGTCACAAAAAAGGCAGTAGAATTATTAAAAAAGGAATATAAGAAAAACAAAGTAATTCCACCTAAGGAATATCAAGAATATGTTATTCTATGCTCAAAGGCTGAATCTGTTTGGGAACAAGCAAAGGAACAATCAGACTTTCAAATGTTTGCACCTTACTTACAAAAATTAGTTGATTACAACAAAAAACTAATTGAATATTGGGGCTATGAAGGACATAAGTACAATACGCTACTAAATGAATATGAACCAGGGGTAACTGTTGAAGTATTGGACCGAGTGTTTTCACAAGTTAGAGAACGTATCGTCCCTTTAGTAAAGGCAATTTCAGATACTGAATACAAGCCTAAGACAGATTTTCTCCTTAAACATTTTCCAAAAGAAAATCAGAGAAGATTAAGTGAATTTTTATTAAAAGAAATTGGTTATGATTTTCAAGCTGGTAGATTAGATGAAACTGTTCATCCTTTTGAAATAACGCTTAATCGAAACGATGTACGTGTAACAACAAAGTATGATGAAAAAGATTTCCGTACAGCTATATTTGGTACAATTCATGAATGTGGTCATGCTATTTATGAGCAAAATATTTCAGAAGAATTAGAAGGTACCTTATTATGTAGTGGTACTTCTATGGGCATACATGAATCACAATCTCTATTTTATGAAAATTTTGTAGGAAGAAATAAGCATTTTTGGCAACGTTACTATCAAAGCCTCAAAGATTTTTCACCTAAACAATTTGAGGGAATAAGCCTTGATGAATTTTATGAAGCGATTAATGAATCAAAACCATCTTTGATTCGAATCGAAGCAGATGAATTAACGTATGCGTTACATGTAATGGTTCGATATGAAATCGAAAAAGCATTGTTTAATGATGAAATAAGCGTTGAAGAATTGCCGAAGATTTGGAATGATAAATATGAAGAATACCTTGGGATCGTCCCACAAAATGACGCACAAGGTGTTTTACAGGATGTACATTGGGGTACGGAGGAAGCTTCGGGTATTTCCCATCCTATGCATTAGGATATATGTATGCTGCGCAAATTAAAAATGCAATGTTGAAAGAAATGCCAAATTATGATGAGATAATTGAAACAGGTCAATTTGATGTGATTAAAGGATGGTTAACAAAGCAAATTCATCAATATGGACGAACAAAAGAACCTTTGGAAATCCTAAGAGATGTTACTGGTGAAGAATTAAATGCCCAATATTTAATTGACTATCTTGAACAGAAATATAAAGGAATCTACAATTTATAAGGTATTTTAATAGAAAGAGGAGCGGAGAATGCCGCTCCTTTGTTGATTTTACGAATGTTTATAAAAGTTAATACGAAAAAAGTTCGTGTTTTGATCAAAAAGTATTTGCAAAATAATGATATATTGTTATAATTTGAATTAATTACATAGCACTCATATAATCGCAGGGATATGGCCTGCAAGTTTCTACCGAATAACCGTAAATTGTTCGACTATGAGTGGAGTTTCTTGTTGCACATTTCATTTGATATATTAGTATGTAATGAAAGCGGCATTGCTTCACTTATAGTGGAAGCAATGCCGCTTTTTTATTTTATTCTCGATAATAATCTAAGGGTAAGAAGCTAGAGCTGAATTCATGATCGTTAAGACGGAAAAAGAGTCTATGGATGGAAAGACGTTAGGAGGAAAAAATGGAGCTACTTAGAAGAAAAATCGAAAACGAAGGTATTGTTCTTTCTGACGGTGTATTAAAAGTTGATTCATTTCTTAATCATCAAATTGATCCGGAGCTTATGAAAGAAATAGGTTTAGAGTTTGCTGAACGCTTTAAAAATGAAGGAATTACAAAGATTGTTACTATTGAATCGTCGGGAATTCCTCCAGCTGTTATGGCAGCGTTGGAACTTGGAGTGAAAGTGATATTTGCTAGAAAAAAGAAGTCTCTTACATTAACAGATAATCTATTAGTATCTACTGTTTATTCTTTTACGAAACAAGAAGAAAATACGATCTCTGTTTCACATCAATTTTTAGATGAAACTGACAATGTGTTAATTATTGATGATTTTTTAGCAAATGGTGAAGCTGCAAAAGGATTAATTGATATCGTTAAACAATCAGGTGCATCTGTAATAGGAATTGGAATTGTCATTGAAAAGTCATTCCAAAAAGGAGCAGCTGAATTAAAAGAATTGGGATATCGAGTAGAATCATTAGCAAGAATAGCATCATTAGTAGATGGCAAAGTAAATTTTGTTGAAGAACTTGAGGAGGTTACATCATGAAGCATTCATTAAAAGATTTTTCTTTAGGAATTCAACATGTTCTAGCAATGTATGCAGGAGCTGTTGTAGTACCGTTAATTGTTGGAAGTGCAATAGGTTTAACGGGTGCTCAGTTAACATATTTAGTTGCCATTGATATTTTTATGTGCGGAATCGCAACATTCTTACAAGTATGGAAGAATCGCTTTTTTGGAATTGGATTACCTGTTGTTCTTGGTTGTACGTTTACAGCAGTAGGGCCAATGATTGCAATTGGAACGGAATATGGTGTTTCATCTATTTATGGAGCAATACTCATGTCCGGACTTATCGTAATTTTAATATCTTCTATATTTGGTAAACTGGTAAGATTTTTCCTCCAGTTGTAACTGGATCAGTTGTTACAATTATTGGTATTACACTAATACCAGTTGCAATGAATAATATGGCAGGAGGAGAGGGTAGTGCAGACTTTGGATCTACTGAAAATCTTCTTTTAGCTTTTGGCGTTTTAATCTTAATCATTCTATTAAATCGTTTTTTTACTGGCTTTATTAGAGCAATTTCAATCTTAATAGGAATTATTACAGGTACTATTGCAGCGGGTTTTATGGGAATGGTAGATCTTCAACCTGTTTCAGAGGCATCTTGGTTTAATATAGGAAAGCCATTTTATTTTGGAACACCATCATTTGAACTAGCTCCGATCTTGACAATGACAATCGTTGCCATTGTCAGCATGGTTGAATCAACAGGAGTATATTTTGCATTATCAGATATCTGTAAGAAAAAGATTAATGAGAAAGACTTAGCTCGTGGATATCGTGCAGAGGGTGTTGCTTATATGCTTGGAGCTATTTTCAATGCTTTTCCATATACGGCATTTTCACAAAACGTTGAGGCTTGTACAAATGTCAGGGATTAAAACAAATCGTGTAATTTATATTACTGCTGGTATGTTAATTGGATTAGGTCTTGTTCCAAAAATCGCAGCATTAGCTACAATCATTCCGTCATCTGTACTAGGTGGAGCAATGGTTGCGATGTTTGGAATGGTCGTTGCGTATGGAATTAAAATGTTAGGACAAGTTTCTTTTGCTTCACAAGAAAATTTACTGATTGTTGCTTGCTCTGTTGGTTTAGGACTTGGTGTTACAGTTGTTCCTGAAATCTTTGCAGGTTTACCAGAGTCTGTAAAAATTTTAACGAATAGCGGCATTGTAGCAGGAAGTGTAACAGCCATAATATTGAATATCATTTTTAATATTATTCCATCAGGTCAAAAACAAAAGCGAGAACAAGAGACCGTGTTACAAAGTCAGGCTTCTTAAAGTTGTAGTAAACAGAAAAAGTTGTTAAAAGGTTGCCTGCATATTTTTAACTTAGACATGAAAATGCTGGCAACCTTTTTAATGATTAACATCTTAAACAAATAAAAAGAGAGCGAATATTAATCACTCTCCGGAAACTTTCCAAACGTAAAGATCTTCAACTGTACAGTTTAATTCTTTTGAGATTGTCATTGCATTATTAAGATTCATGACTTTTTTATCTAGATAGTCATTTAACTGTTCTACTGGAATATTTGTTTTATTCGCCAGAACATCAAGCTCAGTGTTACTTTTGGTTAATAATTCTTTAAGATTACTTTTCTTTGCTTTATACGCTGCCAAATTTGACACCTCGCTTCTTAATCAAGCATAGCACAATACGAAATGAATTGATACTTTCCATCATATTATTTTCTAATTTACTAATTAGCAGGCATTAGAAAGTGATATTTTGAATAGGAAAGGTAGAGAATAATATTATGAATATAAGAAGTATTGTATTATTTTATTAATTTAATTAGGTATTCTACAAATTGTGTGCTATGCTTAAGTTAACCATTGAAATACCTTTTAGCAAGTTTAGTTCCCCATTCTTTTTTGAGTGGGGATTTTTTTATTGCGTATAAACCATAACAAAATCAAATAAAAAAGGACCCGTATTACGGGTCCTTTTTTATTTGAAATTATGCTTTGTTTACGTTAGTTGCTTGTGGTCCACGTTGACCTTGTTCAACTTCAAAAGTCACTTTTTGACCTTCGTCTAAAGATTTAAATCCTTCGCCTTGGATAGCTGAGAAATGTACGAATACATCGTCTCCACCTTCAACTTCGATGAAACCGAAACCTTTTTCTGCGTTAAACCATTTTACTGTACCTTGTTGCATAATTGTTGCCTCCTGTGTGGAAATACCACAATTTATTACTATCCTTGCTCAATTAGATATCAAAGGCGAAAAGTTTAAACACTTATTCTTTCCTTACAGACCGAACAAAAATAATTCTTCTATAGCATAACAGATAATTTTTAGAAAAGCAAATAAGGAAAAATAAAACTTCTACAGAACCTGGTTTATTTGCCAAATTGTACTTAACCAAATAAATATGTTACAACCAATAAAGAGTTACTTACAGGAGGAGTTATAATGGAAGAAATAAAACAATTATTATCTAAAGCGTTAAAAACAAATAAACAAGTTATAAAAGGTCAGGAATTTAGTATAAAAGCACATTTAACTGGTAGAGAAGATTATATAAACCTATACGTGAGCGGTGCTGTAATTGCTGTTTATGATATAGAAGATCAAGATCTAAATATACTCAACTTTAAATTTAAAAAAGCTGTAAAATATTTTGGTGAATGCTTAGAAGAAGAGGGAATGGAAGTATACATTGATGAAGGCTTAATGGATTAACACTTCCGGTATTGGAGTGTTTTTTGTTAATAACAGGTCTGGTTTAGCAGACTGATGTAATTGTATAGAAGTTAAAATAATCAATTATGCAGGAAAGTAATAAAGGAATAAAGAATAGTTATTACAATAACAAATACTGGAGGGATGATTTTGGGGATTTTAGACGGACTAATGGGTAATGTCTCAGAAGTTGATATCAGTTCAGTTGAAAAAGAATTAGAAGTAATTATTATTGATAACGAAAAAATTGAAAAAGCTTATAAATTAATTCGAGATTTAATTGTTTTTACAAATACGCGATTAATTCTTATTGACAAGCAAGGAGTAACAGGGAAGAAAGTGGAATATCATTCAATTCCATACAAAAGCATCACCCATTTTAGCGTAGAAACGGCTGGTAGCTTTGATTTAGATGCAGAATTAAAAATTTGGATTTCCAGTACAGCAAATCCAGTTTCGAAGCAATTCAAAAAAGATAAAAGCATTTATGATGTACAAAAAGCATTAGCATCATATGTAGCAAGATAATATAAAGCAGCTCATGCAGGTCTCCCAATCGTTTAGAGGGAGGCCTTTTTATGAAAAAACCTGTCATGAATATAGAAACGAAAAAATAATCTTTTATAAATTTACAATAGGGAGACAAACATGCGAGTTAAAGATCTAACAATAACACGTCTTTTTACAGTCAACTCTTTTATTGAAGTGGCAAATATTGCAAACAAATTTGAGTCAGATATTATGATTGTAGGACCAAACTTTAAAACAGATGCTAAAAGTTTATTAGGATTATTAGCAACCATTCAAACAGGAACAAATATTCGAATTGTAGCAGCTGGAGAGGATGAAGAAGAAGCCATAAAGGAATGTATTAAACTTTTTTTATAATGTGATAAAAACTTAATTAGGAATTACCTTTTTTTATTCACCTTGTCCGTAGAACTTGAATACTCTATAAAAACGGAAACATCAAGGATGGGTGAATACAATTGGTAAAAAAATTCATGATGTTTAGGTGGATGGAAAAAAGAAGGCAAAATCACATTGAAAAAATGAAGGACCTTGGGAAATGTCCTGATTGTCGTGGATATGGAGTTGTTATTGTGCCAATGCACTATATAGGGAGCAATGTAGAGTGTTATACGTGTAAAGGCACAGGAAAATACACAGTATGGGAAAATAATAGATAACTTAAAAATAAAAGAAAGTGTCAACCCCTCCAACAAATGAATTGCAGGAGAGGTCAGACACTCTTTTACATATAAATTAGTTCTTTTCTAATAGACGTTCCTTCTGGTCATGATATTCATCTTCTGACAAAATGTCTAAATCATACAATTCTTTAATTTTCTTTAATTTTTCAAAATTATCAACAGCAGAATCCACTCTCTGATTTTTTACTTCAACAATCTTTTCTTCAATTAGTTCCTTCAATTCCATTGCCATTTCTCTTTCTTGCTTGGAAAACTCAATTGTGTTTTCAAGTCTTTCGCTTTTATGTTCATTCTTACCACAATCAAGGACCATGTAACCATTTGAAGCAAATCCAGGTTCTTTAACTGAAACATTAACAATGTTTTTATAGTGTACTAATTTTATTTTGTTAAATTTCCCTAAGAACCCACCATGAATTATTTCAATACTGTTTTGGTACATATAAATCGTAGTTTTACTTCCTTTTTTAAACATATATTCTTTAAATGCTAATTCAGCCACGATAATCCCCTCTTCTATCCCCAGAAATTAAATTAATAAACTCTTTTATTTTACAAAAAAAATCGACAATTGTTAATAAGAATTCAATCATGTATGTAGATATTTTTATAGATCATTTTTCTCATATTTTACACTTTTTGATTCTTCTTTATGTTGCATGATTAAATATTCTTAAAATTGAACTCTGAACAGGCCTCTTATAAAAAAAATTGGTGAAAAAGGTTTAAAATGTCACCTCTTGTTGAATAGTAAGGAATATTAAGGAAAAAGAGGTGAACCCATTGAATTTTCTTCGTGGATTATCAGAATGGAAGCAAGCAAGAATCGAGAAAGTTCGCGCTGATATGGAATCTTTAGGAAGGTGCCCTGATTGTAGGGGTAGAGGTTTTACATCATCCTTAACAAGTGTTTATACACCTACGTATGATGCGGTGTTTGATTGTCCAGGTTGCAATGGTACTGGGCAATATGCAGAATGGAATGGTAATGGTGACCAATATCAGTAAATGAGTTGTTAAGAATGGATAGTAAACTGATTTTTGAGCAAAAATAGACTTGGCTTCACAAAAGATGTGAGGGGGAGATATGAAATGAAATGGCAAAAGCAATTACTTTCTAAATTAAAGCAACGAGACGGAAAGAAAATAGCTCTAGCGATTGATACTTCTACAAATCAAACGAACACACTGTTAATACAAAATATTGTTAAGTTATTTGGAGAAGTAACCCCTAATGCATTACTAGTGCAAGCTGACTTTAAGATAAGAAGCATTACTCCTATTAAGGAAGATAAAATTACTTATTATACTCATGGAAAGTCCTCGTATACAGAAGTGCTTGAGTGGGGTGAAAAAGAAAAAATAGACACCCTCTTTTATATAACGGATGTAACTGGATATTTCTATGATGAACTTCAGGTAAACAATGAAGTTTTTTGGTTGGTTCCCGATGAATTTGTCCCAAAAGTACCATTTGGAAAGGCGATAAGGGTAGCTTAAATTTACGTAGTTACTTCTCGAGTTGAAAGAAAAGAGGCTGACAAAAGTTGTCAGCCTTTCTATAGTAGGAGATAGCAAAGGTGGCATTATCGTGGATAAGAAAGCATTTATAAGAGAGTTTACCTCAAAAACAGGCGAGACAGTTATCCTTCGACCTGTAGAAAAGAGAGATGCTGAATTAATCGTTAGTGCAGTGGATCAGATTATTAAGTCTGGTTCCTATATCCAAAAGGAAGCCGCTCGATCTATACAGGATGAAATCAAATTTATAGAGCATATGGCTCTCCTAGATAATATGTATGTCTCAGTAGAAATAAATCATCAAATAGTAGGTATTGCTCGAGTTATTAGGGGAGAATTGGAAATGAAAAGACACACTGGACTTTTTCGTACATGGTTAGTTGAGGCAGCTCAAGGAAAAGGAATTGGAACGGAACTTCTGAATTATACGATTGAATGGTGTAAGGCTCATGAATTACATAAATTATGCTTGACCGTTTTTGCGTCAAATGGATTAGCTCATAAACTTTACGAAAGATTTGGATTTGTACAAGAAGGTATACAAAAGGATCAAGTCAAAATTAACGAAAAATATGATGACGAGATTTTTATGGCATATTTCTTTAAGTAATTTCCAACAATTCTCAATGAGTGACAGCTAAAAATGATATATAATAAAGATGCACAACAACAACTCCTTTAAAACGTTAGCTTTTCCCCTTTTGATTGGGAAAGGCTTTTTTTATATGTTAAGGTAATTTGCAATTGTGTAACTTTACATAAAAACTTATATAAATGGATAATTTTAGACAAAGTTGGTGATAGTAACCTTATTGAAAATGAGGTGAAAACCAATATGGTCTATGCGTTATCTGTTGGAAAGGCAATTCCACAATATGAAATGAGTCAGGAAACAACTGTGGAGTTTGCTAAAGAAATATTTCATGACTCTTTTAAAGATCTAGAACGACTTCTACCCGTATTTAAAAACGGTGAAATAGAAAGAAGACAATTTGCAGAACCGCTTGAATGGTATAAGCAAACACATACATTTGAAGAAAAGAATGAACTGTACATTGATAGAGCCGTAACATATGGTGTTGAGGCAGTAAAAAATTGCTTAACTAATCATACCTTGTTACAGCAGGACATTCACTATAAAGAAATAGATGCGATTTTCTTCATTAGTACAACAGGAATCTCCACACCTAGTATTGATGCTAAAATTATGAATTGCTTACCCTTTAAAGAAACGACTAAGCGCATCCCTATTTGGGGATTAGGGTGTGCTGGGGGTGCAGCAGGTTTGTCCAGAGCATATGAATATTGTCTGGCATTTCCTGAAGCAATGGTTCTTGTTATCTCTGTTGAGCTTTGTAGCCTTACTTTTCAGCATGACGATAAGACGAAAAGCAACTTGATTGGAACGTCATTGTTTGCAGATGGTGTTGCCTGTACATGTATCACAGGAAGTCATGTGAACTGGAAGAAACGATCAAAATTGGCTTCACTGCCAAGATTGTTGGGGACAAGATCGACATTTATGAAAGATTCTGAAGATGTAATGGGATGGAATATTAAAAATAATGGTTTATATGTTGTTTTTTCTCGTGATATTCCCTCTATTATTAAAAAATGGTTGAAACCGCAAGTAATAGATTTCTTAAAGGAATACGACCTTGAAGTAAAAGATATTAATCATTTTATTGCACATCCTGGTGGTAAAAAGGTGCTGGATGCGTATATGGATGGTCTAGGTTTTAATGAACATCATTTGCATATTTCAAAAGAAATCTTGATCAAACACGGAAATATGTCATCAGTAACGGTTATGTATGTTTTAGAACAATATTTAAAACGTGAAGTTGGTAAACCAGGTGAACATGGCTTAATTGGAGCACTTGGTCCAGGATTTAGTTCTGAAATGCTACTCGTTAAGTGGGAGGGT
The DNA here is from genome assembly GCF_023078335.1 of Metabacillus endolithicus. Classification (GTDB taxonomy): domain Bacteria; phylum Bacillota; class Bacilli; order Bacillales; family Bacillaceae; genus Metabacillus; species Metabacillus endolithicus. The sequence continues at coordinate 683,932 of NZ_CP095550.1, read as the reverse complement.
AAATAAATGTTGTTTTATCTTTTATTTTCATTATTGATTGTTCAGCGACTTACTGAGCTATATATTGCGAAAAAGAATGAAAAGTGGATGATAAATAGGGGAGGAGAGGAACATGGTAATAAACATTACCCATTTATTGTATCCCTACACGTCCTGTTTCTTATCTCGCTTTTATTAGAGGTAATTATATTTCATAAAGATTTAACTGAGGTTTGGTTTGTGTTAGTACCTATATTATTTATTACACAATTCATGAGATACTGGTCTGTAATTTCTCTCGGAAATTATTGGAATACAAAAATCATTATCGTTCCAAATGATATTGTCGTTTCAAAAGGCCCATATCAATTTATCAAACACCCAAATTATGTTGTAGTTGCAGTAGAAATTCTAATTATCCCTCTGTTGTTCGATGCATATGTCACATCATTAGTGTTTACTATGCTAAATATAGTCATGATGACAATTAGAATACCTGCTGAAGAAAAAGCGCTTCAAACATATACAAATTATCAAGAAGTATTTACAGTAAAATCAAGGTTTTTACCTAATAAAAGATAATCAGCAGATTTTTCAAAAAATTCCGGGAGAGATATTGAAAATGATTATCATTGATGATAGAATGAATCTATATTGAAAATCATTCTCAAAATATGGAGGTCTGCTGCGAATATGACTATGTTATTTGTCGGTTGTACCGTTGTTACTTATAGTGTATTGATTGGTTACATATTAAAGAATATAGATGCTCAAAAAGCTTAAAGCTCACAGAAATGTGGGCTTTATTTTTTTGTTAATGTATCTAGAAAAGCCAAGATATTAATTTGTATAGAAACACAAATGAGTTTGCATAGAAAAATATAATAAAATTCTGTAAAATATAAGGTATTAAATGTATAGAGACAAAGGGGATTATCATGACAACGGCTGTGAAATCGAAAGACCTAATGCAAATCGTTATAAATCTTCATAATGAAATAAAAAAGCATGATACTGAAAATGCTCATAAGTTAGTTGAGCTCGCTAACAAGCTTTATCATCAGAAACTATATGTGGCCTTTGCTGGCCATTTTTCCGCTGGTAAGTCATCTATGATTAATAAGCTATTAGATGAACAAATACTCCCAACAAAGCCTATTCCAACAAGTGCTAACTTAGTACTATTAGAAAAAGGCCAAGAGCAAGTCACTCTTTATTCTTCTGCAAAAGAAAGTATTGAATTAGCGGGAGATTATTCAATCGAGCAAGTGAAAGAATATTGTAAGCAAGGCGACGAAATTGAAAGAATATCCATAAAAAAGCCTTACCAAAACCTTGAAGAAGATATTGTGATTATGGATTCGCCTGGAATCGATTCTACAGATGCAGCACATAAGTTATCGACTGAGTCCATGCTTCATATTGCCGACACCATTTTTTATGTTACAGACTATAACCATGTTCAATCTGAGGAAAATCTTTCATTCATAAAAGAAATGAAAGATCGAAATAAAATGATTTTCCTTATTGTAAACCAAATTGATAAGCATGTTGAAAAGGAAATTGAATTTAATCATTTTAAAAAGCATATTGAAGATTCATTTGGTGAAGTTGGATTACATCCGCAAGATGTCTTTTTTACAACATTAAAAGATGACCAACATCCTGCGAATCAACTGGATCAAGTAAAAGATCTTATTAAGGTTATTGTTGAGGATAAAAAGCGCTATATAGATCAAAATGTTCATGATTCTGTTACACAAGTCATAAAAGAACATATAGAGAAGTATGAAGAGCAATTAAATTTAACCGATGTAGATGAAAAGGAAGTTCGTGATCGGTTAAACACACTTCAAGAGCAAAAACAATTGATCGAGAAAAAAGTAAATGATGAAGAAAAAATAATTGAAAATTTAACTGTTGAAACAAATGATAAAGTGTCAGCTATTTTAAAAAGTGCAAATTTAATTCCTTATGAAACAAGAGAGAAAGCAGCAGCCTATATAGAGGCGGCTGATCCTGCATTTAAGGTAGGGTTTTTATTTTCAAAAACAAAAACAGATCAAGAACGTGATCGAAGAAAGACTGAGTTGTATGAAAGTTTAAAACAAAACATTGAAACTCAAATATCCTGGCATTTTCAGTCATTACTAAAAGACTATTTAAAAACCTATGAAATACACGATCCAGAGGTCATTCAACAAGTACAATCATTTGTTGTTAAAGTTACAGAGCAAGTGATAACGGATGCTATGAAAGCAGGGGCTTCTTATAATAATCAGTATGTATTGACCTATTCATCTGATGTTAGTGAATTAATAAAAAAGCATAGTAAACAACAAGTCATGAGCTTGTTTCAGAAAATTATTGATTATGTAAAAGATAGTCGACAAAGTGAGTTAGACACAATTTATAAGGATTTAACTAACTGTAAAGCAGAGATGGCTAAAGTTGAAGATGTAGTATGCAGATTTGAGAATCTGGCAAACTATGAAGAAAATATTTTAAAAATTAGACATGGAAAATTTGTTGATTCATTAGATAATCAAAAATGGTTGGAAGAAAACCAATTTTATAAGAAAAGTGTAAGAACTCTTAAGCTTGAGGAAGTTCTTAATGGTATAGTTCAGGATAGTGAGACAGACTTAGATGCCCCAAGGGCAGATCAGCCTTTAGGGAATCGAGATGAATTTATTCAACAGGCAGAGAATATGTTAAAAGCACTCGAAAATATTCGAGGCTTCAAGCAATTCACAGATTCTTTAGAAGGAAAAATTAATAGTTATAAAAACAGATCATTCACAGTTGCATTGTTTGGGGCTTTTAGTGCAGGTAAATCTTCTTTTGCAAATGCATTAATTGGTGAGAGGCTTTTACCTTCCTCTCCTAATCCAACTACTGCCACAATAAATAAAATCGCGCCAGTGACAAATGAAAAACATCATGGGTTAGTGGAAGTAAAATTAAAGTCTAAGGAAGCATTACAAAAGGAAGTAATTGAAAGTATCCCTACACTAAGTGAAAAGGACACTTCTACTTTTGAAGTATTTGTAAAAAGTGTGCTTAATCACCAGGGAAAAGATCAAAATGAAAATGATCAGTTAACTAAATATAAAACAGCTCTTCCTGATTATCAGAGCTTAACAACATCAGGTTTGTTACTTACTTCTTCAAAAGAAACCTTTAAAGATTTTGTTGCAAATGAAAATAAAGCATGTTTGGTTGAAGAAGTAATTGTTTACTTTGATTGTCCAATTACAAGAGCAGGTATTACATTAGTTGATACGCCTGGAGCGGATTCTTTGCATAAGCGTCATACAGATGTTGCCTTTCAGTATATTAAAAAGGCAGACGCCATCCTTTATGTGACATATTATAACCATCCTTTTTCAAAAGGAGACCGCGAATTTTTAAGGCAACTGGGCAGGGTAAAGGATTCTTTTACATTAGACAAAATGTTCTTCATTATAAATGCAGTTGATTTAGCGAAAGATGAAGAAGAGGTTGAACTAGTCAAAGCATATATTCGAGATCAATTCTTAAAGCATGAAATACGAAATGTTCGTCTTTATGGAGTATCAAGTTTAAATATACTTTCTGAGAACTTTACTAATGAAAAAGACTATGCAACTTTTAAAAAGCAATTTGATTCTTTCATTAAAGAAGAGCTCACAAACACAACAATCATTTCAATTAGGGAAGATCTAAAACGCTCTAAGGAACGAATCGAATTATTAATCGATGCTGCTGAAAAGAGTGGAATGGAAAAAGAACAAATACGAAACAATCTGCTAAATGAAAAACAAAAAGTAAAAGAAGAATTAACACAAGTATCAAATCAGCATTTAAAGAAAACTGTCACCCAGGAAATTGAGGAACTTGTTTTTTATTTAAAGCAAAGATTGTTCTTCCGTTTTAATGAATTTTTTAAAGAAAGCTTTCATCCAAGTGTTTTTCATCAAACAAGTGATACACAGCAGGCTTTACAGACTTGCTTAGACGATTTAGTTAGAACAGTTGAGTTTGAGTTAGTTCAAGAATTACAAGCAACTTCTTTGCGAATTGAAAATGTGATAAAGAAGACTTTTGATGATGAATATATAAGAATTTCTCAACTCATAAAGAAACAATCGCAATCCATCACATTGTCTAGTGTTGAATTCGAAGAAATGTTAACACCCGATATCACGGTTGAGTTTTCTCGGGATATGATAGCGCAATTAAAACCTTCGTTAAAATTATTTAAGAATACAAAATCTTTCTTTGAGAAAAATGAAAAGAAATTAATGGGGGAAGACCTAACAGAAAGATTTAATGAGCCAGTTACAATGGTATTAGATAACTATAATCAGAAGTTTTCTGACTATTATCAACATACAGTGATGAAGATGCACTCAAGCTTAATTCAGCAAATTACGGTTCAAACAGAAGAAAGCTTTGAGGCACTTCTTGACATTCAATTCGAAGACACAGGCTACTTAAAACAGGAGCAATCCAATCTTAGTCAAGTTATTGGACTTTTAGCTTAAGTATGCTTCTTCTTGGGAATTTTATGATACAATCTATGGATATAAACAAAAACATGTAGGGGGAAGGAGCATGGATCATAAAACGTATCAAGTTTGTGCTACATGTATACATTTTGAGGCAGTACGAAAAAACAACTCTATGCTTTATACCTGCACTCGATTAAGATATGAGACAAAGCCAACTTATTCGTTTAATTGCTGGACTCCCAAGGAACATGTTAAGAGGTTAATGGAAAAACGAGGTGAGAATATTGAGTAATGTACATGAAGCTATTTCACAGCATAGTAAAAACCAACATCACCATATTCAAGCATATTTAAAGCTTGAAGAAAAAAGGGAAGCACTAATTGAGGAAGCGATCTTCTTATGTGTGAATGCGAAGCCTTTTGAGGTTGAGCAAATTAATACTGTAACAAAAGAAATGAATGAGCTTGCTTCAAAGGGAATCGTTCCAACACGTAAGCTTGTGACTAAGAAAATGGTTGAAGAATTTGTTGTAAAGAAATATGGTAAATAAAGGTGCTTCCTAGCATTTCCAACTACCATTTTGAGCAAACCCGATTGAAATGCCTTTCAAGTGGAAAACTAATCTCGATTGATTAAAGTGAAAGGTGTGAATGAAATGGGACGCACAAAATTAGGAAATGCAAATGCACAACGCAACAATAATAAAAAGAAGAAAAATGATTTTAACACTGAGTTTGAATCATATGCTCAACACGAAGCATTAAAACTTAGTAAAGATAATAAAGAAGATTAGCCTAAGAAGCCAGTGTGGAACTTTTAGTTTCAACTGGCTTCTTTGTGGTGTTAACTTCCACTTCCCCTCCAATAACCTCACTCAAAATTAACTCTAAGTACCAACTCCTACTTTAAAGATATATGTTATACTTACCTATGAATCTGATGAAACTAGCGATCTATTTTTATATGCTTGAAAGGAGATTTCAATGGAAAACAACAAACAACACTTATTAATTGTCGATGGGATGGCGCTTTTATTCCGTTCTTTCTTTGCGACATCTGTTTACGGGCAATTTATGATTAATAGTAAAGGAACACCTACAAATGCAATTTCAGGATTATTAAAGCATTTGATTTCTGTTATAGAATATACAAAACCAACACATGTTATCTGTTGCTGGGATATGGGAAGTAAAACTTATAGAAATGACATTTTTTCAGATTATAAAGCAAATAGACCTGAGGCACCAATAGAGCTTCAACCGCAATTTGACCTTGCAAAAGAAGTTGTAGCTGCATTAAATATTCCAAACGTAGGAATAGAAGGTTATGAAGCTGATGATTGCATTGGAACACTTGCAAAAACATACGAAAATGATATGAAAGTATCGATTATAACCGGTGACAAAGATATTCTCCAGCTTTTAAATGATTCTGTAGACGTATTGATCCTTCAAAAAGGAATCGGTAATTACAAACATTATACAAAGAACTCATATATAGAAGAGTTTCAAATCGAACCTCAAATGTTAATTGATGTTAAGGCGTTAATGGGCGATCCGAGTGATAATTATCCTGGTGTAAAAGGAATAGGAGAGAAAACAGCATTTAAATTAATTACTCAATATCGATCAATTGATGTGCTGTTGCAAAATGTTTCAGAGTTAACCAAAGGTCAAAAAACAAAAATAGAAAATGATTTGGACATGTTACTTTTATCAAGAAAATTGGCCGAAATTAATTGTCAAGCACCTCTTGAATGTTTACTTGAAGATGCTATTTTTCAAATTGACGAAGAAAAGGCATTTTCTATTATTAAGGATTTAGAACTAAAAGGAATTCAAAAGTTACTAAAGAATGTAACTGACGTGAAAGAGGCTATATAATATTAAAATTTTAGAGAGGCCTAAGCCTCTCTTTTTTATTTCGTATTTTTTTTCTTAGCTGCATTTTCAAGTTTACTTTTTGGCTCGGTTGAAAATTCAACATCTTCAGCATGACCTTGTGGGTTAACACTTGGCGCTTTTCTTCCGCGATTATTACCTTTTTTTCACTGCTCATGTTCGGTCACCTCCATTTGTATTATGACCAAAAATCCACAAAGAAATTTATGACGAAAAAAGATGGAATTTGTCGACGTTTTTTTGATATGATCAAAGTACTACATATTTCGATAAGGATGAATAATACAGGATGGCTCGTACAGTTAGAGATTATGTTACCTTTTTAGCTAGTAAAGGATTTATCCTAGGTGAGGAAGCTTATGGTTTCATTGAGTTTGGACAGCAGTATACAGATACATCAGATGAAATTGTCATTATTGCCATTGAGCTTACATTAAAAATACAAAAAGAATTTGATGGTTCTTTTTATATTTCATTATTAGAACAATTTAAGGCAGAAGACATACTGAATCGTAAACAGGCTTTTCATCATATACAAACATTAAATTTAATGTAAAAAGTCTTTAAGCTTAGGGCTTAAAGACTAGTTTCTTGATTAATCGATGTTTTAAGTATTTTCATATTAGGCAATTCTGAAACAATCATGGCTAAAAAAATAAGGAAGCAGCCAATTAAACCATTTGTAGTTAAACGTTCGTTAATTAAAAGAAAGGCTGTTAGAGCAGCGAATACTGGTTCCATAGCAAAAATTAGCGCTACTCTTGCGGCTGTGGTAATTTGTTGAAACTTAGTTTGAAGTAAAAAGGCTAGAGCAGTTGCCAGTATCGATGTAACAGCTAACGCAATTAAAACGTCCATATTTAATAAGGCGGTTGATACAATTGATGATCTCTCGAATAAACCAGCGCTTATAAAGCTTAATAGAGAGACAGTTAAGAGCTGAATGATAGTTAAGGGTAGTGCTTTATGTTTGTTTGAAAATTTTCCTGTATAAACAATATGAAGGGCAAACCCAATAGCACAAATCAATACAAGACCATCACCTATATTCATTTGGGATAATCCTGCAACAGTAAGAAAGTACAAGCCTATTGTTCCTACACCAGCAGCGATAAATACAACAAAGTTTGGTTTTTCCTTCAAGATAAATACAGATAATAAAGGAACTACCATAACGCTTAGACCTGTAATAAATCCGGCTTTTGAGGATGTTGTATACATCAGACCAACAGTTTGAAAACTATATCCAATAAATAAAAATATTCCTAAAAATACTCCTGATTTAAGCAATTCTTTAGATAACCAACCTTTAGGGATTTTAAAGAGAAATAATGATAGTAGAGTTTTGCCGCAATTAAAAAGCGAATTCCATTAAACAAATTAGGTGGTATAAATTCAATTGCATTTTGAACAATCACAAAGGTTGCTCCCCAAATAAATGCTACAAATAACAGACTTGCATCTGCTACTAACGTTCTTTTCATTTATGTCACTTCTTTCTTTCAGTATAAACTAAGATTGTTTCAAAATAGCACTTCTGGCTAACTGGTCGGCGACTTTATTTTCTTTACTAGGAATCCATTTTAAGAAGAACAAATCAAATTGATTAGAAAGCTTCATTACCTTTTCTAAAAGAGGAGCAAAATTGTTATTCTTAACAAATTGTTTTTCAAATGCTCGATCCACAAGTTGTGAATCAGTTCTAAAAGAAGCGACTTTATATCCTTGATTCAAACAAATCTCCATTCCTTTAATCAATGCATGATATTCTGCTTCATGATTTGTCATAGATCCTAAAGGTAAAGAGTATTGTTCGGCCGTACCATGTCCTTTTATAAAGATTCCTGCACCAGATAAACCTGGATCACCTGCACTGGCTCCATCTACATATACTTCAATCAAACAAACACCTCCAAAATTAAAATATTTCATTAAATACTAAAACGATGGTAAAATTAATAGCATTATCATAAAGGAAATGATAAAAACAAACACAAGTAGAATAAATCGAATATGATTATAGCACATTGATAACATTAGTTATAGGAAGAATTATTCGAAACGGTTTTGATGATATTAGTGATATAGAAACATCAAGATTTCCCCTTAAAATTAAGAAATTTCAGGAGTGAATCTATTGAATTATCGCATAGAATGGACTTATCAAACAAAAAGAAAATTAGAAACAACGATAACAACAGAATATCATTCTTTAAATGAATCCATTGTTTTGGCTGAGGACTTTCTTCAAACTGGAAGAGTAAAGAACCTTTCATTTTTCTCAGAGGATGGCCAGTCATGGACTCTTAAGGAGCTTAAAAAATTAAAAGACATTGTTAAAGATGAACCACATGATGTTGTTGCCTTTTTTGATGGTGGATTTCATAAAAGCACAAAATTAGCTGGATTCGGTGCAGTGGTTTATTACACGCAAAGTGGAAATCGATATCGAATTCGAATGAATGAAAAAGCAGAAGAAATGGAATCAAACAATGAAGCAGAATATGCTGCCTTTCATTATTTGGTGGATGTTCTAGAGGAAAACGGAATAACGAAACAAAAAGTATTGTTCAAAGGTGACTCGCAAGTAGTATTAAACCAACTATCAGGTGAATGGCCTTGTTATGAAGAAGAATTTAATAATTGGCTAGATCGCATAGAAGGCAAATTAAAAAAACTGAAAATAACAGCATCCTATGAGCCGGTATCGAGAAAAGAAAATACAGAAGCAGATAAGCTAGCAACGCAAGCGATGGAAGGAATCGAGATTAGAAGTAAAATGATCATAAATGAGGACGTTGAAGAACATGAGTAAAAAGCAAACACTCCAAGAACTTAGTGAAATCATTGATACTTATTGTGTGAATTGCTTGTTAAAAAAGCATTTTAGAGAAGAGTATGGAAAAAGCTATGCCCATTCTTTTTGTATTAATAAATGTACTGTTGGTGAGAAAATAAAAGAAGTGGGCAAGAAGTTGTTGTAACATGTAACTGTTACAAACTAAAAGCAAGAAGCAGATCATAACCTATAGTAAATAAAACACCTTTTGATAACGAAAAAATCCGCCATATAGCGGATTTTTTTGTAGATAAATGCATTTATTTTCTAGCTTCTGATAATTGATGCTCACACTGTTGTAACAGTTGTTGCTGTTTATTCACAAAATCTGAATCAACACCTGTTTCATTCGCGCGACTCATAATATCCTTCGCATCTCTTATTGCATTTTCTGCATGTTGTAGAGCTTCCGGATCTAATTGCATTGTTGCAGCTCCAACCATTTTTTGTGCTGCTTTTACAGATGCTTCAAGTTGTCCTAAATCATTCATTCCACTAATTAATCCAGTATGATTTATTTGATCCATAAAAAACACCTCCAATCATTATTTTTTGAATTATTAACATGAAATATTCGTTAAAAAAAACAAAATTATTTTCTATGACAAATGAAGGTGTCATGTTAAAATGAAAATAGGATTATATATTGTAAAAATATAGGATTAATATAAATCATTTTGACTATATATCTGTCAAAATTTTATTGGTGGAGGAGAGATTCACTATGGCAACTGAGCCGTTAGATTCATCTATTAAAGAAGCATTTTCTGAAATTTATAAAGATCTTGACAAATTGGTCTTTATAGCGAACAACGCAAATATATTCAATTCAAATGAGGTTAGTAGAATTGAAAAAAGTATTAAGCAAAATGTTAAAGCAATCGAATATTTATTGATCAGTCAGAAGTCTGGCATGACAAAATAAAAGGAGAGCCAACAAAAACTGAAGGTCAAGTCATATTATCTAACGATTGGTTACATAATAATAAACGCAAAAAAGAGGCTGAAAAATCCAGCCTCTTTTAAATCTAGTTGTTTATGGTTAAATCACACGTATGAAATCTTGTGATTATAACTTTGTAACGTTAGCAGCTTGTGGTCCGCGGTTACCTTCAACGATTTCAAAGGAAACTTCTTGACCTTCTTCTAATGATTTGTAACCATCGCCTTGGATAGCAGTGAAGTGTACGAATACATCGTCTCCGCCTTCAACTTCGATGAATCCAAAACCTTTTTCATTGTTAAACCATTTTACTTTACCGTTTTGCATAGTACTTAATCCTCCTAATACTGTAGCACGGGTGGTGCTAAAAAAAATTTTATCATTAATGAATATGATATGTAGATTTTAACAAGGATGATAGATTTTCTGAGATGTATTATTACAATATATACTCAGCTTAATGATAATTTAACTATACACTAATCTAAAGATAACCGTCAAGGTCAAGAAAAATGTTTTAACAAAACTTTCAGAAACTTACATTTGTGGAATAGATAATACTTACATAACACAAGCATATAATGATTAAAAAGTATGGAGTGGATCTTAATGCGTAAGTTTGATTTAAATGGAAGTAGCATCATTATTACGTCCTCAAAAAAAATAGATGATTCAGAGTTTAATAGAGCTTTATCAAGCTATTGTTAATGTAGGAAATAAACTATTGTATTTAAGAAAATCTTCCATCATTTTAATTCAAGATCATGAAGAAAATTTTATCGTTGTAGAACGAATGAACACAGATACTATTACGTTACATATTCATCATGAAATACCATTAGATCATGTATATAAAATAGGCTAAAAGAGACAATAGTTAATGGAAAATTTAGTTCCCTTTTTTCAAAAAAAGTTTATAATAGTGTTGATACATGTCAAAAGTTTTTGGCGAGTAAAGATGAATACATAATCATCTTTCCAAAGTGCTTATGTGAAGGGGGATTTAAAAATGGTAGAAAAATCGTTTACAATCACAAGTGAAGCAGGTTTACACGCTAGACCAGCAACAGCTTTAGTGAATGCAGTAAATTCATTTACAGCTGATGTTAACTTAGAGGCTAATGGTCGTACAGTTAACTTAAAATCAATTATGGGCGTAATGTCACTTGGTATCTCTAAAGGAACAAAAGTGACAATTACAGCAAGTGGAAGCGATGAACAAGCAGCACTAGAAGCTGTTGAACGCGCTATTACTACAGAAGGCCTAGGAGAGTAATAACTGGTTAAAAGGCGGGGGATAACCCGCCTTTTGCATGTGGAAATTTATTTATTCCATTCTTGTTTTGTCTCTTTGATCTTTATTTCGTTTGTTTCCTTTGCTATTGTCTCCGGCAATATGTTCTTCAGCAAACTCCATTTGATTCATTCCGTTTTGTGGCGAGTTTTGATTTTTACTACCTTTATTATATTTTTTTGTCATCATAATCCTCCTCTTATTAAGAAAACATTTCCTAATCTATGTATGAGTAATGATTTATCATACAGAAGTTATTTTTTGTTGAATGTGAAAATATATTCCTTAAACATAAGATCTCTTTAAATGAAAGAAAAGATGTCCGGTCAAAAAACCGGACACCTTTAGAGAAATACCGCTACATTTGTACAGCATTGTTTTTTGAGGGCACAAGCTTTTGTTGAAGTTTCTTTGACTGATAAATCCACCCTGTATATGAAGAGATAACTTGAAGATTCTTATCAAGTTTAACCACTGCCATATATGGGTAATGATGATTATGACGAAATCTCAGATCAATCCAACGGACTTCATATCCTTTTGGATGAGGAACATACATAGCATGAACATGCCCTGAATTTGCTAGAAAATGTTTTACATTATGATCGTCCTGGGAAGCAATAATAAAAGGGCAAAGTTGATCATGTTTTTCGAAAGTATGGATAGGGTGAAGACCATTTTTATCAAGAATACCAACATAATAAATTTGATCTGTTTCGAACACAACATGCCATTTGCGAAGCCATACAGTTGGAACAATTGTACAAATTCCTTTCATATCCATCGATTGAATAACTTGTTTTTTGTTTTTTAGTGATATGAAAAAACGAACAACAAGATAACCAATAATCACGATATATCCCCATAAAAATACAAATCCAGAATGAAATCCAATAGTCCAAAATGAAAAACAAATTAGGTGAACCAAGATGATAAATGGATCAAATAACGGGACAAAGTTTAATGACAACCATTTTTTTGTTAATGGTCTTGCAGCTTGAGTACCATATGCATTTAAAATATCAAATCCAACATGTAAGATAACTGCTAAAAAAGTCCAATAAAGTAAAGGAAAGAATGAAACGTCCTTAAAAAAGAGAAACGTAAAACATGAAATAAGTACTGTCCAAAGAAAAAGGGCAGGGATAGAATGAGAGGCACCTCTATGATGCTCAATATACATGCCATTACCTTTTAAAAGTTTAATTCCGTAATCAAAATCTGGTGCATTTGATCCTATGACCGTACCAACCATAATAGCTTGTGCTAATTCAGGACTACCCGCGACAGCAGGATCAATATAAGCTAAACCAGCTAAACCAAATCCCATTATTATGTGAGTACTTGTATCCATTTCGGCCTCCAGATAGTAAGGTAAACCTCTCATCCGTTTAAGACACTAATAGTTTACGGAATCCCCGCCATTACTTTTTTATCTCTAATGTAAGAAGCTTCTTTTATCATATCTTCAATAATAATATCTGAAGAATTAGGCACATGTAGTTTTTTAATATTGTCTCTCATTTTTTGTAACTTTAGATCATCTGCCAATAATTGATTTACTTCATCAAAAATATCTTCAATTTGATTAATAATAATTGCGGAAGAATTATCTTCAAAAAAGTGGGCATTTTCTTTTTCTTGACCAGGAACAGGTTTAAAAAGGACAACAGGTAACCCAATTGCAGTTGCTTCTGTTAGAGTAATACCCCCTGGCTTTGTTATCATGCATGAAGCAACTCGGTATAACTCATCAATTCGCTCAACATAACTTAATACACTAAATTGCTCAGGATACTGAGTAGCGAGAGGATCCAGCGTTTCTTTTAGTAAAGTATTGTTTCCACAAACAACGACGGTTTGAATATGTTCACTTTGTTTAATAAATGATTGGCATAATTCCTTAACATTTTTTAAAACTCCATGTGCACCTGCGACGATAAGTAATGTTTTCTTATCAGGATCTAACTTGTATTTTTCATAGATTTCGTTTAAATCCATTTTTTCTTCGAATTGTTTCCGAATAGGTATTCCTGTGACTTTTATTGTGCTTGGATGGATGCCAAGTTGTAAAAGTTTCTCCTTAACATGATTTGTAGCAACATAATATTTATCAATATTTTCATGAACCCAAATTCTGTGTAAACAAAAGTCAGTCAGGACATTAAACGTGGGAATCACTGTACCAGTCTTACGACGATATTCAGGAACAACAATCATTGGGAAGGTATTAATGATCATGTCGGGTTGCTCACTTGTCACGATTTGATGCAAACGTTTGTGCCCCATTTTAAAATAAAGGTTCATCATTCTTTTGTTATAAATTTTATCAACTCCGTAGTAAAACAGGCGATAAAATTGTTTTCCGATTGAGAAACTTTTTAAATATAAGTATTGGGTTATTTCTGAAAAAACGGGAAAAGATTCCGAGTAAAGATTACACACAATTACCTTGCTAAAACCCATCTGCTTACACTTATCTTCTAATGTCTTTGCAACTTGAACATGACCATTGCCATATTTAGCTGTCAAAATTAACACCTTCGAATTTCTTTTCAACATTTTCACCTCAATCTAGTAAAGAAACGGATCATTACAAGAAAAAAAGTTCATATCAAACTATATGTAAAATATGAACTCAATTTGTCTTAAAGATTACCATATAATTATTACTTTTTTATAAAGCAATTATTAAGTATTTCTTAAGATGTAAAGTGGTTGTAAAAAATATTGAATTTTTAAATAGAATTGTGGTTAGATAAATAGTTTGCGAGACTTTCAATCCCAAATATACGGTGTTTCTTGGTATACGTAATAGTTCAGCCAATTCACAAACAGTAGGTTCGCATGTGACCTCCAACACTGTATTGGTCTATTTTTAGGATCGTTATTTTTAAAATAATTTTCTGGCATCTCGATTTCCAGGCCCTTTGAAAGATCACGTTCATATTCATCTTTTAATGAAGTTAATTCATATTCAGGATGCCCTGTTAAAAAGATTTGTTTACCATCCTGTGACATCACTAAACAAACTCCCGCTTTATCGGAATAAGAAAGAATTTGAAGATCTTCAACTCGTTCAATTTCCTCTTTTAATACATCTGTATGTCTAGAGTGTGGAACAAAGTAAAGGTCATCAAAACCTCTTACCAATTTTACTGTTGGATCTACAATTTCATGCTCAAAAATTCCAAAGCATTTTTTATCCAATTGATATTTATTTACGCCATAGTGATGGTAAAGTCCTGCTTGGGCACCCCAACAAATATGTAAAGTTGAGGTAACATTTGTTCTAGTCCAGTCCATAATTGTTTGAAGTTCAGGCCAATATGAGACTTCATTGAACTCCAAATGCTCAATTGGTGCACCAGTAATAATCATCCCATCAAACTTTTTATGCTGGATATGTCTAAAAGTTGTATAAAATTCCTTTAAGTGCTCTATTGCAGTTGTTTTTGATTTATGTGTTTCAGGACGTAAAAAAGTAATGTTTAACTGTAATGGTGAGTTACCCAATAGTCGTAACAACTGTGTTTCTGTTTTTTCTTTTTCAGGCATGATATTTAGAATGATAATATTTAAAGGACGTATATCCTGAGAGTATGCTCTATTTTCATCCATGATAAAGATATTTTCCTGTTCAAGGATTTCTTTCGCTGGTAAGTGATTTGGAATATTGATTGGCAAAGAAAACACCTCCGAAATAAACTTTATATTATTGTCATAACAATAATTGATAAATATGACAAATGACTGATTCTTTATTATAGAAAGTTTAGAAAAATAATTCAATTTATATATTTCAAATAATTGTTTTTCTACATTAATAAATTGACATATTGATTGATGGATAAGGATGTATGGTAATATATTCTAAAGATCATTTTAACAACAAAGCGAGGAAAAAACAGTGAATAGTCATCAAAAATTTAAATCAGATATCGAAATTGCCCTTGAAACACCACTTTTACCAATACAGCAAATAGCCAATAATCATTTAGATTTAAAGGAAGAAGAGTTAGAGCTATTTGGAAAATATAAAGCTAAAATTTCTCTTGATGTTTTAGAAAGATTAAAGGAGAAAGAACCAGGTAAGCTTATTTTAGTTACATCTACTAACCCAACCCCAGCTGGAGAAGGAAAATCAACAGTAACAGTAGGTTTGGCTCAAGCACTTAATAAACTAAACAAAAAAGCGATTATTGCAATGAGAGAACCTTCGCTTGGACCAACAATGGGATTAAAAGGTGGAGCTACAGGTGGCGGCTATTCTCAAGTTATTCCTATGGATGAAATAAACCTGCATTTTACAGGTGACATACATGCAATTACGACAGCAAATAATGCGTTGGCTTCATTTATTGATAATCATCTTCACCACGGAAATTATTTAAATATCGATCCTAGAAGAATTGTATGGAGACGAGCATTAGATTTAAATGATCGAGCTCTTCGAAATATTACCATCGGCTTAGGTGGACCTACAAATGGCATTCCAAGAGAAGACCATTTCGATATTACGGTAGCTTCTGAAATTATGGCTGTTTTATGTTTAGCTAGCAGTTTAGATAATCTTAGAGAGAGACTTTCAAGGATAGTAATCGGATATACATACTCAAAAGACCCGGTTACAGTGGCCGATTTGGGTGTTGAAGGTGCTTTAACTCTTCTTTTAAAAGAAGCGATAAAGCCTAATCTTGTTCAAACAATTGAACATACACCGGCTCTAATTCATGGTGGACCATTTGCGAACATTGCACATGGTTGTAATAGTTTGCTTGCGACCAAAATGGCGACAATGCTTGGAGATTATGTGGTAACTGAAGCTGGATTCGGTGCTGATTTAGGGGCGGAAAAATTCCTTAATATAAAATCTCGAATTGGAAAGCTTAATCCTTCTGCTGTTGTCATCGTCGCAACAATAAGAGCTCTTAAAATGCATGGTGGATTGAGGAAAGATCAATTACAGCAAGAAAATACGGATGCTCTAATAAAAGGAATAACAAACTTAAAAAAACATATTGAAACAATAAAAAGCTTTGGACTGCCATACGTAGTAGCAATTAATAAATTTGTTTCTGATACAGAAGCTGAAATAACAGAACTATTAAATTGGAGTGATCAGGAAGGTCATCCTGCTGTTTTATGTGAAGTATGGGAACATGGCGGCAATGGAGGAGTAGAACTAGCTGAAAAAGTACTCAAGATTATTGAAGAGGGAGAAAATTCTTTTCAATTTCTATATAAAGATGAAGATTCGATTGAACAGAAAATTTTCAATATTGCAAGTAAAGTTTATGGAGCAACAGGAGTTCAGTTCACAAATAAAGCAAAGAAACAAATTCAAGAATTTGAGTTCTTGGGATGGAGCAATTTGCCTATTTGTATGGCTAAAACACAATATTCTTTAACAGATGATGCCTCTGTGTTAGGTAGACCTGAAAGCTTTACGATCACAATACGTGAATTAAAGGGCTCCTTAGGTGCCGGCTTTATCGTTGCTTTAACCGGTGATATCATGACAATGCCAGGTTTACCATCTGAGCCTGCAGCTCTAAATATGGATGTTTCAGTAGATGGAAAGGCAACTGGCTTGTTTTAGGAGGTAAATATGTTTGATCCAACTGTCTTTGATAACTTGAAAGTAGTAATAGAAGGATATATATATGACTTGGACCTTGAAGGGAAGATAAACGTTATTGGTCGAAGTGATATTGTTGACTTAGCCTCAATGGTTAGAAAATATTTAATTACAATTGAAGATGCTAGAAAAAGCAAACGGTCAATCATCATTGAAATGGAAATACCTCACCGGGAATTATCTGGAGAGTTGTTAGAAACTAATGAAAAGCCCGGCTGTTATGTGACTGTGACTTTCTGTGAGAACAACGGTACACATGAATATGATGAATTATTACTAAAAAAATTAAAAGAAGTTGGGGAAAACAACATTTTGTGAAGTTATTTTTAACAAAAGAGATAACTGACCTTAGCGTCAAGTATCATCACAAATATATGGTGGAATTTCAAACTTTATTTGGTGAAGATTCCATTGATGATTTAATAAATATTTTGGACCATTCAATTTCACTATTAGGGCTGAACTCCAAGAGGTAATAGATTTTCAAATAAAAGGAGGCTTCAAATAATGAGTTTATACCAATTTAAAGTAGAAACAATCAAAGGTGAAATAAAAACATTGGAAGAATATCGGAATCAGGTCCTTCTTATTGTAAATACGGCTAGTAAATGTGGTTTTACGCCTCAATATAAAGAATTACAAACTCTTTATGAGGAATATCATAAACAAGGTCTTACCATTCTTGGTTTTCCTTGTAATCAATTCATGGGGCAGGAACCGGGTAATAATGAAGAAATTGAAAGTTTTTGTGAAATTAACTATGGTGTTCGTTTTCCAATGTTTGCAAAAATTGATGTTAACGGTGAAAATGCTCATCCATTATTTAAGTATTTGGCATCTGAAACTCCAGGATTGCTTGGAACAAAATCGATAAAATGGAATTTCACAAAATTTCTTGTGAATTCTAATGGTCAACCAATAGAGCGATTTTCACCGAATACAAATCCAAAAGAAATCAAACCTCATATTGAAAAGTTACTAAAAGAAGTCTAAACGTTAGACTTCTTTTTCAATAGCTAAAGAACAAGCAAATACTGTAGTTGTCCTTTGGTAAGGTTGGTAACTTGTTTCACTTTATATCCAATACTAAAAAGTTGTGACAAAGTCTCAGCACAATTTTGACGAGGTGGCTCGATTGGGGCATGATAGCTACTATATAGTTGCTTAAATTGATTTCGTTCATTGCAATGTAGAAGAATAACATGCTTACCAGTCCAAGCTTGACCGATCATTGGTTGCTGTTGGTTTCTCGCGTTTTTCATGAACATACTCCTTTAAAAATTGATAAAGTAGTATATGTAAATGAGCTAGTCAGTGTTTTTGCATTTGGTACTTAATAGGTTTCTATAAAAAGATTGTTATCATTTCAAAAATCGTTTCTTAAGAATGAGGAGTGTAATTTTAAAGTGGAGAAAACAAAGAAAATTATCGTACAAACGATAGAAGATTTTGTGAAAGAAAGATTAAAGCAAGAGGGTAGCGGTCACGACTGGTGGCATATTGATCGAGTTAGAAAAAATGCCTTACTTATCGGGAAGCATGAAGAGGAAGTAAATATGTTCATTGTTGAAACAGCTGCACTTTTACATGACCTAATAGATGACAAGCTGTCAAATGAGATAAAACTAGAAGTGACTGATGTAAAAAAACTATTAATTGAATTGGAAGTTGATAATAATGAAATGGACGAAATTCTCTTTATCATTGAGAATATAAGCTTTAGAAAGCATATTTCAGCTGGTCAGCTTTCACTTGAGGGGAAAATTGTTCAAGACGCTGATCGTTTAGATGCGATTGGAGCGATTGGAATAGCCAGGACGTTTGCTTTTGCTGGTTCTAGAGGAAATGTGATTTATGATCCGGAAGGTTTGGACTTGTCTAATGCAATACAGCATTTTTATGATAAATTATTAAAATTGAAAGAGTTAATGAACACTAAAACCGGAAAGCTTTTAGCTGAAGAGCGACATCAATATCTCGAAGGTTTTTTGGAGCAGTTTCTAACAGAGTGGAATGGTCTGGAAAAAATATAACACAGGCATTATGCTTGGCTTTTTCAAAGAATTTGTGTTTTTTCAACTGTTAAGCGTCAATATGGGTATAGACGGTCAAACCCTATGAATGGCATGAAAAATAGTGGCTATGTTACAATATCATTACGAAAAAAATAAAGGAGTGCCATTATGAAAATAAATTCAATTGAACCTACTCCTAGTCCAAATACGATGAAGGTTCTTTTATCAGAAGAGCTTCCTACTGGAAAAAGCAATAATTACAAAAAAGATCAAGCTAGTGAGGCGCCTGCTATCATTAAAGATATTTTATCCATTGAAGGAATTAAAGGTGTTTATCATGTTGCTGACTTCCTTGCTGTTGAAAGGAATGCAAAATATGATTGGAAAGATCTTTTGGCACAAGTTCGTCAAGCATTTGGTGAGGATGTAGCTGAACAAGCAAATCATGCAACAAATGAAGAAGCATTTGGAGAAGTAAAGGTTTTTATTCAAATGTTTAATGGAATTCCAATGCAAGTAAAACTTACTGATGGAGTTCTTGAGGAACGATTTGGCTTACCAGATCGTTTTAAAGAAGCGGTTATGACTGCACAACAAGCCGATGACAATGTTGTTCTTGATAGGCAGTGGAAAGAACATGGAGTTCGATATGGTGAACTTGCTGATATCGGAATAGAAGTTGTGGATGAAATCAATGCTGCTTATTCCGAAGACCGTCTAAAAGGCTCATTAAATCAGCAACTGAAAAAGAAAAAACAAAAGTTCAAGCTCGTAAGTCATACAAAGTCACTCTTGATATGCTTGATGAGGAAGATTGGACAAATCGTTTCGCACATTTAGACCAAATGGACCCAACTGAAGAAGACCTGCCAGTACTTGAAAAGGCACTTGATGATGAAAAACCATCGATTAGAAGGCTTGCGACTGTTTATTTAGGTATGATCGAAAAATCAACTGTATTACCTTTATTATACAAAGCACTAAAAGATAAATCAGTTACAGTAAGAAGAACAGCAGGTGACTGTTTATCAGATATTGGTGATCCTGCCGCAATGAACGAAATGATGGCTGCACTTAAAGATAAAAACAAACTAGTAAGGTGGCGTGCAGCCATGTTTCTATATGAAGTAGGAGATGAGTCAATTACTTGAAGCATTAAAAGAAGCCGAGGATGATTCGGAATTTGAAGTGAGTATGCAAGTGAAAATGGCAATTGGACGAATAGAAGGCGGAGAAGAAGCAAAAGGCTCTGTTTGGAAACAAATGACAGAGAGTAGAAAAGGGTAGAACTCAAAACTAAACAGTCAATTACGATTGACTGTTTTTATTTGCAGGGAATTTACTGAATATTATTACAAAGTGAAAAGTATGGAGGTATTATGATGACCAAAGATTTGAGAAATGAAAGTAAGGTATTTGAAGGGGCGTTAAGAGCTCCAAACCGTGCAATGCTTCGTGCAGTAGGTTTTAGTGATGAAGATTTTAAAAAACCTTTGGTTGGGGTTGCAAGTACTTGGAGTGAAGTCACACCTTGTAATATACATATTGACAAGCTTGCTATTCAATCAAAGAACGGAGCAAATGAAGCAGGCGGTAAAGGGATGATCTTTAATACAATTACCGTATCTGATGGAATCTCAATGGGAACAGCTGGTATGAGATATTCTCTTCCAAGCCGTGAAGTGATTGCTGATTCAATTGAAACAGTTGTAGGTGGAGAAAGCTTAGATGCAGTTGTTGCTATTGGAGGCTGTGACAAAAATATGCCGGGGTGCTTAATTGCTCTGGCACGTATGAATTTGCCGTCAGTATTCGTTTATGGTGGCTCCATTAAACCAGGTAATTTAAATGGAAAAGATATTGATATTGTTTCTGTTTTTGAAGGTGTTGGTCAATACAATGCAGGAAAGATTAATAAAGATGAATTAAGTAAAATCGAATGTCATGCATGTCCTGGTGCAGGATCTTGCGGAGGAATGTATACAGCAAACACAATGGCATCTGCAATCGAAGCAATGGGAATGAGTTTACCTGGCAGCTCCTCTAACCCTGCTGAATCAGATGAAAAATTTCAAGATTGCTTTGATGCAGGTGATGCTGTGTATAAGTTAATTGAAAAAGGAATTAGGCCAAGAGATATCATGACAAAAGAAGCATTTGAAAATGCAATAACAGTTGTGTACGCACTTGGTGGTTCAACAAATGCTGTTCTTCATATACTTGCAATTGCACATGCTGCTAAAGTGGATTTAACAATTGATGACTTTGATCGAATTCAAAGACGTGTTCCTCATTTAGCAGACTTAAAGCCAAGTGGAAAATATGTTATGAATGATCTTCACCAAGTTGGGGGAGTTCCAGCTGTTATGAAATATCTTCTACAGGAAGGCTTCTTACACGGAGATTGTTTAACGGTAACAGGTAAAACAGTTGCTGAAAACCTAGCAGATTGCAAAGAATTAAAAGAAGGACAAAAAGTAATTTATCCTGTATCTGAAGCAAAACGTAAAGATGGTCCTTTAGTCATTTTACGTGGTAACCTTGCACCAGAAGGAGCAGTTGTTAAAGTATCTGGTTTAAAGGTGTCGAAGTTAACTGGACCAGCAAAGGTGTTTGACACAGAAGAAGAAGCATCAGATGCAGTTATTTCAGGAGAAATTAAAGCAGGTGATGTTTTAATCATACGTTATGAAGGCCCAAAAGGTGGACCAGGTATGCCTGAAATGCTATCCATTTCAGGGATTCTTGTAGGAAAAGGTTTAGGAGAAAGTGTTGCGTTATTAACGGATGGACGTTTCTCAGGAGGATCTCATGGATTAGTAGTTGGTCATATTTCTCCAGAAGCACAAGTTGGTGGTCCAATCGCTTTTGTAGAAAATGGAGACATGGTTACAGTTGATAGTGAAAAACGTGAACTGTCTGTTGCATTAACAGAAGAACAATTTGAGCAACGTAAGAAAAATTGGGCAGCACCTAAGCTTTTAGAACGAGGTGTTCTTTCCAAATATGCCCGTCTTGTTTCAAGTGCTTCAAAAGGCGCAGTAACTGATTTATACGAGGAAAATGATAAGTGAAAAATGATTTTAAAGCTTTAGCAGCTCATACTTCTCGTACAAATTAACGACAAGGTATAAAAAAGTAAGTGAATAAAGAAACAACCTAATGTTTTTAGTTGTTAGGTTGTTTCTATTTATTTGCAAGAATGAGGACCCTATAGTATTCTTTACTTACATTAATGTACATTTTGGAGGGATTTTATTATGTCAATGGCATATGAAGAATATATGAGACAAATGGTAAAACCAATGAGAGCAGAATTAACAAATGCAGGATTTGAAGAATTAACAACAGCAGAAGAAGTGGAACAATTCATGAATGAAGAAGAAGGCACAGTTTTAGTAGTAGTTAACTCTGTCTGCGGGTGTGCAGCCGGCTTAGCAAGGCCTGCCGCTACACAATCTGTTTTGAATGCAGAAAAAAAACCAGATCGAATTGTTACAGTTTTTGCTGGACAGGATAAAGAAGCGACTAGTAAAATGCGCGAGTATTTTAAAGGGCACGAACCTTCGTCACCATCAATGGCACTTCTGAAAAACGGTGAAGTTGTTCACTTTATACCTCGTCACGAAATTGAAGGAAACTCAATTGAAGAGATAATGGGAAATTTAGAATCTTCATTTGAAAAATATTGTTAAAAAAAGGGTGCTTATAGCATCCTTTTTTTACAAGATAAAACATATAGGAGTATAAGTAGGTATGATAATCACCACTTCAGGAAGGCCTGATGAAAATTTAATAAAGTCTGCTATAGAAATTGCAAATGAGTTCGATTCAATTTTTTTGAGGAGAAATAAAAAAGCTGTTGATCATTTAAAAAGAGAAAATGATGATGATATTCTTGTTGTTGGGAAAAATCGGATGGAACTTCATTTTTCTGATTCTACAGAACCTTTGTTTTTTCATCCTAATTCAGCTATGTTTCGAATAAAAAGGATAATAAAGGGAGAAGATGACCCTTTTTGTTTAGCATGTAAACTTGAAAAAGGGAATTCATTTTTAGATTGTACACTTGGACTGGCTTCTGACAGTATAATTGCTAGCTATGTTGTTGGTGATAAAGGAATAGTTACTGGAATAGAAGGCAGTAAGCCTTTAGCTTTTCTTGTACAAAAAGGTCTTTTACAGTGGAAAACTGGTTTACCTCAATTGGATGATGCAATGAAAAGAATTCATGTGAAAAATACAGAGCATCTTGCTTTTTTGAAAGAATGCCCGGATAACAGTTTTGATGTGATTTATTTTGATCCAATGTTTGAGGAAACGATAGAAGGGTCCGTTGGATTACAGCCTTTGAAAAGAATTGCTAATTATTCTACGTTAACTAAAGAGACTATTACTGAAGCAAAACGAGTTGCTTCAAAAAGACTCGTGTTAAAAGACCATTGGCGAAGTTCACGTTTTGCTGAATTTCAATTTCAAGTAAATATCCGTAAAACAGCGAAATTCCATTATGGAGTCATAGATCTGAACAAATAGCAAAAGATAATATCATGGAGGTGTTATCTTTATGCCAAAAAGAAAAGTTGATCCATCTAGAGCCGGCCTTAGCTCTCCAAATGTCGAGGGACAAGGTACCACTATGAATGAAACAGGTGGTAAGCAGGTGGATTCCGCTCGAAAAAAGACAAAGAGAACATAAAGTATTTGCTTTGACAACTAAAAAGGGTGCTCACGTTTGTGGCACCCTTTCCTTTGTTTATGTATTAGTCCGTAATTTCAGCGTAAATAAAATAAGCTAGTGTAACAAAAGAAAGTACAACGAATAAAGTATCATAACCCATTTCTAAACCCTCCTATACTTTTTGTACATAATATGTGATAGATATTTCTATTTTAAACGTTTTCGTTCAACATTAAAAGTGTTACATTTTATTGAACAAATTGTTTTTAAATTTTGTAATAAAATTGATATATATTAACCTCTAAGACTATGATAAAATATTGCTATAATCATAATGTTGGAGGAAGAACTGTCATGAACAAATGGTTGAGAAAATCACTCTTTATTTTATTCTCTATCGCAACCTTTGGACTTGTAACACCACCTGCGTCTTTAGCGGCAGTTCAAGAGAAGCCAGCAGAAGATTCGGTGACCAAGCCTACATTCTCGAATGAAAATGAACATGCATTACTATCCGATAACATAGATGTTGAACAGCAAGTATCTTTATCAAAAGATGAAATTATTGATTCTCTTCTTTTTGAAGCAGAGCAAAAATCCTTTTCTAAGTTTGGAGATAAAATTGGCGATGTAATCCAAGATGAGTTTAAAAAAGTGATCCTGCCTAAAATGGAGGAAGTCATTACATATTATGTAAATGTCGAAGATGACGAACTTTTTGAACATGTTGAAATTTCAAAGCCATCCGGTGGTACCGGAGAAAAGATTTTTCACATCTATAACACACAAACAGGTGAGGATGTTTTGCGTTTTCACGTAAGAAGAGAAAATCGTCCTTTAGAAGGGTATTGGTTCAACTTTCACTATCACTCTTATCATGATTCATTTCAATCACATAAAGATTTAGGCAGTATTTATTGGGATAAAAACACTCCTCCAAATTGGATGAGTTACCATTAACGACTTTATTATATGAAAAATGTTGAAAGGGCATACATCCGTATGCCCTTTTGCTTTAATCATCTTGATACAAAAACTAATAATCTATACGATTCCACACTTCTAGTTAAAAATGTCTATTTATGATAGTATAGTAGGAAAGTAATTTCACCTACAAACCTCTTAAGTTTTCTACAAATTTTTTCATTAGTAAAGAGGGGATATACATCATGAAAAAGACATTATTTATTCTTTTACTCTCTCTTATTTGTATTCCATTTTATCATCTTGCAAAAGCCTTTCCTGAAGGTGTTCAGCTATCTTCATATAAGTTTGAGACTAATAAATTATCTTTATCTAAACCAATAGTTAGTGAATTGGTTTATTTACCTCCTAAAGGCTTTTCAGAAAATGATGCAATGAAGATGATAGAAAATATACAAAAAGTAGATGAAAACATTTTATTATTAGCAGCAGAGGAAAGTATTCAAATTAAACTATTTACCGGTTCTTTAACTAGTCAAAATGGTTTAGATAGATTAAAAGACTTGAAACCACGTGGATATGAAACAAATGATCCAAATTGGGAGTTAGTTCCGGGGATGAGTGATAATAGAGTCGTTTATGCAAAAATCGGGCATAGCGAATTTGGAAAAGGACATGGATCTGTGTCACTCGAGCTTCATGAATTTGCTCATGCTATTGATCGTTATGTTTTCCAGTACGTTCGAAAAAATCCACTCTTTTTAAATATCTGGAAACAAGAAGTTGACTCTCTGTTTCCGTTACAATCATATTTTATCCAATTCCCTGAAGAATATTTTGCTGAAACATTTGCCATGTATTATTACAATAATCAAACGAAATTAACTCTACAAGAAAAAGCTCCATTAACTTTTACATTTATTCGTTCACTAGAAACACAAGCAGCAGAGATACGCAAAAATATTTATGTGAATTCTCAATATTAAAGTATGGTAAAATACATGAAGGATTAAAAGTAAGGGGAAATGTCTAAATGAAACAATATTTGGAATTATGTCAACATGTACTTGCAAATGGAGTGATAAAAGAAGACCGAACAGGTACGGGGACAATAAGTACATTTGGTTATCAAATGAGGTTCAACCTTCAAGAAGGATTTCCGTTAATTACGACAAAAAAATTACACACGAAATCAATTATTCATGAACTTTTATGGTTTCTTAAAGGTGATACAAATGTAAAGTATCTTCAAGATAATGGTGTGAAAATTTGGAATGAATGGGCAGATGAAGATGGAGAACTGGGTCCAGTATACGGACATCAGTGGAGAGCATGGCCTGCAAGAGATGGTTCTACTATTGATCAAATTACGAATGTTGTCGAGCAAATTAAGAACAACCCAGATTCCAGAAGATTAATTGTTTCAGCCTGGAATGTTGCTGATGTTGATTCTATGGCACTACCACCTTGTCATTGCTTTTTTCAATTTTATGTAGCAGATGGGAAGCTTTCATGTCAGTTATATCAACGTTCTGCTGACGTTTTCTTAGGTGTGCCATTTAATATTGCATCATATGCTTTACTTGTTCATATGATCGCACAAGCAACTAACTTAGAGGTAGGGGAGTTTGTTCACACTTTTGGAGATGTTCACATCTACTCAAATCATGTTGAACAAGTAAAAGAACAATTACAACGAGATCCTAGGCCATTACCAACTTTAGTGGTGAACAAAGATGTTAAATCTATTTTTGATTTCTCTTTTGAGGACTTCAGTTTCGAAAACTACAATCCTCATCCACATATTAAAGGAGCTGTTAGTGTTTGATTTCTTTACTAGTTGCAATGGATACTAATCGCCTTATTGGAAAAGATAATCAACTTCCATGGCACCTCCCACAAGATCTGGCTTATTTTAAAAAAACAACGATGAACCATAAAATTGTAATGGGAAGAAAAACCTTTGAATCTATCGGCAGACCGCTTCCTGGTCGAGAAAATATAATTGTTACTAGAGATCAAAATTATTCCCAAGAAGGTTGTTTAGTCCTGAATTCTTTAGAAGATATAGTGGAACTATCTGAGCAATCTGATGAAGAAATCTTTGTCATAGGAGGAGCGGAGATATTTCAGCAAATCTTACCTTGCAGTGACCGCCTTTATATTACACATATTTATCATGAGTTTGAGGGAGATACATATTTTCCTAGAACAAATGAAGAAGAGTGGGATATGGTGAAATGTGATAAAGGAATGAAGGATGAAAAAAATCCTTATGATTATGAGTTTGTTGTATATGAGAAAAAAGCATCATTTCGTTGAAGAACGAAATGATGCTTTTTTTAATTTTAATTCATACTACCTTTTAATGTTATTTTTAAGGTTTCTTTTAAAAGTATCAAAATCAGCCTTTATGTAATGAAAACATTTAGGATCTCCACCATGATCAGGGTGTGTTAATTTTAATAATTCCTTGTAACTAGCAACAATTTCTTTTTTACCTGCTATTTTTGCTAGACCTAATTTATGATGATATTCTCTTAGGTGATAAGATAGATCATATGATGTGGGTTGTTCTTGTTGATCATAGTCGCTATTTTTATTTTTATTCATTGAATTTTCTTTGTATTTGATTAAGTCATCTCTTAATCTAATATTTTCTTTTAATAATTGAGTAACTTCCTTTTGTAAGTCATTATTTTCCTTTTTAAGTAGTGATATTTCTCGGTTTAAATTTTCTCGTTGTGTTATAAAGGAACTGGTAGCATCTTTATGAATGGCTTTTATCCCTCAATATATTGCTCCTGTAGCTTAATTTTTGTTTGGAGTTTCTTGATAATCTCATTTTTTTCATCTCGCAGGCTGTTTTGTAATAACTTCGTTGTTTGTTTATCAACACTGTAGCCGTTATTGTCGGAAGAAGTGATTTTTCCTTCTTTAATCCACTTTCTTATTGTTAGCGTTCTTATACTCTCAGAGACTCCCGCTTTAGTGAGTTCCTCTACGGCTTCATAAATATTCATATTGTCCCCCTAGTTTTTAATATCAAAAATACTCACTATAATATAAGTTGAACTAAGGAATTTTTTGTACTTATAATGAAATGAAATTGAAGGATTGTTTGCAATATAATAATATGCTACATTACTTATTAAAGATATTTAATAAGTTTTTTAGGGGGGTGAATACATTGAAAAAAGTATTTGCTACACAAGAGATGGTAAAGAAGAATATTCTTCGTAACATTCGTACAACTCTTTTAAGGCTGGGGAGTGCCACAAAAGTTGAACTAAGTCAAGCAATAGAAATTAGTTTCCCGACAATAAGTAAGTTCCTCGCGGAAATGGAGAAAGATGGGGAAATTATTTTAGTCGGTTTAGATGAATCTAGTGGAGGGAGACGAGCAAAAAGATACAGATACAACCCCGAGCATATGCTAGGACTGGCCATTTTTTTAGAGAAAAGTGAGTCAAATTATACAATATTTAATTGTATAGGAGAAGTAAAGGAGCAGGGAAAGGTATCAAGTGTATTAATAAATGACGGGTTACCAGTACTAACTAGCTGTATTGAAAACTTGCTAAATAAATTTCCGAAAATCAGTTCTTTAGCAATCGGAGTTCCAGGTTCTGTAGATAATGGTCGGATTATTTTTATACCAGAATATGATCAGTTTCAAAATTTTGATTTAAAAGGATATTATGAGGAGTATTTTTCCATACCTGTTGCAGTAGAGAACGATATGAATGCATCAGTTCTTGGATATAACAATAAAACAGGGAATATAAATGGGCAGTCTCTCATCTATTTGTATCTTGGTCAAAATGGTCCGGGTGCAGGTATTATGATAAATGGTGATGTGGTGCGGGGAAGCACTTCTTTCTCTGGAGAGGTTTCATTTGTACCTCAGTATAATAATCGGAATTTTGGGCAGGCTCTTGAAATTAAAAATGGGTCTAAAAAAATAATACTTTATGAAAATGATGAAACGATAGATGCAATTAGCAGATTGGTAGCTTCATTTGCAGCAATCATTAACCCACATTCAATTATTTTTTCAAATAGTGAAATAAAAAAAGAAATGCTAAATAAAATGGCTATATGCAGTTCAAAATATATTCCGTCAGAGCATCTTCCAGAGCTAGTCACTAGTGATATGAAACAAGATTATTTATTTGGGTTACAAAGCATTGGACTTGATCTTATGATTAATGATCAATAAATTACATAAGTGTAATATTATGTGAAGAGAATTTTTGTCCATAGCTTTTAAGTTTAATACTTTTATTCTCTTTACTTTTTAAAAATCTTTAATAAGTGTTTTTATAATATTGAATTGTTAAAGAGAAGAATTGACTATTATTGATAGATATAGGCGAGGTTAATATGACAACATTCCTTTTAGTTATTATTTATTTAGCATTTATCAGCTTAGGTTTACCTGATTCACTGTTAGGGGTAGCGTGGCCTGTAATGAAATCGGATTATGGTGCTCCGCTTGAGACTGCTGGATTTCTTTTTATGACGATTGCAGGCGGTACGATTATCTCAAGTTTAGCTAGCGGAAAGATTCTTAAAAGGTTCGGGACGGGGCAGGTTACATTTGTCAGTGTTTTAATGACCGCAGGTGCTTTGTTAGGGTTTAACTTTGCTCCTTCAGTTTTATGGTTATTTTTATTTGCTATACCACTTGGTTTAGGTGCAGGAGCTATTGATGCAGGATTAAATGATTATGTTGCTACACATTATAAAGCTCACCATATGAGCTGGTTACATTGTTTTTGGGGAGTTGGAGCTACTTTTGGTCCTATCATTATGGCTCAATTTATTTCAGGCCAAAATACTTGGAGAAATGGATATTTTACAATTGCAGCAATTCAGTTTACATTAGCTATTATTCTATTCTTTACCTTGCCATTATGGAATAGAGTGGTAAAAAACAACAATACGACCTCAAATGAAGAAATAGTAGATTCAGATGAGATAATCCGTGATGGAGAAGTAAAACCTTTACAAATTAAGGGAGTAAAACTGGCTTTGGCATCCTTTCTATTTTATTGTGGAGTTGAAGCAACAGTTGGTCTCTGGGGAAGTAGTTATTTGGTAAATGTTAGAGAAATACCTGTAGCAGTTGCAGCACAATGGGTTTCCTTTTATTATGCAGGAATAACAATTGGTCGTTTTCTAACAGGCTTTGTTACTTTCAAATATAGTAATCGTAGTCTCATTCGTACAGGTCAATTACTAGCATTAACAGGTGCTATCTTTTTATTCCTACCATTGCCGTCGGTTTTCTCTTTAGTAGGTTTTATTATGATCGGGTTAGGATTAGCGCCAATATTCCCGTGTATGTTACATGAGACACCTACACGTTTTGGGAAAAAGCATTCCCAAACTATTATGGGTTATCAAATGGCGGTAGCTTATACAGGAAGTACATTTTTGCCGCCTCTACTAGGTTTCATGGCGTCTTATACAACAATAGGAATATTCCCAATTTGTATTATTCTTATTATTGCAGCAATGCTGTTAAGTTCTGAAAAACTAAATGTATTACTAACAAAGAGGCTTTACTAAAGAGGGAAAATGCAAATACAACAGTAATTTAACCTTTTATAACAAAGTGAATTTTAAAAGTTTTCTCTTTTAAATAAAATGACTCAAAGTAATTACTTTAAATCAAAAGGCGCTACCCTGAAGGATAGCGCCTTTTAAGTCTTATTATGGCAACAAATACAATAATACAGAGAAGAAGTGCAGCACTGTACCTGCTAAAACAAAAGTATGCCAAACAGCATGATGATATTTAAAACCACGCCAAACGTAAAAAATTGCACCAATTGTATATAATACTCCACCAATGACAAGCAAGACTACACCATTAAAGGGTACGTTGCTAATAATGTGGTTCCAAGCAAAGACAATTAACCAATCCCATTACAACATACATAATGGTAGAAAAGAATAAGTACTTCTTAACGAAGAATGATTTGAAAACTGTTCCGCCTATTGCCAAACCCCAAACAATTCCAAATAATGTCCAACCGACCCATCCTTTTACCGCAATAAAAAGAAAGGGTGTATAGGTGCCAGCAATAAAAAAGTAAATAGCGGAGTGATCTAATATTTCAAAAAAATCTTTTGCTCTACCTGCTGGAAAGCTGTGAACTAAGGTTGAAGCTGTATATAGCAAAACCATCGTTACTCCAAACAAAGTGAAGCTTACGATATGCCAAGCATTTCCGTGTAAGGAGGAAAAGATAATCAATATGACTAAACCAGCAATGCTTAGTAAGCCGCCAATACCATGAGTAATTGAATTTGCTATTTCTTCACCTTTAGAAAAGGTATGTGTGTTTGCCATGCTTTTCTCCTTTCAATGAAATTGTTTTCAATAATTTATAAATTATATCATTCATTCATAAGATGAAATAGTGACATTTATCATTTTTTCACTAGAAAAACTAGCTTTTTGATTGCCGAACATGATCTTGTAAGGAAGAGACTATTTGATGAAACAATTGTTTGTCCTCAAAATCTTGTTCTTCCCAATTTTCATAAATCCAAAAAAGCATTTCTCTCGAACTGTTAAACACTTCACCGCTCGTGTCAGCTTCTCTTATCATGTAACGACCATTTTCATCATCTGCAACAATTAAACAAGGAATTGCACCTTCCTTATTTTTTATTTCATATTCCATTATTTTATCACCTCATAAAAGTTTTTGTGTAAATAATTTTTTCATCTTTTGAAAGTTTGTCAGCTTATTGCTTGTAATTCATCTATCTATGAAACATAAAATTAAAAAATATGTAAAACTTTTTGATATTTCCTTTAAATTTTGAATATTCATGATATAATTTCAAATTAACAAGCAGTTGAAAGGACCGTGACAATGAAACAAACAATCAATGAATTGCAAAATGTTTTTGTGGAAGATATTTTAAAAGCGCATCATTTACTTAAAGATGTTGTAACACATACTCCATTACAAAAAAACGAACAGCTCTCTGAAAAATATGAGTGTAATGTTTACTTAAAACGAGAAGATCAACAAGTTGTTCGCTCATTTAAAATCAGAGGTGCTTTTAATAAGATTAAGCAGCTTGATTCTGAAAAAACAAAGAATGGTATCGTATGTGCTAGTGCTGGAAATCATGCACAAGGTGTTGCATACTCTTGCCGTCAATTAAAAATCCATGGGAAAATTTTTATGCCGTCAACAACTCCTCGTCAGAAAGTTTCTCAAGTTGAACTGTTCGGTAAAGAATACGTTGATATTATTTTAACCGGCGATACGTTTGATGATGCATATCAAAAGGCAATGATTAGCAGTGAAGAAGAGAGCCGAACTTTCATTCACCCTTTTGATGATGTAGATGTAATTGCTGGACAAGGGACCGTAGGAGTAGAAATTTTGAACGATGCAGATGTGGACATTGACTATGTTGTAGCAAGTGTTGGTGGAGGCGGTTTGATTTCTGGTGTAGGTACCTACTTTCACGCAATATCACCTTCAACAAAGCTGATTGGTGTTGAACCAGAGGGGGCACCTGCTCTTTATCAATCAAGAGTAGAAAACAAAGTAGTTTCTCTTGAGAAGATTGATAAATTTGTTGATGGAGCAGCAGTCAAAAAGGTCGGAGACAAAACCTTTTCTATTTGTAACGATGTATTGGACAAAGTTCTGCTTGTTCCAGAAGGAAAAATCTGTACAACTATTTTAGAGTTATATAACGAAAATGCAATTGTAGCAGAGCCTGCTGGAGCGATGTCAATTGCATCTCTTGATTTTTTACGAGATGAAATTAAGGGTAAAAGTGTTGTTTGTATTGTAAGTGGAGGTAACAATGACATTGGTAGAATGCAGGA
The DNA here is from genome assembly GCF_023078335.1 of Metabacillus endolithicus. Lineage (GTDB taxonomy): Bacteria > Bacillota > Bacilli > Bacillales > Bacillaceae > Metabacillus > Metabacillus endolithicus. Next base: position 651,345 of record NZ_CP095550.1, on the reverse strand, counting down.
GATCAAAGAACGTTCAATGATTTATGAAGGGTTACAGCATTATTTTATTGTGAATTTCCCACAACGTGCAGGAGCGTTAAGAGAGTTCTTAGTTGAAGTACTTGGGCCAACCGATGATATCAATCGCTTTGAGTATACCAAGAAGAATAACAAAGACAATGGACCAGCATTAGTAGGTATTGAATTAAAACAAAAAGAAGATTATGAACCTCTTGTAAAAAGAATGAAAAAGAAAGGTTTTTTTGTAACAGAAGTGAATAAGGATAGTAATTTATTTCACCTTTTAATCTAATTGTATTTTGTGAAAACGTTGATATCTCAACGATGAAAACGCCAAAAAAAAACTTTTCATTAGACAAAAATAGACAGACTTCTCATTGTAATTGGGTTATAATATAGGAAACGGGTAAAAAAGAGGATTGATAACTTGTTATTCAAGAGCCTAGAGTTCAAACTGGCAAGTGGACAGAAGGTAAAAATTACTGATATCCCAGTATTGGAGGAGGATAACAAAAACCGTTTCATGCTTCAAATCCGTTTACAGAAGTTTATATCCATTATCCAAACACAGATAAATCCAAGAAGTATATATTCTTTTAAAGATTACTTGAAAAAAGTGTTGAAATGGCCTGATTACGAGGCTATCTTTGGAAGTAGTATATTAAAAAACAATGCTTAGGAGAGAACCAGGAGTGTCTGGTTCTCTTTTTTTGTTTTAAATGACTTAAATGATTACTTAATTCTTCATTCTTTCGGAATAAAACACATGGACAATATAACAATCAATAGGTTTGAAGTCGCATATAATTTTAAGAGATAAGAAATAATTTCATTGAATGTGCCTTTAATGGGGGTATAATAGTAGGTAGACTTTTTAGGGATGTGAGGATTTGCAAAAAATTAAAATTGTAACTGATTCAACAATAGATATGAGAAAAGATTTGATAGAAGAATATGATATTACGGTTGTTCCATTGTCCATTACAATAGATGATAAACATTTTATAGACGGAGTTGACATTACTCCAGACGTTTTTATAAAAATGATGAATCAATCTAATGAACTTCCTAAGAGTTCACAACCACCTGCTGGGGAGTTTCTAAGAGTGTATGAGGAGCTTAGCAAGGATGGGAGTTCAATTATTTCTATTCATATGACAAAAGGCTTAAGTGGGACAGTCCAATCAGCTCAATCGGCTGCTCAAATGACCGAAGCTGATGTAACAGTTCTTGATTCAATGTTTATTTCTAAGGCACTAGGTTTTCAAGTTTTGGAAGCAGCAAGAATGGCTAAAGAAGGATCTTCAAAAGAACAAATACTTCATAGGATAGCTGAAATTCGCGATCAAACAAGACTTTATCTAAGTGTAGACACACTGGAAAATCTTGTGAAGGGTGGTAGGATTGGTCGTGGAAAAGCTTTAATAGGCTCCTTACTCAATATTAAGCCAATAGCAAAATTACAAGATGGGCTTTATACTCCAGTTGGAAAAGTTAGAAGTCAATCTCAGGCAGTAAAATACTTAGCCAAACAATTTGCGGAAGATGTAAAAGGAAAAACTGTTAAAGCAGTTGGCATTGCCCATGCTGACGCACATGATTTTGCTCAAAGACTAAAGCAAGCTGTTCTTGAAATTAGTCCGAATTGCATGGTAGATATCTCATTTACAACACCTGTTGTTTCAACACATACGGGACCGGGTGCAGTAGGTTTTATGTTTTTTGCAGAGTAAATATTAGACCTAGACAAGACCATTTTTTATGGTGATGTCTGGGTCTTTTTTAGTGCTTCATGGCATTTGATTCAAATATATATAAAACCCAATTGTATTGGGTCAAAATATAAAAAGACATCGTGCTAAAAATTACGCATAATTATTATAAAAAGAACAGTAAAGTGCAATGAATTATTTAAATTAGCTAATCACTCAAAACAGGTGGTGTTGATCATCGGTAAAAAAGTGTTGTTTATCGGAGACTTTGGAATTGATGATATTGTTGCTTTACTTTTTGCTTATTATAGTAAGGATATTGATATTGTTGGAGTTGTTGTTGACTACGGAAATATCTCAAAGAAAAATGCCACGATAACAGCAAGATATATTCAAGAAATTACCCAGCTGACAGATATCCCTATTATTGGAGGTGCAGATCGACCGTTAACTGGCGAACAACCTACTTATTTTCCTGAAATTCATGGTGAATATGGACTTGGTCCGGTTACGCCTGAATTGAGCGAACCGATACCTGAATTTGAGAACTTTTATGAGATTTTAACCGTTATTAATCAATATCCAAATGAAATTAGCATTGTTAATGTTGGTCGTTTAACATCATTAGCAACAGCAATTGTTTTATATCCGAATTTTCTATCGCAAGTCAAAGAGTTTTATATTATGGGCGGTGCATTTCTTTTTCCAGGTAATGCAACCCCAATTGCTGAAGCAAATTTCTATAGTGATCATTACGCAGCAAATCTAGTATTAAGTAATGCAGAAAAAGTAAAGATATTTCCTCTTAATGTAACGAATTATGCAATTATTCCAGATAACATCATAAATCAACTTGACCAATATTTTAAAAGAACAGGCGATAGTGTAGGGCAATTATTAAAGCCGATTATCACCTATTATTCAGAATGGTATAAAAAAAGAGATCCCTCCATTTCGGGTGGACCAATGCATGACTTGTTAACACTCTGGGCAGTGAAAAATAGTAACCATTTTCAATTTGTTGATAAACCTGTAAAAATCAGTACGGAAGATGGTGTGGCGAGGGGGCAGAGCATTGGAGATTTCAGGCCTTATAAAGAGCTCGAAATGTATCCTATACATACAATCGCGATAAAATTTGATTACCAATTCTATATTGAGAATGTTTACGATACCTTTATAAATGGCCATAAGTTTTAATAATTATTCAAAAAAGCTTCACATCATTTCATCTTTCCCTTTATGTCGTATTTTGATAAACTTTTCATTATGAACAATACAGAAGGGTGAAGGTGTTAATGAAAAAGAAAATGTTATGGAGTCTGATCGGAGCGACTATTCTTATTTTAAGTGCCTGCGGACAAAAATCACCAATTGAAAACCCACTTAATTATGAAGTTCAATCCTTTGAATATACAAACCAAGACAATGATCAAGTATCATTGGAGGATTTAAAAGGAACGGTGTGGGTAGCTGATTTTATTTTTACTAGCTGTGACACAGTATGTCCACCAATGACAGCGCACATGACTGAGCTTCAACAGATACTGGAGAATGAAGGGGCTTAATACAAGGATCGTTTCCTTTAGTGTTGATCCAGAAATTGATACTCCTGATAAACTTAAAGAGTTTGCAGAGCCTTACTCAATTTCATTTGAAAACTGGGATTTTTTAACGGGATATTCACAAAAGGAAATTGAAGAATTTGCAAAAGACAGCTTTAAGACGATTGTTCAAAAGCCAAAAAGTACAGAACAAGTGATTCATGGTACTTATTTTTATTTAGTTGATCAAAATGGAACGGTGCTAAAAGATTACAATGGTGTTGAAAATCCACCATATGATCAAATGATTGCAGATATAAAAGCAATAAGCCAAGAATAAACAAAAGATAAGATAAGCCATGAAAAAAGATTCCATTAGGAGTCTTTTTTCATAAGATATAATAAAGTTAAAAGTTTAAAAGCTAGCTCTTTTTATGATTTAAAAAGCTTTTATCCATGGTGACATGATATAATGTTTTTTTGAAAATAAATAACGGGGTGATTGTATGCTCCAAAAGCTTGTATTGTTTAGTATAATTGGCTTGTGCTTAACTGGTTGTATGAATCAGCCTGCTGCAAAACTAGAATATAAACCTGTGTCTTTAAGCGAAAAGGAAACCCCTGCTGAAGAGTTTTTTCCTAAAACTATGAAGGTAGTTGGGATAGGTGATTCTTTAACAAAGGGAGTTGGCGATGGAGCAGAGTTAGGTGGTTATGTTGGCAGAGTGACTGAAATGTTGGAAGAGCAAGATCACATTAAAGATGTTTTGGTTGAAAATTACGGGGTAAAGGGACATAAAACATCTAATCTGCAAAAAAAGTTAACAAATGATAAAGTAATTGAATCCATTAAGGAAGCAGATATGGTTGTTATGACTATTGGTGGAAATGACATTATGAATGTTGTTCGACAGAATATTTTCTCATTGGACTTTGAACCGTTTAGAGCAGAGCAAAAGCTTTACGAAGAAAGATTAAGGAATATTATTATTACAATTCGATCTTATAATTCAGATGCACAAATTGTATTTGTTGGTCTTTATAATCCTTTTAAATATATGCTTCCTAACATAACGGAAATCGATCAAATTATCGATGAATGGAACTCAGTTTCAAAACAGATGATAACGGAAGATGAAAATGGGATATTTGTATCTGTTGCAGATATTTTCTCTACTTCTGAAGTAGACAATAAGCTATTGTACAAAGATGAATTTCATCCTAACGAAAGCGGGTATACATTAATAGCTGAGCGAGTATATGATTCTATATCTAAAGCAGAAGTATCCTTAAATGAATAGGTAGAAATGAGTGATGTAATGAGAAGGTGGAAAATTTCATTTTTTGTTCTAGCTGGGATTAACGTACTCTTTCTTTTGTTCGTGACAGTTTCTTCATTGATCCCAACTGAAAAACCTAGCGCACAAAACACGAAAGTTAGTAAGGAGGGAACTGTCCCTTTTCTTATTAAAACCCAGAAAAGTGACTTGACTCATTTAGTGAATCACTATTTAGAACAGGAAACAGGTCAGCAAAATTTACAATATCGAGTGGAATTTGAAGATAAAGTAAACGTGTATGGAGTTGTAAAAGCTTTTAACAAAGATATTGACATGAAGTTAATTCTGGAACCGAAAGTTAAATCTGATGGAAATGTTCAGTTATTGGTTAATGAATTGTCAATAGGACAGTTGAAGCTTCCTGTGTCTTATGTACTGAAATATATGAATACTTATTATGATCTTCCTAAGTATGTGGTGATAGATCCAAGTAAAAAATTGATTGATATTCATCTTGATCAATTAACATTAAAGAGTGGTTTAAGTGCAAGAGCTGAAAGCTTTAATTTAGAAAAAGATGACATCACATTTACATTATATGTTCCACTGCCGTAAGGTCTAACTTCAAATGTTAGACCTTATAGCCTTTTATGGGAAGTTTAGTTCTTTACAGCAAAGTTTTTTCTATACTGAAAAATGGTACGAATTACCCCCAGGTTAAAACCTAGAATGATCTCGTTGAAACATGTATACTTATAGAATAGTATGTCGAATAAATAGATAGATTAATAGATGCCTGAAAAAATGTATCTATTAGACGACGTATTAGTAAGCTCTAACTCTGAAATTAGAGTGGGAGGGTTATAATTGTTTTGTATAAACTGTGGAGCTAGTTTTTTAGAAAAAAATGCAAATTATTGTTCCCATTGTGGGAAAAGAAGAAATGATCATCATAAACTAATAAACAAAAAAACTCATTTACTAAGCTTCTTCATTCCAGTAGGAAGTTTTTTATCGGTTCTCTTTGTTCTACTATTTGTTTATTCTCATGAAACTGAAGTAAATGGAAATGTCATTACTTATCAAGAAAAAGCAGAAAAAGCTGCTTTAGCAGGGGAGTATAACAAAGCATTAGATTTTGTAGAAACCGGTCTTTCATATCGTAATAATTACGATGTTTTGTTAGATGAGAAAAAATTACTTTTAACAATTATGGATTTAAATGAGGATCTTACGGAAGTTGAAAAAATAATGAATGAACAGTATGAAAGTGCTCAAAGGGATCTTGATTTACTTAAGCGCCAAATGGGTACGAATCGATCACCATTATTTGTAAAGCTTAGTCACGAAATTAAACAGGCCGAAACTTCTGTCAAGGTTGGGGAAATGAAGGAAGAAATAAATAAACTAGAATCTATAGATGAGTTGGCTGACAAATTGGCCACTTTTTATTCGTTGGAATTACAAGAAGCTACTGAATTAAAACAACAGATTTATACGAAAATGGTCACAATTAGTTCGGTTAAAGCTGAAGAAAGCATGGCGAATAAACATTTTAACCAAGCGTTAAATGTAGTAGATGAGGCATTACAGTATGTTGTCAATAATGAGAAACTGCTATCACTAAAAGATCGGATAATAGAGGAAAAGACCGGTTTTGAACAAGCTGAACAAGAACGAATTAATAAAGCTCTTCAAGCCGCTAAAATGGAAGAACAACATAATCTTACAAAAGCCGTGGAATTAACAGCAGTCAATATAAAAGTTGATAAATATGGTGATGCATATATTAATGGTGCTGTAAAAAATAATGGAACTGAAACAGTGCACTCGATTGTTATTGAGTTTACAGTTAGCGATGAAAAAGGAAAGGAATTAGAATCAGGTAAAACAAATGTGTTTCCGAATAAGCTGGAGCCAGGTGAAACTGGTGATTTTGAACATGTGACTTATTCAACAAAAGAAAATGCAAAAGTTAACATTATGAATATTTCATGGCTATTAGAAGAGAAGAAAGGATAATTTATGAATAAGAGAATGATATATAGTATCATAGTATCCCTTCTAATTTGGATAGCAGGTGGGTTTGGCTATTTTTATATAAAAGAACAAACAACAAAAAATGTATTTTCTGAATCAACGATTTTAAACAAAATCGAAGATTCAAATAATGATCAAACTGTTCCGGCGATAAAGGAAATTATTCGTGAAGCTCAAAAGAAAGTTGTCATGGTTGAATTAGATGATGGAACTGTTGGTTCTGGCTTCTTATATAACGATAAAGGTGATATTATTACGAATGCACATGTTGTTAGTGGAGCTAGTGAGGTGAAAGTTAGAACAACCGATGCAAAAGGCTTCGATGGAAAAGTAATTGGAATAAGTACAGAAACGGATGTAGCGGTCGTTCGAGTTGAAGGTTTAGAGAATGTGGAGCCATTAAGTATATCACCAAATACCAAACTAGAAATTGGCGATGAAATATTGGCACTAGGTAGTCCATTAGGTTTTCAAAATACGGTTACAACTGGAATTATTAGTGGGACGGACAGAGAACTAAGTGTTGATCCGTATATTTATGAAGATGTGTATCAAATATCTGCACCCATTGCTCCAGGTAATAGTGGAGGTCCGCTGATTGACAGGCAAACAGGAGCTGTTATAGGCATTAATTCCGCTAGAATTGAGCAAGGAAATATCGGGTTTAGCCTCCCGATTAGTGCAGTATTACCACTTGTTAATAGTTGGTCAGAAACACCTATGAAGAACCTTCCTGTTGAACCTTCTATTGACGCAGTCGTTGATATAGACGAAAATAAGATTGTAGAAACATCAGATTATTTAATTAGCTACTTCATTGAGAGTATAACCTTTAATGATTTTGTCACTGCTTATTCCTTGTTAGGAAGTGAATGGCAGTCAAATGTAGATTATCAATCATTTCGTAAAGAGTATTTGAATATTTTATCTATAAGTATTAAAGAATTAAAAACAGTAAAAAAAGAAGAACAAATAATCGTTGAAACAGTCCTTGAGATTGTTAAAAGAACAGGTAGTGGTCAAGAAACTACTTCAACTTCTGTGAATTATGTGATAGCTTACGAGAATGATCAGGCCAAAATTATATCAGAGAAAAAGCAGGATTGATGATTCATAGATATTCCTTGGATTACTAAATAATATAAGGGGGTTATTATGAAAAACAAATTTGTTTTAATGGGAATTGCAGCCATTATTATTTCGCTTATTTTCGGTGGAATTGCCTATCAGCAGCTAGTTTCAGAAAATATGGATGAGGTGTACTTAAATCTCGCCTATAGCACATTGTGTTTGAGTATTGCAGTATATGTTTGGCATATTAAAGATGAAAAGCAAAAACATAAGAGTGAAAGTTAATTTATTAAAATGAGAGGGAAATCCCCTCTCATTTTTTGTACGTTAAAAGCAGAAATCAGCAGCACATGAAAAATTCCGACATAGTGTTTAATTCCTAAGTATTTAGCCTAAGTGCAATTACACATCACGCTTCATCTTTTAGGCTCGCCGTTCAGCTAGTTTTCTACTTAAAAAGTTTTATGATTATTCTGCTTCTTCTTCAGTTTGTTCAGCACCTTCTTCGGTTTCTTCAGTACCTTCTTCAGTTTCTTCTACATTTGTTTCTTCTTGTTCAGTATCCTCTGTGTTGTTACATGCAGCCATTAAAAATACAGCAAGTAAAGAAGCTCCAACTTTTAATAATAAACTTTTATTCATTGTCTTTTCCTCCCATGTAACGTTGAGTAATTTATATGTGAACCAGTTGGCTCAACTTAATAATAATGGAAATTTCAGGTGTGCATAGACTTTTTACAGAATCTGTACATGATCTTAAAAAATTAAAAATGAATTAAAAATTCATTAATGATCTTTACAGTAATTTATTGTAAAACTAGTTCAATCGATACTTCTAATCCCTCTTCAATCAGACTGTGGTAGGACAGCTCTTCGTTTATTCATCTTCTACATAATTTCGTCTTAAATGGAAAAAATGATGATAGTTCTTATGCAAAGGAGAGATAAGGTTGAAAAACAAAAATAAAAAATTAAGTTATGAATCAGATGGGAAAATGGGGAAGAAAGATGAGAAATCCTCAAAAAATGAAAAAAAAGAAGACCCGATGTTTTTTAATATGACTCAAAATAGTGAGTGAAGAAAAAGTGGAATAGATCTGATCATAAAAGATTCTATTCCACTTATTTTCGTTATGTTAGTAAGACTGATTAATCTGTGCTCTTTTAACAAAGGATATTTCGTCTTCAATTAGACCACAAGTGCCGCACTGTACTCGATAATTTGGACCTTTATATGAAACATGGAACGGATCTAAATTTGACTGCTGGAGCTCTTCTACTATATCTCCTGTTTGTGGGTTTAATTTAACCGGTTTTGCAAGTTGTTCAATAATATTAAACCGGGTTCGATTTGTTTTACAATTTGGGCATAAATATGGTGAAGACATTATTCTGACCTCCGTAATAATTCTTATTTTCTTTAGTATGTATAAACTATTTTTTTATATGTAAAAACGCTGTAGGTTTGGGAGTTCCTCTCAAACCTACAGCGTTTAATAAATATACACTATTCTTTTAATAGTTTTTTAAATAAGATAATGAAGTTTGCAATATCTTCATCACTAAAATCATTAAACTTTTCTAACAAAAAGTCTGTTTTCTTTTTTTCATATTGCTCAAGAATGTTTTTCCCATTCTCCGTTAAATGAATATCAACAATTCTACGGTCTTTGACAGAACGAACACGTTCAATCCAATTTTTTTCGATAAGAGAGTCAGTTACTGCTGTAATATGAGAAGCAGAAACATTTAGTATTTTGGATAAGTCAGATGACTTTTTTGGGCCAAGCTCGTACAAAGTTTTTAAAATGAAAAATTCATTTCTAGACATTTCATTATCATAAACTTGGTTCATTTCGTGACGAGTTTTCTTATACACATCACGCATTAGGGATTCCATCTCATACATCTTTTCTTGACGATTATTCAACCTAGTTTCCTCCGTACTATCAAAGTATCCTTTTAATAAGACTAAGGAATGTTATAGAATGTGTCAAGGTTTATTAAAGAAAATGATGTTGGAAGATAATAAAGAGACTTTCCATAAAAAGCTGTTTACTTTCTAAGTTTTATTGCATGATATATAATAGAATTCATTAGTTAATAGGAGGGAAGTAATCGATGAATAAGCACAAGTTGGAACTCGCTACATTTGCTGGTGGTTGCTTTTGGTGTATGGTCCAGCCCTTCGATGAGTTACCAGGTATCGAAAGTGTTATTTCAGGCTATACCGGGGGAAATAAGGAAAATCCTACATATGAGGAAGTTTGTTCAAATACAACAGGGCATCTTGAGGCTGTACAAATTACGTACAATCCTGAAATATTTCCTTATGAAAAGCTGTTAGAATTATTTTGGCAACAAATTGATCCAACAGATTCAGGTGGTCAATTTTTTGATAGAGGAGAATCTTATAAAACAGCTATTTTCTATCATACAGAAGAACAGAAGAAGTTGGCAGAAGCCTCAAAAGAGACATTGGAAAAAAGCGGAAGATTTTCGAAGCCTATCGTTACAATGATTCTTGAGGCAAAACCATTTTATCCTGCGGAAGAATACCATCAGGACTTCTATAAAAAAAGTACCGGTCGTTACAAACAATATCGAACAGGATCTGGTAGAGATCGATTTATACAAGAGCATTGGAATGGTAATAACAAAGAAGATTTAAAATCTACTTTATCTCCTATACAATATGAAGTTACTCAAAACAATGGAACAGAACCTCCTTTTCACAATGAGTTTTGGAATCACGTAGAAGAAGGTATTTATGTAGACATTGTTTCCGGAAAACCGTTATTCAGTTCAAAAGACAAATATGACGCAGGATGTGGGTGGCCTAGTTTTACAAAACCGATCCAAGACTTTGAAGTTGTCGAGAAAATGGATACAACGCATGGAATGATTCGTACAGAAGTAAGAAGTAAAACAGCTGATTCACATTTAGGTCATGTATTTGATGATGGACCAGGTCCTAATGGATTAAGATATTGTATTAATTCGGCTGCTTTAAGATTTATCCCAAAGGATGATTTAGAAAAAGAGGGGTATGGTAAATATGCCCAGTTATTTAATAAATAGCAAAAAGGCTGAATTATGTTCAGCCTTTTTCTAGTATAGACACTTTTGTATTCTTTGTATTAAAATGGGAATAAAATAGAAGAGGAGGAGTAGAGAAGATGTCAGTATTAGGCTTTGAGCATGTTGGAATACAAGTGGAAAATATTGAAAGAAGCATTACATTTTACAAAGATGTAGTTGGTCTTGATTTGCTTGATCAATTTTTACATACAGATGGGAATATGAAGCTAGCATTTTTAGGTGTGGGAGGCAATATTATTGTTGAACTTATAGAAGGATATAATCCTAATTTACCTGATGAAGGAAAGGTTCATCATATTGCTTTTCAAGTTGATAATATTGAGAAAGAAAGAGATAGATTACGTGCGGCAAACGTAGAATGGATTTTTGAAGAGATCACAGAGTTGCCAAATGGAGCAAAGTATATTTTCTTTAGAGGTCCAGAAAAAGAATGGATTGAATTTTTTGAACGTTAAAGAAAGGAAACCGGCCTATGGATGCAGCCTGGTTTTTTGCTTTTTATTTTTAAATTAGTTTTTTACCTAAAGATAGGCGAATGCACATACGATACAACCCACCCATGACATAAAGTAAAGGGAAATCTAAATTCGATACGAGGAGTGAAACAATATGCATTGCCATTATGATTATGGATACCCAAGCACAGGTGGATACGGTTATGGAAATAGCTTCGTATTAATTGTTGTGTTGTTCATCTTATTAATTATCGTTGGTGCAGCTTACATTCACTAATCTCAATTAAAAGGAGCTCCGATGTGAGCTCTTTTTTTATACATAAGTTGGTTCGTAATATAGCTGAAGTGTTAATCTATATTAGGAAATATTACGTTTATTATGTTAACTTCGAATCTTAAGTGGTTGACATAATAATAACCATTCATTACCATTAGTATAAGCAATCTAAGGGGGAATGATAAAATGAAATGGGAATTATTGGCCGACGATGTGATTAATGGAAGAGCTTTAACCAGAGAAGAAGCAAAGTCAATTTTAACGTGTGATGATGATGACTTGTTATTACTATTAAATGGTGCATTTAAGATTAGAAAACATTATTATGGAAAAAAAGTGAAGCTTAATATGATCATCAACACTAAATCAGGATTATGTCCTGAGAATTGTGGTTATTGTTCACAATCAATTGTTTCAAAAGCACCAATAGAGAAATATAGAATGCTAGATAAAGAATCTATTTTAAAAGGTGCAGAGCAAGCTCATAACTTAAAAGTGGGTACATATTGTATTGTTGCAAGTGGCCGGGGTCCAAGTGATAAGGAAGTTGATCATGTAACATCTGCTGTTGGTGAAATAAAGGACAAATATGGATTGAAAATTTGTGCATGCCTAGGTATCTTAAAACCAGATCAGGCAAGGCGTTTAAAAGAAGCTGGAGTAGATCGTTATAATCATAATATAAATACATCAAAAGAACATCATTCTTCTATCACGACTTCGCATACATACGAAGATCGTACGAATACAGTTGAGTTGGTAAAGCAGAGTGGTATTTCACCTTGTTCTGGTGTAATTGTTGGAATGCGTGAAACATTAGATGATGTGGTAAATATGGCATATAGTTTAAGAGAATTAGATGCAGATTCAATCCCTGTAAACTTTTTACATGCAATAGATGGTACACCTCTTGAAGGAACTAATGATTTAAATCCTAGATATTGTTTGAAAGTACTAGCTTTATTTCGATACATAAACCCAACAAAAGAAATTAGAATTTCTGGTGGACGTGAAGTGAATTTAAGGTCCCTACAACCACTTGGCTTATATGCAGCAAATTCCATATTTGTTGGAGATTATTTGACAACAGCTGGACAAGAAAGCACTGCAGACCATAAAATGCTTATGGATCTTGGATTTGAGATAGATTTTCAGTATGAAGAAATGAGTGTTTAAAATTTACCGGAACTAAACCACAGTAAATCTGCTGTGGTTTTACTTGTTATATAGTTGAGGATTTAAGAAGATCACCTTTTGGTTAAGGGAGAAATATAATCGAGGCTTGATTAAAGTTCTTCAGTTGTATTATCCTAGTCTTTAATAAGCAAAAACAACGGGGGAATACCAGATGAAGTCCTTTTATCATTATTTAATGAAATATCGTCATCCAAAACCAAAGGATGAGTTATCTAAATTTGCCAATGATGCGTATCTTGATCATGCTTTTCCAAAGACAACTGATCGTTATGATGAGCTAAGTTCTTATTTGGAGATGAACGGTCATTATTTACAAAGCATGTCAGTTTTCGACGATGCCTGGGATCGTTATCAAAATGAAATTTTAAGAAGAATATAACGAAAAGGACAAAGATGAACAAATGCTCATCTTTGTCCTTTTCGTTTTCGTTGTAAAAACTATCCATGACGAATTTAAAGTTTCAGCATATACTATCTTATCCTTACAATCACGACAAAGGAGAGATGAAAAATGAAAAATAAAAACAGACCAAAATTTAAAATAGGGGATATTGTCGTGATTATTATGTATGGAACTGTGGGTACCATAACTAAGCTCCATTTTGTTGATCATCAGTATGCGTACGAAGTGAATCATGGTGATATTTTGTATTATGAAAATGCCCTTCAATTATTTTCTGATTATGAAGGATCTCTTATTGAGACAGAGAAAATAAATATTGATGTTCACTATCAAATAGGTGATATTGTTTTAGTTAAAGAATACGGTAGCTCTTTATTTCGCATAGTAGGTGTGAGAACAGAAGTGTGGAGATATGCGGAAGATGGGTGGGAAGAACTAACATATGAATTAAATCGCATGTCTGATGGGGAATGGTTAGAAGCTACTGAAGATGAAATGAGCCTAATGATCAGCAATCAAGAGGCTGAGTCTTTTATGCAGCAGCTTCATTTGCATAATACAATTTCAGACGAAAGTCGATATTATGCATCAATGATTCATAGTTACATTGGTCTCGAGTCAACAAAACAACCTGTTGAAGAAGAAAATTATAAAAAGTTAATTGATGAAATGCTTGATATCTATAACGATTATGAAACCTTATATAAAATGTTTCATGATGAAGAATACAAAGATATGATGAACTTAATTTTAAAGAGCTTATATAGATATAAAGAATAGTTTATAAGGCCAAAGAGATAATGAGATAAATAAGGTAAGGAACACAGAAAAAGACCATTCCATAAGATAATGCTTTTAATGAATTTTCTAAAAGAGAATCAAAGCCTTTCCCATCAATAAAATCTAGTACACGTTCTTTAGAACTTTGTTGTTTCTTTTCACTATAAACTGCAGTATATTGAATGTCTTTTAACATATCGATTTCCGCCCCTTTTTTAAGCTTGTCCACTTAAAACTATCTATATGTTTTTACTCTATATTTATTCCTGTTCATTTTATAAAGTCTTATAAAAAAATTATTCATTGATTTGCATATGTCCCTTTAAATGGACATAAAAAATAGAAGGGGGGCGATATTGTGAAGGAAATAGAAGTAATTATTGATACTGAGGAGATTGCTGAGTTCTTTTACAATGAGCTCACAAAAAGAGGGTATGTTCCAGGTGAAGAAGAACTTGGAGAACTTGCAGATATAACATTCGATTACCTTCTTAACAAATGCATTATCGATGAAGATTTAGACTATGAAGAGAATGAATAGGAAGAATACCTAGAAAGGCTGACATGAATTTTACATGTCAGCCTTTTTTATTATGTTAATAGTTCTTTCATTGTTGACAATGCTTTAATGAGCTTTAAATCATGTTTTACATTCTTAGTGATAACTTGAAATTCAATATTTAAGGGGTTATTAAAATTCTTTATTTGTGAAAAGTCTATATACCAATCTTGGTATTTTGGAAAAGTGTGTGGAACATCCTCCCAAGCCTTAGCCAGTGGTGGGCTGTAAATTTTATGATCGTCCATTATGTTATTGGTGAAAATATGTGGCCAATAATCATGACGTGAAGCTGTGTGTTCATGTTTAGTAGCAAACTGAGAAAATGAAGAAAGCCAATTTTTTGAAAAAAGGATGCTGTATAGTTTTTTACCAGTATCTATTCTTGTCTTAATAGAAGAAAAATCATGAACTTCTAAACCTGCTAATGAATGCTTATTTAAAAAGCGGTAGCGTTTAAAAGGAAAAAGAACATGTGTGAAACCTAATTTTTCCTGAAGCAAATACATAAACGAAAGTAGAACAGTTTTTTTTATGAAGGGAAGTGTCATTAAGTGTTTTTCAACATAATGCTGTTCATTCGTTATTAATGCATATGTTAGAAGTGAAGGTTGTTGTGAAGTAAAGAAGAATTTCCAAATTGGAATCATGAACTTAGAAACATGAAACGAGGGTAATAAATGGGAATAATCAGTAGAATCTTCTTTGCTTTTTTTATAGAGTAATAGCTGTGGATAGGCATCATGAAAAATCAGGGCATTTGCTCTTTCTAAAAAATGAAACAGAATTGTTTGTTGCTTGCTTTCAACGAAAGATTCAAGTAAAGGACTTTTCAAATCGGTCATATTGTACCCTCCATTGCGTGAAACCATATGCGCAAGAAAAGCCCAATGAATCTCTGGATGTTGACGATAAAATGTTAAATACGCATTTGTTCTAGTAAGATTATTTTTATTATTAATTTTTGTTTCATTAGAAATAGTGTTGATTATTTTTCTTTCTTTTTGTGTAATAACAAAAGGAGAAGATTCTTTCAATATATTCTTCAGTTGCTGCTCAAGAAACTGGTCGTTTGCTTTTTTATTTCTAGTTTCTTCATTCATAATTAAACCGTCCTTTAAGTTTAGGCTGTTTATTAAAGTAGTTGTAGTAAATTCCTATTTTATTTGTATGAAATTTATGAAACCTTTGTTCTTTCTTGTCGTATATACTAATGAGCTATAATAAAAATAAAATTTTTAGAAAGAGGGATTTAATATGTTAAAGAAAATCCTTAAATCTTTATTATCTTCAAGTAAACATTCACATTCATACCGAAGAAGCTACAGTTCGAGTGATTTTAAAAGAAGAAAATCTCATCATTATCATCCATCAAAATATGGGCATCAACATTACAAAAGAAAGCATAAATCAAGTGGTTTTTTTAGTTCATATAGTAGCTAATGAACAAGTTCACCAAAAAGTGGATTGAATTAACAGAGCAACCATTAAAAGCTCATCAAATTGTAAATGAAAGATATATCATTAAGAAGCTTTTAGGCAAAGGTAGCTATGGGTTCACATATTTAGTGAAAGATGAAGAAAATCAGAATAAAGTGCTAAAGCAATTACGGAAGTATAAAATGCTCGAAAAGTCTGGGGAAGAATCTTTTAAACAAGAAGTCACTATTTTAAAAACTTTAAACGACTCTTCCTTTCCAACTTTTTATGATGAATTTATAGAAAATGAAAAACATTTTATTGTGATGGAATATAAAAAAGGAAAAACATATGAAGATTTAATTTTTATAGAAAATATGACATTTTCAGAAGAAGAAGCATTGAAAGAGCTTTATGACGTACTTGTATTAGTAAAATTGTTTCATAGTATCGGATGGGTTCACCGCGACTTACGTATTCCTAATATCTTGAAAAATGAAGAAAAAAAGTACATTATTGATTTTGGTCTGGCTAGATTCATAAATGATAATCATTCTGAACAATTTGATTCTTTAGAGAAAAAGTTGTTTCGAGAAGTTTCATTTAAAAGTGATTTTTATGCATTAGGTCATTTTCTTTTATTTTTACTTTATTCCTCATATCAACCAAAAACTAGGGAAAAAAGAACATGGGAAGAAGAGTTGGATATTTCAAACCATACAAAAAGAATTCTACGTAAAATGCTTCAGTTAGATGAACCATATGATGAGATCAATCAAATTATGAAGGATATAAAAAGGGTCATAAAATGAGGAGGAATCAAAATGTCATTTTTTAATAAAATCCTGGCAAGTGTTGGAGTTGGTTCTGCAAAGGTTGATGCTAAACTTTCTAAATCATCTATCATGATTGGTGAAAAAGTAGAAGGAGTTATTGATGTACAAGGTGGAAATGTAGAACAAGCTGTTGATGAGATCTATTTAACAGTCAACACAAATTATGAAAAAGAACAAGATGATCGCGTAATCAATAAGCATGTTGTGATCGCAACCATTAAGTTAAATGAACCGTTTGTAATTATGCCTGGAGAAACGAAAACATTCCCTTTCCAAATTGAAATGCCATTAGACACACCGGTTAGTGTAGGTTCATCACAAGTATGGATTCAAACAGGTGTGGACATAAAAGGTGCTGTTGATCCACAAGATCGAGATATTGTGACAATTTTACCTAATAATATGATGGATCAGATTTTAAATGTTATGAAAGAATTAGGCTTTTCCTTAAGAAAGGTCAAAAACGAAGAGGCTTCATTTAAATTAAGAAAAAGATTACCGTTTGTACAAGAATTTGAATTTATTCCAACATCGGGTTCGTATTATGGAAAATTCGATGAAGTGGAAGTTATGTTTTTCTTAATTGATGATCAAAAAATAGAGGTTGTAGTAGAAGTCGACCGCCGTGCAAGGGGCTTGCTGGTCTTTTTTCAGAAGCACTTGATTTAGATGAATCTATAATTAAATTTACCATAGAAGAAAATGAACTGCATCAAGTAAAAAACATTTTCAAGGAAATTCTAGAAAATCATAGTTAGAAAAGGAAAACTATTGGAACAGAATAAAGTTCCAATAGTTTTTGGATGTATTTACGCTGTTACATTATTTACTAATGTTTCTATATCCTGCTCCATGTCAATAGGATCTGTTGTACATTCAAAACGTTTTACAACGTTACCTTCCTGATCAATTAAGAATTTGGTGAAATTCCATTTAATTGAGTAATTATCTGTTAAATATTCTGGGTGTTTTTCATTTAGTAACGGAATTAGTATTTTTGCAACAGGATGGAAAGGATTGAATCCCTCAAAAGGTTTACTTTGTGATAGATAATCGAATAATGGGTGAATGTTTTCATCTCTTACATCTATTTTTTGGAATAATGGAAAACTAACACCATAGTTTAATAGACAGTTCGCTTGAATAGATTCATTTGAATCAGGTTCTTGGTTATCAAATTGATTACAAGGGAATCCTAATATTACAAAATCTTTTTCTTTATAGCGATTATATAGCTTTTGTAAGTCTTCATATTGATATGTAAATCCACATCTACCTGCAGTATTAACAACTAATAATACTTTCCCTTTATAGTCTTCAAGAGATCTTTCCGTTCCATTCATTGCTTTCGCTGTAAAATGATATATACTCACAAACAGTCCTCCAAGATTAATAGTTATTTTTTCCTATGAAATTTGACTCAATTGTATTATACATGAATAATTTCATCATTTAAAAGAAATTCATTCATACTCGCTAACTTTTTTTTCATATTAATAAAATATAAAAATTTACCGATAGAATAATAGTGTAGGTAATTTGTTTTAAAAAAATGTAACAATTAGGTAGAAAATATCGTTATATGTATATTAAACTATTCTTATTTAAACTCTAACTTCTAGTTGCATTTACATGTTTAAGTTTTAAAGTATGTTACGTAGAGCACTTTTGCAAAAAGGGGAAAAAGAAATGGACGAGAAAAAGGCATCTTTATCAAGGGTAACCAATCGAAGGAAACGAAGAAGACTAAAAAAGGTTTATAGAAGAATACTTCTTGGCATTATTTTCATCATAATAGTAAGTTCTGCATATTCACTCCTAAAACCAGAAAAATCAGCAGTTGTAACGACATCTGAGCATGAAAGAAAAGAGAGTGTTATATCTGAAAAACAACTAGTGGAAGTGCAAAGTGATGTAGATGCGTCAATAAAAATTAGTGCTGCTGGTGATTTTACACTAGGTATGGATGAGAATTTTGAGTATAATGGTTCATTTGTTCATACAGCTTCTATGAATGGTCTGTCTTACTTTTTAGAAGGACTTAATGATGTTTTTAAAGAAGATGACCTTACTACTGTAAATTTAGAAACAACCTTAACGAATGCAACAGAAAAAGCTGAGAAAACATTTCGTTTTAAAGGAGATCCTGAATATGCCCAAATACTAAAACTTGGTGGAATTGAGGCAGTCAATTTAGCAAATAATCATATTTTTGATTATAAGCAAAAAGGATATGAAGATACAATCGAGGCTTTAAAAGAGAAAGAGGTTGGTTATTTTGGTTATGAAAATCAATTTATCACAACCATTAAGGAAGTTAAAATCGGTGCATTGGGTTACGAAGGATGGGAGGATACCGCAGAAATCCGCTCAACAATCGAGAAAGACATACAGTCTTTAAGAGAGCAGGGAGTACAAATTGTGTTGATCCACTTTCATTGGGGTGATGAGAAACACTATGTTCCAAATGAGGATCAAAAATCACTTGCAAGATTTAGTATAGATGCTGGAGCAGACTTAATATTAGGTCATCATCCACATGTTTTACAAGGAATTGAGGAGTATAACGGAAAGTTTATTGTTTACAGTCTAGGTAACTTTATGTTTGGAGGAAATAAAAACCCTTCTGACAAGGATACATTTGTTTTTCAGCAAACGTTTCATATAGAAAATGGTGAACTTAGTGACAAAAAAGAAATTAATGTTATTCCGTTTTCGATTTCATCTGTTTCATCTCATAATGATTATCAACCAACCTTATTAAGTGGGGGTGAATATGAGAGAGTTAAGGATAAAATCATTCATTATTCCAATCAAGTGAAGGGATCTGACTGGATCGTTTATGATACAGAAGAAGAAGTTACAGAATAAATTCCAAGACAGGAGAGCTTCGTTGCTTTTCTGTCTTTTTGTTATACTAATTAGCTTTATTACTATCCTTTTTCTAAATATAATATCTTTTAACAAAATGAGTAATTAAGGTATAATAGAGTTTAGTGATTATATTTAAAGCATTACAATATATAAGTTTTTTATTAGTAGATTTAACGTTGAAAGTGAGTGTTTTTAATGGGTCGTAAATGGAATAATATTAAGGAAAAGAAAGCTTCTAAAGATGCAAATACTAGTCGTATTTATGCAAAGTTTGGTCGGGAAATATATGTGGTAGCAAAGCAAGGTGAGCCAGATCCAGAAGCTAACCAAGCATTAAAAGTTGTTCTTGAGCGTGCGAAGACATATAGTGTACCAAAAACAATAATTGACCGTGCAATCGAAAAAGCAAAAGGTGGAACCGAAGAAAGCTATGATGAGCTTCGATATGAGGGATTTGGACCAAATGGTTCAATGGTCATCGTTGATGCTCTTACAAATAACGTGAACCGTACAGCTTCAGATGTTCGTGCTGCATTCGGAAAAAACGGTGGAAATATGGGTGTTAGTGGTTCTGTAGCTTATATGTTTGATGCAACAGCTGTTATTGGGGTTGAAGGAAAAACAGCTGATGAGGTTTTAGAACTATTAATGGAAGCAGATGTTGATGCAAGAGATATTCTAGAAGAAGATGATTCAGTTATCGTATATGCAGAGCCTGATCAATTTCATGCAGTTCAAGAAGCATTTAAAGGTGTTGGTATAACTGATTTTACAGTTGCTGAACTAACGATGCTTGCGCAAAGTGATATAACACTGTCAGATGATGCAAAAGCTCAATTTGAAAAAATGATTGACGCGTTAGAAGATTTAGAAGACGTAAAACAAGTCTTCCATAATGTAGATTTAAGTGAATAAGTAATAATCCAAACCTTCGTTTTTATATTACGAAGGTTTTCTTTATTTGGATTGCTATTTAAATGCTTAAATATATCGAAATATTTTCAAAAAGATGACCACAAAAAAGACCGATAATAGCAAGGCTCTAATAGGATAAATAAAATGAAATCGAATCATTGGAAATATAATTGTGACTGAATCTTATTATCTACTTTCCATTTACAAATAATTCCATATAGTGGTATCAACTATTTTTTGGAACATTTTACCTATTTGTTTCTTTGAAAATGCTATTTACATTAACGTAACGTAAGGCTTTATGATTTTTATCAGGGGGACTGAAGATGGAATACACAGTAAAAAAGCTGGCAACATTGGCTGGTGTGAGTACAAGAACCTTACGATACTATGATGAGATTGGAATTCTTAAGCCGGCGAGAATCAATTCATCAGGTTATCGTATATATGGACATGATGAAGTTAATAAATTGCAGCAAATTATGTTTTATCGTGAACTTGGTGTTGACTTAGATAGCATTAAGCAAATTTTATCATCTCCATCATTTGATCAAACAGCTGCCCTTGAAGAACATTTAGAAAATCTTTTATCTAAACGAGCACAACTAAATGTTCTAATTGAAAATGTAACAAAAACAATTGCTACAAAGGAAGGGAGAATAACAATGAGTGACAATGAAAAATTTGAGGGCTTCAAAGATCAATTAATTGAGGAAAATGAACAAAAATATGGAGAGGAAATTAGATCAAAATATGGTAATGCTACAGTTGACAAATCAAACAATAAATTAAAAAACATGTCCCAATATCAATATTCACAAGCTGAACAATTAGGTGCTGATATTTTAAATATTCTTAATGAAGCGTTTAAAACAGGTGACCCCGGGAGTGAGCTTGCTCAAAAAACAGCAGATTTACATCGCCAATGGTTAAGTTTGTATTGGGATCACTATACAAAGGAAGCGCATGCAGGACTAGCGCAAATGTATGTTGAAGATGAACGTTTCTCAGCATATTATGATAAAGAAAATAAAGGAACTGCTGAATTTCTAAGAGATGCAATTTTGATTTATACAAGCCAAAACAAAGCTGAAGAATGAGTTTATGAACGATATTATTTTGCAAATATTGAGTAGTGGCTCCTGAATGAAAATCTCCATTTTAGCTAAACTTAAGATTGCGACACATTCTTTTTTGGAGGTATAACATGTCTAAGAAGAAAAACACACCATCATCAGAGGTAGATCAAAAGAAGTTAGTGGACGATAAGGCGAAGAAACTAAGAGAAAATGGTTTTGAAGATGACCATGTTCGAAGAGTAACCTTAAATGGTGCTGATGGTCAATAAAAGTGCCCCTCATACAAAGGAGGGAGTATTTGGCCTATAGTAAGAGGTTTACCTATTTAACAGGTAAATGGTTTTATTGAAGATAGAGAAACTAACAATTAACTTTACTGAGTGAGGTGAGCGTTTTGTCTAAAAAACATCATAATAGTCCTGAACAAAAGGCCATAATGGCTCATAGAGATACAGAAACAGCAGAAGAATATGCTTATAAAAAGAAGCCAGCACCCGGTCACCGCGAACAATCAAAACATAAAAAGGTATAATCATCTATTTTTTATAATAGATTATAGAAAAAGACCGATACGTTCATAGTCGGTCTTTTTTACTTGATAGAATGTTTTGCTTTAAAGAAGTAAAAGGATTTGGAGGTAAGTGGTGTGAAATGGTTTGTAATTGCTGCATGTTTAATTTTTGTAACCTGTGCATCTGTTTATTCAACTGATTTTTTTTACAACATAGATGTTAGTGTTACTCTTTTCTTTGAGAAATTACGTTTACCATTTTTAACAGACGTATTTTTGGTCATTACCGAAATGGGATCTTTAAAATTTTATTTACCACTATGTCTTGTTATTGGACTCTATTTTTTATTTAAGCGAAAAATAGTTGGAGTCATTTTCTTATTTGTGGTGCTGTACAGTGTCAGGCAGCTTAATTATCAATTAAAAGAGTTATTCTCGCGGGAACGACCATCGTTTGATGCTGTTTATGAAGCATCTCATTATAGCTTCCCTAGTGGACATGCTATGAATTCAGCGGCCATTTATGGATTTATTAGCTTTTTATTGTTATTTTACATAATAAAGAATCCTAATAAAAGAATAATAGCAGCAATCATAACAGCTGTACTAGTATTTTTAATCGGTGTTAGTAGAATTTATTTAGGTGTTCATTATCTAACAGACGTATTAGCAGGTTGGAGTGCAGGTTTTATTTGGTTAGTTATTTTGTCTGCAATATTTGCTAAAATCCATCAATTTATCGACAAAAATAGAAGGTATTAGATAAAGGAATTCCCCTCTTAATAGCTAATTATTATAGTATGAAATGGATTCGTAGAGGGGGAGAAATATGGTCTATTCCTTGTTAGTAAGAAAACGTACTTTATCTTTTGATATTACCATTTTCCAAACTCCGAGTTTTGGAGAGAAAAAAGGGTACAAAGATGTTTATCGGCTTATACTTGAAGGAAATAACCACAAGGATGTTTTAGAAAAAGTATTTCAAACTTTTAATGTGGCGGATCGCATGCCTGCAGATTATGATGCAAGGTATTTAAGTACGGGTGATATTGTTTTAATTGATGAGGGAAAAAAGGGGCAAACTTATTACAAGCTCTGTCCTCAAGGATGGCAGATTATCAACCGAATACATGTAAGATAAAAGCTGACAGAAACCTATTTCTGTCAGCTTTTTTATATTAAATATGATGACCAGGACCATTTTTACGTTTATCTGAAGTATGTTCTTTTGAATGAGCTGTTTCCTCAGCTGCGATTACTTCAGGGGAAATGTGATTGTTTTTCTTAGGTGTATTTCTGTTTCGATGTTTTTTACCCATGATAATACTCCTCCTTAAATCTCATTAGATTTATTTGTCGCATGTGTTTTTTTCTTTTTAGCGTTCTTGGATTCATGAGGTTGAGTTCCATTTCGGGAACCTGGGTTTGTTTCATTTGCATGTTGTACGGCTTGTTCAAGTTTCTTTTTCATGCGAAATTACCTCCCTAAACTGTTTACTTTAATATCATGTCCATATCGGTTCATGATAAAGCTAACAAAATTTGTTTTGTATGAATGGCTGAAGGAAGAGTAATGTTAATAAATGTTTCCTATAATTTTTTAAAAATTTCATGTAATATGGTATAGTAAATTGACTTTTTGTACTATTAGAATTGGAGGTTTTATAAATGAGTGTACATATAGGAGCAAAAGAAAATGAAATAGCAGAAACGGTTCTCTTACCAGGTGATCCACTACGTGCTAAGTATATAGCAGAAACATTTTTTGAAGATGTATCTTGTTATAATGAAGTAAGGGGAATGCTTGGTTTTACTGGTACATATAAAGGAGAGCGTATTTCAGTACAAGGGACAGGGATGGGAGTCCCATCTATTTCAATATACATAAATGAACTTATGAACAGTTATGGTGTTCAAAACCTTATCAGAGTAGGTACATGTGGTGCCATTCAAAAGGATGTTAAAGTAAGAGATGTTATTTTAGCGATGAGTGCTTCAACAGATTCACAAATGAATCGCTTAACGTTTGGTGGAGTTGATTATGCGCCGACTGCTAATTTTGAGCTACTAAAAAAAGCGTATGATACTGGTCTTGAAAAAGGACTTAACCTTAAAGTTGGAAACATCTTTACAGCTGATATGTTTTATAATGATAACGCTGAACTTGAGAAATGGGCTAGATATGGCATACTTGCAATAGAAATGGAGTCTGCTGCATTGTATACATTAGCAGCAAAATTTGGTCGTAAAGCATTATCTGTTCTAACAGTAAGCGACCATATCTTAACTGGAGAAGAAACAACTGCTGAGGAACGTCAAACTACCTTTAATGATATGATTGTTGTTGCGTTAGATGCTGCAATAAAAAAAGAAATATAAGATTCCGCAATAAAAACCGCATTTAGATTTTGTGCGGTTTTTTATCTTTTTCCTATAAAGTAAAAAGTTTTGGTTTTTTTGTCGATAATAAAATTTTTTTATGTGTTTTAAGGTATAAGAGATGCGGAAATGATGTGATTAAGTGCTTTTTATCACATCATTAAGAAAAACGTGATGAATCGCCTATTAATGAATGATTAGATAGGGTGATCAAATGTTTTATCTAAAACTAACTCTTACATTTCTTTTTCTTTTTATGCTAACAGCTTGTTCTGTTATTTCAGGAGGATTATCCTTTAGTGGGGAACAATATGGTAGTTACACAAAGAGTATTTCTGTACAAACAAATGAACTTTTATTAGAGTCTAAATATTTTAATGAAGTTAAACAAGTAGATGGTAATATTCAAATAGAAAATCCTGACAATATTCTTGCTTTAGTAAATAAAACTTATGGTCTTCCTGCTGGTTACGAACCAAATGATTTAACAGTTCCTAATGTTGAATTTTCGTTTGGTGATGAAGATGTACCTAAAAAATATTTACGTAAAGAGGCAGCGGATGCTTTGGAGAAACTTTTCGAATATGCCAAAGAGGAACAAATTGAACTGTATGCAGTATCTGGTTATCGCTCTTATTCAAGGCAACAAGGAATTTTTAATGTGGAAAAAGAGCAAAGTGGCGAAGAGCATGCTTTAGCAGCTGTTGCTTTGCCTGGGAAAAGTGAACATCAAACAGGTTTAGCCATGGATGTTACAAGCAAAAGTGTAGATTTAGAGATTACTCAAGATTTTGGCGAAACAAAAGAGGGAAAGTGGTTGCGTGATAATGCACATCGAGCAGGATTTATTATCCGATATCCACTAAACAAGGAACTGGTTACACAATATCAATATGAACCATGGCATATTCGATATGTTGGCAAGGAAAAGGCAACATATATCTATGAAAATAAATTAACATTAGAGGAATACTTTAAAAAGGTAAGAAAAATATAGTTGGTGAGTATATGGAAAAAGATTTAGATAAAATCTCTAAAGGATTAGATATTCTTTTTATAGGCTATAACCCCAGCTTAGTTTCTGGTGAAGTGGGACATAATTATGCAAATAAAAATAACCGTTTTTGGAAAATTCTTTACGAAGCTGGATTAACAGATCGATTATACCTCCCTGAAGAAGATAGTACCTTATGTAAGATGGGGTATGGATTTACGAATATTGTGGCTAGACCAACACGAGCAGCAGATGAAATTACTAGAGAAGAATATCAAGCAGGAAGAGAAGTTCTGAAAGAGAAGATATCATTTTATAAGCCAAAGATTGCTTTTTTTGTCGGCAAAGGTGTGTATCTTCAGTACACTCAAAGTAAAAAGGCCGATTGGGGAAAACAAGATAAGAGTATGGTTGAAGGTGTTATAGATTATGTCGCACCCTCATCAAGCGGCTTAGTTCGAATGAAAATCTCTGATATCATAATAATCTATAAGGGTGTTAAGGATTTATTAGATAGCCTTAATAAATTTTAACCATCTAAAAAAGGAGAGCATCAGCTCCCCTTTTTTAGATGGTTTACCACCATAAAAGTCCAGCTAGTGCAATTCCGGTAATAAAACCAATACCGATTCCATAAGCAGGACCCCATCCAAAGCCTCCACCATAGTAGCCGTATCCAAATCCACCTCTACCGCCACGGACCATAGGTTGGATAAAAACCCTATTTGGTGTAACACGGTGAATCCTTCCTACGTGTACACGGCCGTTTCTATCATTAATTCTCACAACTTTTCCAGTATAACGACAACATAAATTATAATAATGCTGTGACAAAAAAATCCCTCCTTTATCAGTTGTCTCAATATGATATGTCTTGAGAACAAGGAGGGATTGTACTTATATCCATGAGAAATTCATTTATTTCTTACGTGAAAAGAAGATTCGGTATGAAAGTTTATCCTGATATTTTAATGTTATTTGCTCATGCATTGAAAGAATGTCAAAGGTGTTTTCCGGAATTTGATCATTAAAGTGAAATTCTGTAGTAGGTTCTTCAAGAGAAGGGAAGGTAAAGTCTTTTTCAGAGAGTATCTTATAGGTCATTAGATTATGTTTAGCAAATTGATCTTTCCATTCTTCAATGGAGAAAATAGACGGAAAGCCATAGAATGTTGAAACTTCCTCAAAATCTTCTTTTGAAAGTAATTCATTTCGGATCATTTCAATTGCAATAACAATCCCATTTGGTTTCAATACTCTTTCTATTTCGGGTAGTGTTTCGCTTAGTGGTGTGAAGTTTAATACAGATTCGCACATAACAATATCATAACTTTCATTTGGTTCTTTTATGTTTGATAAATCTTGATTTAGATATGGAATATCTATTTCTAAAGTGGCATTTCTTTTTTTGCGTGCTCAATCATAACTGGATCTTTATCTAGTCCTTTTACTTCATACCCTAACTGATAAAGATAACTAGAGCTTTGACCTGTACCACAGCCAGCATCAAGTATCTTAGAAGTTATCGGAAATTGCTCTTTTTCGAAAATAGACTTTGTTAATAATAGGCCACCCGGATGAGCTCCACCAACTCCTAACACAGAAAGCATTTGTAAATAATTCACAAACCAAACCCCCATTCAGTTTCTACCTAATAGTATTCAGAAACTGATGGACTGGTGATTATACACAAGATAATAAACGATGTTTTTCAAACAATAAGTCTAATTTTGGTTTTAACATCTTGAGAATTTCAACTTTATAAATAAATTCTAGAGCACTTTTTACATGTAAAGTATGGATAAAATGATCAATCTTATCATTTATATAGTTGGAAACTTGATTCTGATAAAAAAACACCTTGTTTTTTATTTTACAATCAATTTCCTTTGCTAGTGTTATAGAAAAATGAATTAAATCAAAATCTGTTTTTCCGATGTAGTCTGCTAATTGCATATGAATACCTCCTTGCATTTACATCCGTGTAATAAACTTTACAATAAATTAATAAAAAAGTATCGTGGTTTTTGTCGAACACAGAAAAATGTTTAAAAGTACTGATTTTTAGGAACTTTATGAAGGACAAGTTTATACTGTGCAACTTTACTTTGTTGCTTAAAAAGGTGTATTTGAGAATATATGTTATGACAAGCATTAGTCTTGACAATAATTTATAAACGTAAATAATTTGTAAATTTTGTGTAAACGAAATGAATGAACAGAATGTAGGTAAAAGCCTAGGGTTAAGCATGAAGAAAGTGGTTCCTACAAAATAGAAATTCTTCTTTCCTTCAAAATAATTGACGTATTCTTGTACCTTAGACATAATAAGTACATACATAAAGGTGGTGCAGATTAGCAGTGAAGAATAGTAAATTACTTATTTCAGTTATCGTGACAGCAATTATTACAGCAGGAATTACCTATAATGTTGTACAACCTCGGGAAAGTGTTTCAAGTAATCCAGATGATCCATTTTCGAAATTGCGGTCTACATACGATATTTTACAATCAAATTATTACAAAGATGTTGACACGACTAAGTTAGTAGAAGGTGCCATCAAAGGAATGGTTGATTCACTGGAGGATCCATATTCTGTCTACATGGATGTTGAAGAAGCAAAAAGCTTTAGTGAAAACATTTCATCATCGTTTGAAGGTATTGGTGCTGAAATCCAAGAAAGCAATGGAAGTATTATGATTGTTTCACCAATAAAAGGATCTCCTGCAGAAGAAGTTGGATTAAAACCTAAAGATGTCATTCTTAAAGTAAATGACGAATCAGTTGAAGGACTCTCAGTTAATGAAGCGGTATTGAAGATAAGAGGGGAAAAAGGAACAAAAGTTAACCTCTTGGTACAACGAGCTGGTGTTGGTGAATTAACATTTACGATTACACGAGACACAATTCCACTAGAAACTGTTTATTATGAGGTAATAGAAGATAATATTGGTAAAATACAAATTACAAAGTTCTCGGAAACAACAGGTGAAGAACTTTCTAATGCACTAAAAGAACTACAAAGTAAAAATGTAAAGGGTCTAGTACTTGATCTGCGTCAAAATCCTGGCGGATTGATGGACCAAGCTCTTTTGATGTCTGATTTGTTTGTAGATAAAGGTGAAATTATTTTACAAGTCGAAGATCGGACAGGGGCAAAAGAAGTGTATAAAGCAGAAAATAATAAAGTCGTTAATTTACCAGTAACAGTTATTATAGATGGTGGGACAGCAAGTGCAGGAGAAATTATGGCTGCTGCTCTTCATCAGTCTGCTGGAATTCCTTTAGTTGGAGAAAAAACGTTTGGCAAGGGAACTGTACAAACAGCAAAAGCATTTGATGATACTTCCTCTGTTAAATATACAACAGCAAAATGGTTGACACCTGATGGATCTTGGATTCATGAAAAGGGAATCGAGCCAACAGTAAAAGTTGAACTTCCGGCATATGCTAATCTCCCTTATATTAATCCTGACAATGTTTTAAAAGTAGGAGATTCAACACCGGAAGTGAACGCAGCACAACAAATGTTAAAAGCACTTGGCTATACCGACATAAGTGAAAAAGGTTATTTTGATGAAAACACAGAAAAGGTCGTAAAACAATTCCAAGAAGACCAAGGACTAACTGTTGACGGAAAAATAACAAAAGATACAACAATAAAAATAATCGAATTAATTCAAAACAAAATAAAAGATAACGACACTCAACTTGAAAAAGCAATTTCTGTACTAAAAGAACAACTTTAAGATAAGAAAGCAGCGCTCCCAAAGAAGCGTTGCTTTTCTTATTTAATCAAAAACATGATTACAATTTATAAATAGTGGTAAAGAATGTGTAAGAACGAAATATCTATACTGAAGGTTGTTTTATACATACCTCAAGTTATTTTTTAAAAGAAAAGGGAGAGATGATGAATGTCAAGCGTTAAACTAGCAATCATTTATTACAGTTCAACAGGTACGAACTACAAGTTAGCACAATGGGCAGAGCAAGGCGCAAAAGAAACTGGAGCAGAAGTAAAGGTTTTAAAAGTTCCTGAGCTTGCTCCAAAAGAAGCAATTGAATCGAATCAAGCGTGGAAAAGTCATTTAGAGGAAACTAAAGCTGTGCCTGAAGTAAAACTTGATGACCTAGAGTGGGCGGATGCAATAATTTTCAGTGTACCAACACGTTTTGGGAATGTACCAGCTCAAATGAAGCAGTTCCTCGACACAACAGGTGGTCTTTGGTTTAATGGAAAGCTTGTTAATAAAGTTGTAAGTGCGATGAGTTCAGCAAACAACCTACATGGTGGCCAGGAACAAACAATTTTAAGTTTATATACCACAATGTATCATTGGGGAGCAATTGTAGCAGCTCCAGGATACGCTGATCCTGTGACATTTGCTGCTGGAGGGAATCCATATGGCACGAGTGTAACAGTTGATTCAGATGGGAATATGAAAGAAGATGTGGAAGAAGCCGTTAAATTTCAGGCGAAACGAACAATTTCAATTGCTGAAAAATTAAAATAAAAAGAATGTAGGGTGTCTCAGTTTTACGAGCACCCTACATTTCTTTTGTTACAACCAAGTTGTTACAGTGTCAATATCTAAACGATTGCTTTTATGAGCTGGTTTAGCTGCTTGTCCAAGTGTGATTAGCATAATTGGAACATATCTTTCTGAAATGGAAAACTCCTCAATGAATTGATCTTTATTAAACCCACCAATTGCACAAGAGTCATAGCCATTGGCTTTAGCGGCAAGTATAAGTTGCATTGCTGCTAAAGATGCGTTTGAAAATGCAGCATCTCTTGCAAATTCTTTATTTTCGTAAGCTCGGTTAATTTGGCCTGCAAGTGTTTCTTTAATCTCGGATGTCATATAGCCGGCATCAACAAGCGGAGCATATACTGTATCTGTATTAAGATTTGCTTCAAGATCACCTAATAAAGCAACAACAGCAGATGATTCTACTATTTGGTTTTGGTTATAGGCAATTGGCAACAGCTTTTGCTTAGATTCATCTGAATGAAAAACAGAGAAATGCCAATGTTGTAAGTTCCATGCTGATGGAGCTTTAGTTGCTAATGTTAAAATCTCTGTTAGTTCTTCTTTAGTTATTTTCTTGTTTGGATTATAGTGACGAACAGATGCACGATTATTAATAACTGTTTTTACATCGTCTAGGTAATTTGTTTTCATGAGAGGCCCTCCTAAGTTGAATTCATGTATCGCATGTTTTATACTAAAAGTAATAAACTAACTTTTAGTAAGTGTTTACTCATAAAACATATCTTAATTGAAGTGTTAAAATGAGTCAAGAGATACGAAGCAAGGAGTGATCACTTGAAAATCAATCTTTGTCCAAAAATGGAATCTGCATTTAGGCTTTTGGGAAAACGTTGGATTGGTATTATCATTCATGTTTTATTAGATGGACCAAAACGGTTTAAAGACTTAACTGATATTATCCCTAGTATTAGTCAAAAGATGTTATCTGAACGCCTTAAGGAACTGGAAAATGAAGGTCTTTTAAAGAGAATTGTTATCGACGATACTCCAGTAAAAGTGATATACGAGTTAACGGAAAAAGGGAAAGACTTAACGGGAGTAATTAATGAAATAGGAATCTGGGCCAATAAACATTGCTTTGAACAAAAGGAGGACAATTAGGAATGAAAAGAACTGTCATTGTCACTGGTGGTGCAAACGGGATCGGCAAGGAACTTGTCCTTCAATATTCAGCAAAAGGGTATAATGTTGTGATTGCAGACATAGAAGAGCAAGCTGGTTTGGATATAGAACAAACTTGTAAAAATCAAGAACTGGAGGCCACATTTATAAGAACAGATGTATCAAATGTGGCTGATATTGAGAACTTAATAGAGCAAGCAGTAGCAAAATATAATACAGTAGATATCTTAATTAACAATGCTGGACTTTCTAAATGGTTTTCACCATATGACATTTCTGTAGAAGAATGGGAGAAGATGATTCATACTAATTTACGGAGTGTTATGTTTGCTTCAAGAGAAGCTGCAAAAGTGATGAAAATGAACAAAGGTGGGAAAATTGTTAATATAGCTTCAACAAGAGCACTTATGTCTGAAGAAAATTCTGAGGCATATGCTGCAACAAAAGGCGCGATTGTTGCCCTTACACATGCATTGGCCACTTCTTTTAGTTCAGATAATATTCAAGTGAATGCTATTTCGCCAGGGTGGATTGAAACTGGAGACTATAAAGCACTTAGAGAAAAAGATCATGCTCAACATTTATCAAATAGAGTTGGAAAACCATCTGATATAGCAAAGGCTTGTTTTTATTTAACATCCGAAGACAATGATTTTGTAACTGGTACGAACCTTGTTGTGGATGGTGGTATGACGAAAAAGATGATTTATGAGGAATAATATATGATGCAGGAAATTTATTTTATGGGACATATCTAAAACCATAAAAAATATGTCATTTACCTAATAAAGTGGGTGTGAGCCCACTCCAATATCCCTCTAAATGAATATGAAGTAGTGTAGGTATATTTTAGAGGAGGTAAATAAATGGCACCTTATATGATGCGTAATGATTTTCGTAGACCTTATCCTGGTGGGAGATTTTTCTGGGGAGGTCCTTTTGTTGGAGGTTTATTAGGTGGGTTAGTTGGAAGTGCGATCTTTAGACCAAGACCACCATTCTATGGATATCCTTATGGTGGATATGGATACGGTTATGGTTATGGAACTCCATATGGCGGTTATCCTTTCTACTAATGAGAAAAAACTACCTGCTTAATAAAGTAGGTAGTTTTTTCTCATTTGAAACGATTATCAAACATAACAATAAGATTTAATATGAAATATCTATTTCAGAAATATTACTTTCATCTAATCGAATAAATTGAATTTCAAGGTAATCATCTAAAAATCGTGCTCGAGTTCCCTTTCTCTTAACAGGGCTTGGCAACATGTATTTAGATTGTTCATTTTCTTTAGGGTAGTTTATAAGAATAAGCTGATGATTTGTGTGTTGTAATTTTAAATTCTTGTTATCTTTGCTTGACAAGGGAAGCTTTACATAAACAAAATCATTTGTTTCAAAGATTTCCGGCTGGGGCTTCATTTGCGTCTCACTTTTTGAGACATCTCCTTGAAAAGGAAATCCTGAAGTTTCGTTACCTGTCATATTACCTTGAAAAGGAAATCCCTGTGTAAAATCACCACTAAAAACATTTTTCATAACGTTTTGAATATAGGATTCGACGTCTTTTGGATTCATCTTGTTTAAATGCTTCATAAAACCGGATTGATCAAATGGAAATTGATTATTATTCCAAGGAAACATATATTCACTTCCTTTATACATGATTTGATAATATAGAGTATGCATGGAAAGGGAAATAGGTTAGAAAGCTAATATGTTGTGGGACAGCTTCTAACAAGTTTATAATGAGTTTTAGGTGGAGGAAGAATAGTGTACTTTGAAAATCGTGGTTGATTGAGAAAGGCATAAGAATCGAGGTAAACAAGATGAATACAACAGAAGAAAATACATACAAGAAAGGGCTCTTTTATACGGCTTTTTCTTATATCCTTTGGGGGATATTACCTCTATATTGGAAAATGATTAACAATGTTTCACCTGAAGAAATTTTAGCACACAGAATCTTCTGGTCATTCATTTTTATGATTGCTTTGCTCACTTTTACGAAAGAATGGAAAAATGTAAAAGATGTGAGTAAAAGAATGATTAATAATCCAGGATTGATACTTTTACTAGTTATTTCATCTTTGTTAATTAGTATCAACTGGTTTGTGTATATTTGGTCAGTAAATAATGATCATTTGATTGAGGCAAGCTTGGGTTATTATATAAACCCGTTAATCAGTGTTTTGCTAGGAATGCTCTTTTTTAAAGAAAAGTTAAATTTATGGCAAAAACTTTCTTTCTTAATTGCGGCAGTTGGTGTTTTAATTATGACCTATCATTATGGGCAAATACCATTTGTTGCGGTTACGTTGGCATTAAGTTTTGGTTTATACGGTCTAACTAAAAAATTAACAAAACTAAGCTCGGGGATCGGCCTTACTTTTGAAACAATGGCTGTCACACCAATCGCGATAATTTATTTAATTATGCTTGCTACTCAGGGGGAACTTGAATTTCTATCTTTTCATGTACCAACAAATTTACTTTTAATTGGAGCTGGAATTGCAACAGCTGTTCCTTTGCTACTTTTTGCAAGTGGAGCACAGAGAATTCCGCTGTTTATGGTTGGTGTTCTACAATACATAGCTCCTACAATTACTTTAATAATAGGAATTGTATTGTATAAAGAACCCTTTACAAAAATTGAAGTGATGACATTCTCATGTATATGGACATCACTACTGTTATTTACGTTATCAAATTCCAGATCCTTCAAAAAAGCAGAATTCAAGCTTAAAAATCGGAATTCACTGGAGATGTAAACTTTGAGTGGAGGTTTATTTTGGAAATGAATGGTTTATTGCAGGCATACAGACAGTTATGGACAAATCGTGAATTACCTGTTGAAAATAATGAAAATGAGACGCTGATGAATGCCATCACAAAAGAATTGTTAGATGAAATGACTCATCCCCGTCTTCGTAAGAATATCCATTTTAAATTTCATTCGTCGGTTAAGCGAATACTCTCTTCTTCACTTAATCAAGACCAAAAACTCGGTTTAATTGAAATTCATCTTAAAGTGATGGAAAACTTAACAAAAAATCCTACTTAGGGGGCTAATTTATGAAAAGAATTGTACAAGAAGATGTACAAGCATATTTAAATACATTTCTAAACAAACCAGTATATATTCATTTAGAAACAACTACTGGGTCTTATTCGGCACATAAAGATGAAAAAAGCATGACAGTTGTTGCGTTTATTCGAAATGCAAAAGTAAAATATCATCAAGCTAAAATTACGGGTAATGGACCATATCGAATCGGATTGAAGCTAGAAGAAGGTTGGATCTATGCTGAAGGGTTAACAGATTGGGTGTATAACGAAAATAACCAATTGTTAACAGCAGGACATAATTCAGAAGGACAGTTAGCGATATCATTACAAATAAGTGAAACACCGTTTAAAAATTAATATGATCGGCAAAAGGAGTGTATTTAATGAAAGAACATGTTCTAGTAATCTTACCACATCCTGATGATGAAGCATTTGGAGTAGCTGGATTAATCGCACAGAAAAGAAAAGCAGGAATTCCTGTTACATATGCATGTGGAACGTTAGGTGAAATGGGCAGGAATATGGGAAACCCTCTATTTGCCAACCGTGAAACATTACCAGAAATAAGAAAAAAGGAATTAATGGATGCTTGTGCTGCTATGGATATTCAAGATTTACGAATGCTCGGACTACGTGATAAAACATTAGAATTTGAAGATGATGAACAATTAGCGGATCTTTTTGAGACAATTATTGATGAAGTAAAACCAACATTAATTGTTACATTTTATCCAGGTCATGGTGTTCATCCTGATCATGATGCATGTGGGGCAGGAGTTATTCGTGCATTAAACCGTAAGCCTATTGCAGAACGACCAATGACGTATTGTATGGCGATTACAAAAAATCGTTTCGAAGTGATTGGTCATCCTGATGTACAAATAAACATTACAGATGTAGCAGATATTAAATTAAATGCTTTAAAAGCTCACCGTTCTCAAACAGAAGGTATGTTAAAAGCAATGGAAGAGAAGTTCCTTAACAAAGATCCAGAGGTTATGCATTGGTTTGAAAATGAAGTCTTTTATACGTATAAGTGGAATAATTAAGTAGAAAAAAACCCTCAAATTTCTGAGGGTTTTTTTGTTATGAATTGCCTAATGCAGATTCGTTTTTACGTTGAATAACAAATAATCTTGCTGAAAGTCCCACAGCACCTGCTGCTAGACCTGATATTAAGCCGATCCAATAGCCGAATGCGTCAAGAGAAGTAAACGTTGCTAAAAGATATCCAATAGGTAATCCAATGACCCAATATGATATTAGAGCCATAATAAATGTTATATTAACATCTTTATAACCTCTAAGGACTCCTTGTATTGGTGCTGCTATTGCATCAGAAAGTTGGAAGAAGATTGCGTAAATTAGAAAGTCTTGTGTTAGTTTTAAAACAGCAGAATTTTCTGTGTAAATTGATGCAACTTCAGGTCTAAAGAAATAAATAAGCGCAGCTGACAAAACAGATAAAAAGATAGCCATGCTAATTCCTAAATAACTATATTGTTTAGCATCTCTAATTCGTTTCGCTCCAACCTCATGTCCCACAACAATAGTTAGGGCCATTGAAATACTTAGCGGAATCATATATAGAAATGAGGCAAAATTAATTGCTGCTTGATGTGAGGCAATGGTAATTGTATTATATTGACTCATTAAAAGAGTAACAGCAGCAAAAATACTTGTTTCAAAGAAAATTGATAAACCGATTGGAACACCGATTTTTAATATTTCCATCCATGCTTTTATCGAAACAGAATAAAATGTTTTAAAAATACCGTATTTTTTAAAAGGAGATTGCTTCATAACAATGATCACTGCTATTGCTGTGATACACCAATATGTAATAGCTGATGCAACACCTGCACCGATTCCACCTAGTTTAGGAAAGCCTAGTTTACCGAAGATAAATAAGTAATTAAATACAAAATTAATTGGTAAAGAGCAAAGCGTAACGAACATAGTTATTCTTGTATATCCTAGTGCATCAATAAAACATCTTAATACAGCGTAAATAAATAAAGGTAAAATGCCAAGTGACAACGAAATAAGGTACCATTTTGCAATATGTGAAACAGGTTTATCTAATCCCATATTTTGCAATATCGGATCTAAAACAATAACACCAAGTATAGTAACAATGATCGAAATCACAATACTGACGTATATCCCTTGTACAACCATATAAGGAACATCTTTTGTCTTTTTTGCACCTACTAACTGAGCAACAATCGGCGTAATTGAAAGTAAAATTCCACTTAATCCTGTGTAAACAGGTACCCAAAGGCTTGAACCAATTGCAACGCCGGCAAGGTCGTTTGGATGAACTTTACCTGACATTGTTATGTCAAAAAAGTTCATAGCATAAAGTCCAAGCTGAGTAACAAGAATGGGAAATAAAATGCTCGAAAAATAAATAAGCTTTTCCCGTTTTAAACTGTTATTTTTCATTTATACATCCTCATTTCTACTTAATACCTTGAGAATTATATCATGAAAAATTCGTGGTATGTTACTTTGGTTGATTATCAGATTTTCTTGATTCACCTTTAAACATCTGATAATAAAAAAATCCTAATGAAATAACACCAAGAATGCTAAATGTATACTGCAATATTTTATGTGTAATCATGTAAAACGCCTCCTATTATTAGTATGGTTTTTCAATTGGAAAAAATACACATGGACTTAGTCAACATAAGTTTTTTATCAATGAAAAGACTAAAGAAAAGGAGGCTTGATTACATATGGAAAATGAGCACAACACATTTTCTTCTATTAAACATCATATTTCTTTTCACCTTGAACAAATTATTGAAGAAGCAGAGAAAATGCGATTATCTATAGGAGAAAAGGAGTATTGTTTATTATGTGAACTCGCCCAAATAAAGGATCGATTTAATGAAATACAATCAACTGCGTCTTTTTTCTATTTAAAGGCATATATTGCGGAATTTACGAGTCAGTATATAGAAATTGCTAAGGCGATTCAAAATCTATCTGAACGACGACATGGTGCACTAATTGTTGTTGAGCGAAATCAAAATGTAGATCATCTAATTCAAGAGGGAATACAATTAAATGCAACATTATCAAACAGACTAATTGAAAGCATCTTTTATCCCGGAAATCCCCTTCATGATGGTGCTGTTTTGATTAAAGGGGATTATATGATATCTGCTGCAAATGTTTTACCTCTATCTTCACAAAATTTTGGTCAAGAAAAGGTTGGGACAAGACACCGCGCAGCTATCGGTCTATCTGAATTAACAGATGCTTTAATATTAATTGTTTCTGAAGAAACGGGGAAAATGTCATTTGCTCTAGAGGGAACATTATATCCGATTAGCACCCCTGATTCGAATCTTCAATAAAAGCATTTATTTCGTATAGCGAAATAAAAATATCGGTGTTATAGTTGACTTATATTGTGAACTATATTGGAAGAAGCTGAGAACATGTGGAAAAATAAAAATGTTTGGATTTTGTTGATTGGGGAACTTGTTGCCGGTCTTGGTTTATGGCTGGGGATTATCGGTAACTTAGAGTTCATGCAAAAATATGTTCCTTCAGATTTTATGAAATCAATGATTTTGTTTTTAGGATTATTAGCGGGTGTTATGGTTGGGCCACTTGCGGGTAGAGTGATTGACAGTTACTCAAAAAAGAAAGTTCTAATTTATGCTGGAATAGGCAGAACTTTAAGTGTAATATTTATGTTTTTAGCACTAGAGTTCGAATCGATTATCTTTATGATTTGTTTTATGGTTTGCATTCAAATTAGTGCGGCCTTTTATTTTCCTGCCTTACAGTCTGTTATACCTTTAATAGTAGAAGAGAAGGACTACATTCAAATGAACGGGGTTCATATGAATGTATCGACTATCTCTCGTGTTGCAGGAACAGCTCTTGGTGGAATTTTATTAGTTATTATGGATATTAGTTTTCTTTATATAGGGTCAATGATGGCTTATGTTATGATTTTAGCAACAACATACTTGTTATCATTTGAAGAACCTGAATATAACAAAGCGAAGGGTGAAAAATCAGGCGGATTTACAGAAATAATACCAGTATTGAGACGTACACCGATTGCCATGATGGCACTTGTGTTAACATTTGTTCCAGTATTGTTTCTAGGTGGCTTTAATTTAATGGTTATTAATATTAGTGAAACGCAAGGAGACGCTGCGATTAAAGGCCTTCTTTATACGGCAGAAGGTATTTCATTTATGATTGGTGCTTTCTTCGTCAAACGAATTACACATCTTGTGGAGCCAATTAAACTAATGTTTATTTTCTCCTTTGTTATATCTTTTGCCCACCTTTCATTATTTTTTAGTGATGTAAAAATAATGTCACTTATTTCTTTTGGAATTTTTGGCTTTGCAGTTGGTTGCTTTTTCCCAATTGCTGCTACTATCTTTCAAACGAAAATCGATAAACAATATCACGGTCGTTTCTTTTCGTTTCGAAATATGTTTGACCGCATCATGTTTCAAGTAGTTTTATTAAGTACAGGATTATTTCTTGATACAATTGGTCTAAAATATATGGTTATTGTCTTTGGTGTGATTTCATTAGTGGCAGTATTTATTTTTGGTGTGCAGCATTTTAAGATTGGAGCAAATAAGAGGTTACTAGATAATCAGAAAAAAATAGTTTAACAATTGGGTATGGGTCGGGAATGGATCCGGCCTTTTTTATTTAAATAATATATAAACTTTAAATAAAGATGGTTCTTCATAAAAGAAATGATTGTCTACAAGTGTAATGTTTTGTATGATAAAAATAAAAGTTTTGTCTCTTTTTTCCTGTTATTCTATAAAACTGCTATTCAATGAAATTTTTATGTCATTTATTGTTGTTAATCTATCTATATATAAGATCCAGGAGGTACCTTTAAAGATGAAGCATAAGATATTAGGGTTAACAGCAACAGCTGTAGTTAGCTCCTCATTATTTGCAACTATGGCAGAAGCCGAAAGCATTAGTATAAAGAGTAATGATACTCTTTGGGGATTATCCCGCCAATACAATACGACAGTTGATCAACTAAAAAAAACTAATGGACTAACAACTGATGTTCTTAGGATCGGGCAAACACTTCAGATTCCCGGGACAAATTCTTCTAAAGAAATTACTACTCCAGCTCCAGTAAAATCAGTTTCAAAAACTGTTAGTAATGTACAATACATAGTTAAGGGTGGTGACTCCTTATGGGTTATTGCCAGATCATATAACACAACGGTATCAGAATTGAAGAAAGCAAATAAATTGAATAGTGATGTTATTTATGTTGGGCAGAAGTTAATCGTAAAACAGGAAACAACACAAACTAAACAAGAAGATGTTAAACAGAGTGAACCCACAAAACAGCAAGTTATATCAAACCCGAACACATCTACATATACTGTTTCTGCTGGAGATTCTTTATGGAAAATCGCCAATAAATTTAACATAACAATTGCTGAACTAAAAGTATTAAATAATATGAAGTCAGATGTAATAACCGTTGGACAAGTTTTGAAGGTGACTGGAGAAGCTACTATTGATAACAGTACTGAAAATACGGCACCTCAAAATCAAAACAATAAGGTTGAAACAATGATTTCTGAGGCAAAGTCACTTTTAGGAGTACCATATCGTTGGGCAGGTAATACTCCTAGTGGTTTTGATTGTAGCGGTTTTATTTATTATGTATTAAATAAGGTTACTTCTGTATCTCGCCTTAGCACTGCAGGCTATTGGGATATGATGAAAGTAATAAATGAACCTTCTAGAGGCGATTTTGTTTTCTTTACTACATATAAAGAAGGTCCATCACATATGGGAATATATTTGGGGGATAATCAATTTATCCATGCAAGTAGTTCAGGTGTAAGTATTTCTAACTTAAATAACTCCTATTGGAAACAACGTTACTTAGGAGCTAAGCGATTTTAATGAAAAGAACCAAATTGGTTCTTTTTTGCTCTATTAAACTTTAGGAAATAGATAATTCTAACTGTAGAACCTAACCACAGCGTTTATTTCTTTAGAACCTGGCAAGAATGACTAATAAGCGTCATTATCTAGGAGGAACTAACGTTGAAAGGATTATCTATTGTTTTTATATCACTTATGACTCTATCCATTTTTATTGTTTTAGTAACAGAAAAAAGTACTAATAACAACACTCATATTAAAAAGGAGTCAATTACAGCCTCTGAGCCTGAATTAAATCAGCAAAAATTAGAATTAATCAACCAAAAAGGAAAAAATGTAGGAAAAATCATTCTAAATGAAACAGCTGAAGGTGTAACCATTCGGTTAATTGGACAAAATCTACCACCGGGCAAGCATGCTTTTCATATCCATTCAATAGGAATCTGTGAAAAACCAACTTTCACTTCTGCTGGCAGTCACCTAAGCTTGTCAAATCACGAACATGGCTTTGACAATCCTAAAGGACAACATGAGGGAGATCTACCAAATATTGAAGTTGGTGCTGATGGGAAAATTGATATTGAGCTTCTTGCATCTTCTGTAACATTAAAAAAAGGAGAACAGCTTTCTCTTTTGGATAAAGATGGAAGTTCCTTTATTATTCATGAAAAACCAGATGATTATGTAACTGATCCTTCTGGAAATGCAGGGGATAGAATGATCTGTGGATCAATTAATACCAATAAAAGCATATAACTAAGAAAAAGCTACCTACATTCTTTAAAAGGGTAGCTTTTTGTTTTTATGATTAAAAGATTTAAACTCCTTTAATTAATTCTTTTCTTTGAATATCAATATACTTTTTAGTATACTCATGGTTGATATAAAACCGTATCAACTTAACTTTATATAGATGAAAGAAGGCGTACAATGAATAATTTACAAGCTTATCCATTACCGGAAGAAATTAAAGAAAGAATTCAAAATAGATCATTAAAACGAAAAGATGAACAAGACGCTTTATTAATTGGTAAAGGTGGTTATACTCCATCTGATGAATCAATTCTACTAGATGCAATGATCGCTCTTGCTCTTGGTAAAAATGTCTTATTAAAGGGTCCAACAGGTTCAGGAAAAACAAAGTTGGCAGAAACATTATCATTTATGTTTAATCAACCTATGCATAGTGTAAACTGTTCTGTTGATATGGATGCTGAAGCACTTTTAGGCTTCAAAACAATTGAAAATCGAAACGGTGAAACTTCCATTGAATTCATTTCAGGTCCTGTTGTAAAGGCAATGAAAAAAGGCCATTTATTATATATAGACGAAATAAATATGGCAAAGCCAGAAACATTACCGATATTAAATGGTGTGCTAGATTACCGGAGAATGATTACAAACCCATTTACAGGTGAAGTTATCCGCTCACATGAAGATTTCGGTGTTATTGCCGCTATTAATGAAGGATATGTGGGAACGGTCCCATTAAATGAAGCACTCAAAAATCGTTTTGTTGTTATTGAAGTACCCTATATCCAAGGGGAAGAGCTAAAAATAGTTTTAGAGAATCAATCACAACTGTCTGATCAACGCTTATTAGAAACGTTTACTAGTCTTTCGTCAGATCTACTAACTCTCGTGAAAAATGGCCAGGTTTCAGAAGAGGCAGCATCGATCCGAGCGCTTATTGATACATGTGATTTAGCTTGCTATATGCCACCAAACCGTGCTGTAGAAAGAGGAATTGTTAATAAGCTTGAAGATGAAAGAGAAAAAGCCGCCATTCGAAATCTAGCAGAAACGTTATTCGAGTGAGGGTATAAAATTGAGATTTATAAAATTTAATGATCAACAGGTAGATTCTTTTTTATTTATGTCATTATCAGATTTAGCGAAGGGCTTAACGAAAATTCCAGACATTGAGGTTGATTACAGCGTTCACTCATATCTAGATCCATTTGAAAAAAAGTTTATGTTAGTCATTTCTGGGATCACCGCGAGAAGGAAGAAACAGAACTAGCGTTAAAAAGCGATATTTATCTTAGAAGTATTGGTAATTATTATTATACTGATTTTAAAGAATTAGGTGTTTTTATTGAAAAGACTTCAAAATTAAAGCTAAAGAGCTTTGCGAAGCAATTATGTATGCTGTTGGAGGACCTTCGATTAGAGGAAAAATGCAGAAAAGAAAGACGCGGTACGAAAAAAGCGTTTAATATTCGAAGAGAGCTTTATCGAAAACATTTTCAAAGTCAGTTAATTATTCATCAAGAGCGAAGTATTTTAACGGATGCGCTTTTTAATAGTATGTATTTAACACTAACAGCACAATCCACAATCGAGACAATTCCATCTTTATCTGAGAGTATTGACAGAACCATACCTTATATTGAGTCAAAGCTTTTTCAAGTGTTTGATGTAGGTTCTACTAAGCAGGTTATTGATATTGTCTTAGAAATTGTTGATGTTTTAGAAGAAATATTGGAAAAAGATATGCTGAATACCTATTTTTATTTAGCGGAACTACCTTACAATAACATTTTGTCTGGCAGCCTATATGATGAATTAAAAAGAAAATCTAAATTAAAAAACAAAGATGTGTTAGAAGATGCTAAGCAAGGTGATGAAGATGTACATGGTGACAAATTACCAACATGGCATAGTGAAACAAGCAAGCCTACAAAAAGTTTTCTTCAATTCGATTTAGAACAAGGAACAAATACGACGATAAATGGAGACGGTGCTGTACGTGAGGGAGAAGACGGTGACCAGGCTCTAGCGATGGTTCAAGGAACTTCAAAAAAAGCAAAAAGAAATGATTACTCCAAAATGGAAGCATTGGAAAATCAAAAAGAAGATCGAGCTAGTAGTGGGGATGCATCTTATGGTAAGGAAAATAAATATGCTGTACCTGTGTTTCAAGA
This sequence comes from Metabacillus endolithicus, assembly GCF_023078335.1. Lineage (GTDB taxonomy): Bacteria > Bacillota > Bacilli > Bacillales > Bacillaceae > Metabacillus > Metabacillus endolithicus. Next base: position 608,312 of record NZ_CP095550.1, on the reverse strand, counting down.
AGCTAAGACTCCAACAATATCAGATATTGAGCAATATCAAAAAGATCGAATGGTTATTCAGTTATACCAAAATAAGCTGAAGCTAATGATTCAAAAAACGCTGGAGCATAAAAGAACAATGCCGAGGTCTGATCTTCAAATTGGAAGATTAAACAAAAAACTGCTCCGAATTATAACAGATGACAATCCGAAGCTTTTTTATAAAAAACAGGAAAAGTCTCCTGATATTGATGCTGTTTTTACTCTATTAGTTGACTGTTCTGCATCCATGTTCGATAAAATGGATCAATCAAAGCTTGGGATTATCTTATTTCATGAAACGTTAAAATCAGTAAGAGTTCCACATAAAATTGTTGGATTTTGGGAGGACACGAACGAATCGACAAAAACACGACAGCCAAATCATTTCTATGAGGTAATCTCTTTTGAGACCTCTTTAAATCAGCAGTCAGGACCTGAAATTATGCAACTCTCACCAGAAGAAGATAATCGTGATGGATATGCTATAAGACATATGACAGAACAGCTAATGAAGAAAAATGAAAAACAGAAATTTCTCCTTGTTTTTTCAGATGGTGAAGCCGCTGCAACAGGTTATGAACGGAATGGTATAATTGATACACATGAAGCAGTTTTAGAGGCAAGAAAACTGGGTATAGAAGTAATCAATGTATTTTTGTCAAATGGCGAAGTTAATGAAGCAACACAAAAAACAATAAAAAATATTTATGGGAAATATAGTGTTTTTGTCGACAAAATTGAAGAGCTCCCAGAGCAGTTATATCCACTACTTAAGAGATTGTTATTAAAAATGTTATAAAAGGATTGATCCGAAACGAGTATGCAGTGTCTGTAAGAGTATTTGTATAGATGTGAGAAAAGAACGAGTATCTCTACTTTATAAGCACTAACTGAAATTTCATATTGTGACAAAGTTTGCAAAATAGTAAAAACCTCTCATTTATTTATAAAAATAGAGGTTTTTATTGAAATTACATGGAGAAAATTAGCCTCATAAAGTAGGAAAGACATTAATAATAATTTCAAAATAAACATAAATTTCATTAATACTAAAAAAATATAATTAATTTACATTAAAATAATAAAAATTGTACTTTTTTCCTTGGTATATGTTGTATGATTGGAGTAAAGATAGTGATATTTTTGTTGGATAATTCCAATTATTCCGAACAATTAGACACTCTAAGGAAAACCGTAAGAAAAAAGAAACATTTTTTTTCGATTTTTCTATTAACTATCTTGGAATGTGAAGGTAGCAATGTTAAAATAGCATTGGAAGCGTTTTAATATCATACTACTATACTCGTAAGAGTGGTTAATATCGTAGGATAATTTTATCCTTCCTACGTATCAGGAAAATCATTTCTGATCACTTATGAATCGTTGGGGGTAATGTTAGATGGCACAAGGCAATAGCAAGAAGAATTTCCCTTGGGAAGACTTCCATGGTCCTAACCTCGGCTATGTCATGGAACAATATGATCAATATAAACTTGATCCAAATTCTATTGATATAGAATTAAAAGAAATCTTTGATACCTGGGGTTCTCCTTCAATCACAACAAAAGACACGACAAAGTCAGCTGAAAATGAAACAATCAGTACTGATAAAATGAAAAAAGTTGCTGAAGCAGTTCGATTAGTGACAAATATTCGTAGATATGGTCACTTAAACGCAGCAATTTATCCTTTTGAGGACCGAAATGAGAAGAATGAGTTTCTTCGCCTTGAAGAATATGATTTAACTGAAGAAGATTTAAAAGATATACCTGTAAACCTATTATGTGAAGATGCTCCTGCACATGTGACCAATGGGCTTGAAGCATATCAATACTTAAAAGAAGTTTATAAGAGAACGATCGCATTCGAATTTAGTCATGTTCATAACTATGAGGAAAAAACATGGCTTGTAAAAATGGTGGAATCAGGAGCGATCTTTGAAAATTTATCAAAGGAAAAACGTATTTCTATCTTAAAAAGACTCACAGAAGTTGAAGGGTTTGAACAATTCCTTCACCGTACTTTTGTTGGTCAAAAACGTTTTTCTATTGAAGGTTTAGATATGCTAGTTCCGGTACTTGATGAATTAATCTCAAATGCCGTTCAAGCTGGCACTGATACAATAAATATAGGAATGGCGCACCGCGGCCGTTTAAGTGTTTTAGCTCATGTACTTGGCAAACCGTATGAAATTATCTTTTCTGAGTTTCAACATGCACCTAATAAAGAATTGGTTCCATCAGAAGGTTCTATTGGAATTAACTATGGTTGGAGTGGTGATGTTAAGTACCACCTTGGTGCCAATAAACAAATAAAAGATGAAAGTACAGTGCGTGCTAAAGTAACATTAGCTAATAATCCAAGTCATCTAGAGTTTATCGATCCAATTGTTGAAGGATATACCCGTGCTGCACAGGAAACTCGTACAGAAAAAGGTTATCCAAAACAAAATGAAAATAATGCTATGGCTATTCTTATCCATGGGGATGCTGCATTCCCGGGTGAAGGAATTGTTGCGGAAACATTGAACTTAAATAAGCTGACAGGTTATCAAACGGGTGGCACTATACATATTATTGCGAATAATATGATCGGTTTTACAACTGAAAGTCGTGATTCCCGTTCAACCACATATGCAAGTGACCTTGCAAAAGGATATGAAATTCCTATTGTACACGTTAATGCAGATGATCCAGAAGCATGTATTGCTGCAGTGTTCATTGCAATGGAATACAGAAATAAATTTAAGAGTGATTTCTTAATCGATCTTATTGGCTATCGACGTTTTGGTCATAATGAAATGGATGAACCATCCATGACACAACCAAAACTTTACGAAAAAGTTCGTAAACATCCAACTGTACGTGAGCTTTATGCAAAATCACTACAAGGTGGAGGAATTGTTAAGCCAGAAGATGTTGAAAAAATTAGCGATGAAGTTCAAACAGTACTAGAAAAGGCATATCAAAAAGTTCCTGATAAAAAGGTAGCTCAAAAACATGAAATTCAATTACCGGAATTCGTTAACAGTGGCCTTCCTAAGTTAAAAACAGCTGTTGATAAGGATAAGTTACTTCAATTAAATGATGAGCTTGTAAAATGGCCGGAAAGCTTTAATGTGTTTTCTAAACTTCAGAGAATTCTAGAAAGAAGAGCAAAAGCGCTTAAGGAAGATGGAAAAGTGGAATGGGCTTTAGGTGAAGCGTTAGCGTTTGCATCCATTTTAACAGATGGAACTCCTATTCGATTAACAGGACAGGATTCACAGCGTGGAACATTTGCACAGAGACATATTGTTTTACATGATGTTGATACTGGTGAGTTTTATTCACCATTACATCGACTAGATGACGCTAAAGCATCATTTGCAATCCACAATAGTCCATTATCTGAAGGATCTGTTATTGGTTTTGAATATGGTTACAATGTATTTGCACCAGAAACATTAGTTTTATGGGAAGCACAATACGGAGACTTTGCAAATGCAGCACAAGTATTCTTTGATCAGTTTATTGCTGCAGGTCGTGCAAAATGGGGTCAAAAATCTGGGCTTGTTATGTTATTACCACATGGATTTGAAGGACAAGGTCCCGAGCATTCCAGTGCTAGGTTGGAGCGTTTCTTACAGTTAGCTGCTGAAGATAGCTGGCAAGTTGCGAATTTAACAAGTGCATCTCAATATTTCCATATATTACGTCGTCAAGCGGACTTGCTAAAGCGTGAAGAAGTAAGACCACTTGTTATTATGACGCCAAAGAGCTTACTAAGAAATCCACAAACTGTATCAGATCTAAATGAATTATGTGAAGGAGAGTTCAAGCCAGTTATTGAACAACCAGGACTAGGCACTTCTCCGGAAAAAGTAAAAAGACTTCTTTTATGCACTGGTAAGGTAGCTACAGATTTAACTGATAAGTTAAATACGATTGAAGGCGATCTGGATTGGGTTCACATGCTAAGAGTTGAGGAACTATATCCTTTCCCTAAGACAATTATTACATCCATTTTGGATCGTTTACCAGCTCTTGAAGAAATTGTTTGGGTTCAAGAAGAACCCCAAAACATGGGAGCATGGACGTTTATTGATTCAAAATTAAGAGAAATTGCACCTGAAGGAGTTCCGGTGAACTATATAGGTAGAAGAAGAAGACAGAGTCCAGCGGAAGGTGATCCGAATATCCACAAAAAAGATCAAGAACGGATCGTTACAGAAGCATTAACTTGGAATAAATAATTATTTAACCATTAATCATCATTTAAATTGAAAAATGCGAGACTTGCTGTTATCATATTATCGCGTTAAATTGATATAGATGTAATAAAAGTGATTCTTTTAACAAGCAAGTTTCTCAAGGGGGAACCAACAATGGCTGAAATTAAAGTACCAGAACTAGCAGAATCTATTACTGAAGGAACGATTGCACAATGGTTAAAACAACCAGGTGATGTTGTTGAGAAGGGTGAATACCTTTTAGAAGTTGAAACAGATAAAGTAAATGTTGAATTAACTGCTGAATTTTCTGGAGTTTTAAAAGAGCTACACAAAGAATCAGGTGATACTGTTCAAGTTGGAGAAACAATTGGGATAATTGATGAGAGTGGTGAAGCTTCTCCTTCACAACCAGAGCAAACAGAGACTAAACAAGAAGCACCGGCGCCACAAGAAGCTCAACAAAACAATGTTGAAGTAACGGAAGAAGAGAAAAAACAACGTACAATTGCCTCACCAGCGGCACGTAAGTTAGCTCGTGAGCGTGGAATAGATTTACAACAAGTTCAAACAGTTGATCCACTTGGCCGCGTACGTAAACAAGATGTTGAAGCACACTCGGGTCAAGAAGCACCAAAACAAGAATCGAAACCAGCTGCACCAAAAGCTGCTACACCAGCCGTACAGGATGATAAACCTGGTAAACCAGTAGAAAGACAAAAAATGTCTAGACGTAGACAAACGATTGCAAATCGATTAGTAGAAGTTCAACAAACAGCTGCTATGTTAACAACATTTAATGAAGTAGATATGACTGCTGTTATGGAAGTTCGTAAACGTCGTAAAGACAAATTTTTCGAACAGCATGATGTTCGTTTAGGCTTCATGTCCTTCTTTACAAAAGCTGTTGTTGCTGCATTAAAACAATATCCACTTCTTAATGCTGAGATACAAGGCAATGAAATTTTGGTGAAGAAATTCTATGATATTGGAATTGCGGTATCAGCTCCAGATGGATTAGTTGTACCAGTTGTTCGTGATGCAGATCGCTTAAACTTTGCAGGTATTGAAGGAGAAATTCTTGATCTTGCTAAGAAAGCACGCGATAACAAATTAAGTCTTTCTGATTTACAAGGCGGAACATTTACGATTACAAATGGTGGTGTTTTCGGATCATTAATGTCAACACCTATCCTAAACGGACCACAAGTTGGTATTTTAGGTATGCACAAAATCCAGCTTCGCCCTGTTGCTATCGATGAAAATACAATGGAAAATCGTCCAATGATGTACATTGCCCTTTCATATGATCACCGAATTGTTGACGGAAGAGAAGCAGTAAGCTTCTTATCAACAGTGAAAGAATTACTTGAAGATCCAGAATCATTATTATTAGAAGGATAAGTTTTTAATAAATCTAAGAAGGTTGGCACTAAATGTGTCAGCCTTTTTTCTTTTACTATCAGCAAGGATAAGTTTTATGAATTATAGTATAGAAAACTAAGGCTTTTGCCATTAGGACTTGGCAATAAGCTGTTTTTTTCTATTAATTCAGTTTTGCTGATTGAATTATTTTAAAATTTAATTTAAATTATCCTAGTAAAATGATAAAATGTGTATTTATATAATATATTTTTCAAAGGTTGATTTTATATTCTTTTGAAAGAAATCTTTGATCAGTAGGATTTTGAGGTGATGTTATGAATAATTCTGTAGAACAATGGTCGTCCAAGCTCTCTTTTATTCTTGCGGCTGCCGGGTCTGCAATTGGTTTAGGAGCGATATGGAAGTTTCCTTATGTTGCGGGGACTAGTGGGGGCGGTGTATTTTTTCTAATCTTTATTTTATTTACTTTACTAGTAGGACTACCACTTCTATTAGGAGAGTTTGTGATAGGTAGAAGTACGAAAAAAGATGCCATTCAAGCATACAAACAAATTGCTCCGAATTCCTCTTGGCACTTAATTGGAAGACTTGGTGTAGTGACTTGTTTTATCTTGTTGTCTTTTTATAGCGTAGTAGGTGGCTGGATCTTAATTTATCTATTTAAAGCTGTTACAGGAAATCTTAGTGGCTTAACAGAGCAGGAGTATGGTGAGTTATTTGGTACTAGCATTTCGGATCCGATTTTAACCGTTTTTGCACAGTTATTATTTTTACTTATTACAAGTTTTGTTGTTTCTAAAGGTGTTTCAAATGGGATTGAAAAAGCAAGCCGAATTATGATGCCTGCTTTGTTTATATTATTTGTCATCTTGATTGTTCGTTCTATTACACTAGATGGCTCCATGGAAGGAATTATTTTCTTTTTAAAGCCTGATTTTACAAACGTAACATCTGAGACGATTTTATATGCGATGGGACAATCCTTTTTTGCCCTAAGTGTTGGAGTGTCAGTTATGGTAACTTATAGCTCTTATTTGTCTAAGAATGAAAATTTACCACAATCGGCAGTTTCAATCGTCGTTCTTAACTTATTAGTTGCGTTTTTAGCAGGATTAGCAATTTTTCCGGCCGTGTTTTCTTTTGGTTTAGCTCCGGATGCAGGTCCTGTGTTATTGTTTAATGTACTGCCTACAGTGTTTAATCAAATGCCATTTGGAACAATCTTTTTGATCGCATTTTTATTATTGTTTTTATTTGCTACTTTAACATCTGCTTTTTCAATGCTCGAAATAATTGTAGCTCCGATTGCGAAGGGGAATGATTCTAAAAGAAGAAAATCTTCTTGGTTAGTTGGAATATGCATTTTTGTTGTCGGAATTCCGTCAGCACTTTCTTTCGGACTGCTTGGACATATAACATTATTCGATAAGTCAATTTTTGATGCTGCTGATTTTCTAGTAAGCAATATTCTTATGCCACTTGGTGCGCTCTTAATTTCAATATTTGTTCCATTAAAGATATCTAAAAAAGTTCTGTTTGATGAACTGTCACAAGGATCATCTCTTAGTAAAAAGATTTTTACAATTTGGTACCTACTATTAAAATATGTATCACCGATTGTAATTATCTTTGTCTTTTTAGATGCTTTAGGTATTATATAGAATAAATGAAGGCAGATTTTTCTTTATAAGATAATCTGCCTTTTTTGTATATTAAAATGGTTTCCATTTTAGTTGTTGTGCTTCATGAAAACGTCTCTCTACTTCACGCCAATTTACAACATTCCACCAATTCTCAACGTATTTTTTTCGTTCGTTTTTATATTGAAGATAGTAGGCATGTTCCCAAACATCTAGCGTAAGTAAGGGGATAACATCCCATTGACTTAAGTTTTGATGCTTTTCTGCTTGAAGAATTTCTAATCTACGGGAACGTGGTGCCCAAACTAAAATTGCCCATCCAACTGCTTCAACATTTTTGGCTGCTTCAGAAAAGTGGGTTTTAAATTTTTCAAAACTACCAAATGTTTGATTAATCTCTCTCATTAACATACCAGAAGGCATGCCACCACCGTTAGGACTCATTACATTCCAGAAGATTGTGTGAAGGTAATGACCTGCACCATGAAACGCAGCTTCACGTTCCCAATGCTTAATTAATTCAAAGTTATTTGTTTGACGAGCTTTTTGCATTTCTTTTTCGGCTTTATTTAAACCATCAACATAGCTTTGATGATGCTTGTCATGATGTAATCTCATAATTTCACGATCAATATAAGGCTCTAATGCATCATAACTGTAGGGTAGTGGTGGTAACGTATGACCTCCGATTGGAACCGTTCCTGCTTCGTTATGGGCGCGTAAAATGCTTTCCTGTTCATTATTTTCATCATCAAAGTAAGCTTCAAACTGTGTAAACAGACGATCAGCACGCTCATAAACTTCCTTATTATCAGGACGATCATCTTTGTTTAGTTGAGCTTGGAAGATTTCAAGCTCACTTTTCCAATTTTCTAATGTATCTTTGTGATGGTTTCGGCTTAGTTCTTCATAGGAATGATGATAACTTTCTAAAATTTCCTCACACCATTTTTGCATGGATACGATGTACTGCTCTGACATTATTTCTCCCTCCCTGACATCAGTCGTAGACAATATATGCACTTTTCCAAAAAGGTTGATCTTTTTTCTAAATAAACCTGTTATGATCTTTTTTGGTAGTGGGCAAGTGTTAACAATGGAAAAAGTAGATTGTAGCTATGGTAAGTGATGTAAAATTGCCCTGGTAGTCCAATGCCGGTTGGATATGTTCTTCCTTCTTCAGTGAAAGAAGAATCATTTATTAGATGAGATATACCTTTTTGTACAGATAAATTCGAAAAGGCTCTACTCTGAATTAATGCATCTAATGCCCATGATGTTTGTGAAGGGGTACTAAATGAAAGGGGTACATATCTTTTCTCCTCACTACTTGCACATGATTCACCCCAACCTCCACTGTTTAATTGTATGCTTACTAGCCAGTTGATTGCCTTTTTTATAGCAGATGATGTTGGGGAGATACCAACAGCTAGTAGTCCTGTCACAGCTGCCCAAGTTCCATATATATAACAAACTCCCCATCTTCCATACCAAGAGCCGTTCTCTTCTTGATTGTCCATCAGCCACCTTATTGCTGCTTTTACACTTGGGTGTTCTTTTGTTAATCCAGCATTGTTACCTAAAAACTCTAGTACTCTACCTGTTAAGTCCGGAGTTGAAGGGTCAATAGCGGCGTCCTCTGCGTTTTCTAACGGAAGATACGTAAGGATTTCTAGATCTGTATTTTTTTCAAAGGCCGCCCATCCACCATCAGCATTTTGCATGGAGAGAAGATAAGTAACTCCTTTATACCAAGCATTGCGTACTTTTTGATCTTTACGAGCTTTCCTTGTTAATGCTCGTAATGCGGCTGAGGTATCATCATTGTCTGGATTAATCGTATTATTATGGGAAAAACCCCATCCCCCTGGCTTAATATTAGGGTTATGAATCTTCCAATCACCCTTTTTTGTATGTTGCATTGATAAGAGATATTGAACGGATTTGTTAATCATGGGTGAAGTACTGGAAACATTAGCTTCTTGAAGAGCATAGCTAAGTAAGGCTGTATCCCAAACAGTAGAGGTTGAGTTTTCTAGATGAATACCATCACAATTGGTTGAAACCAAATGCTTTAATCCGTTTATGGCATTTAATATTGTTGGAGAAGACTTTTTATGGCCTAAAGATAGTAGGGCATAAATCATGAAAAAGGTTGAGCTAGCATAGCTGTAAAGAGTTCCATCATCTTCAAGTCTTTTTAACATATATCGCTCTGCTTTTTGATAGCCTAACCGGTGTAAATATTCAGGTAGTTGCAAAAGTTTTTTCATTTCATTTGTAAACGATGAATTTGTACGTGTCGCAAATGGAAGTTCCCAGCTTTCATTAGCAAAAGCAGAACGAATAATCAGGTGATTCAAGTTTGGTGTATAACTTGATTTAATAGTGTATTTTTTATTGGCAGCAACCATCATTGGAATAAAATGAATTCTTGCATAGTTACTGAATTGATAGAAATTTAAGGGAAATGAAGTTGGAATTAGAAGGAAGGTCATTGGTATATAAAAAAGAGTTGGCCACGGATAAAGCCCATTTACAGCTAACATCCATTTCGTCAAAAAATGAGAATTACCCAATCCACCATTCTTACGGATAAATTCTTCAGCTTTTTTTAAGCCAGGATGTTCTGGTGTAAAGTAACCTGAATATAAAAGAGCACAATAAGCTTGTATGGTAATAGAAAGGTTCCCACTTTTTTCATCAGAATAAGCCTTCCATAACCCTGAGTTTTTTTGTAACGAATAGATCCGATCTGCTAGTTGTTTTATCAGCTTTTCTTCATTTTTTATATCTAAGGAACGTAATGTTATAATCATAAAAGCGTCAGTCATTAAACCGCCTTCAAAACAGTATTTCCAAGAACCATCTTTTCGTTGAGTAGTTCTTAATTTTTCGATCATTTCTTCTATCTTCTGATCAATACTTTCATTCGTATACATATATTCGTTCACCTCTCCATACATTATGCAGTTATTCTGTGTGTTATGAAACTGAACGATTTTATGTTTTTCTACTATTCTTTTTTCCATTTTCAGGTATAATAAATTATTATTCTATTAAAAGATGGAAGGGAACAGAATGTGGAAACAGTTAAAAGATGTTAGTCCGGTTACAATGAATATTTTAATCGGTACTTTATTTGGACGTCTAGCAACATCGATGTGTATACCGTTTTTAGCCATTTATTTAACACAGGAAAAAAATGTATCACCGTCGACAACAGGTGCTATCATCGCAATTAGCTCTCTAGTTGGCATTGCATCAAGCTTTTATGGTGGATATTTATCAGATCTTTGGGGAAGAAAAAGAGTTCTGTTAATCTCTGTTTTTGCTTGGGGACTCGTTTTTGTAGGATTTGCTTTTACTCATTCTATTGTAGGTTTTTTTATGATGAATGCGTTAAACGGTTTATGTCGTTCTGTTTTTGAACCAACTTCCAGGTTATGCTTTCAGATTTAACGGTTGAAAAAAATCGTTTAGTGATCTTCAATCTTCGATATACAGCAATAAATGTTGGAGTTACATTTGGACCGTTAATTGGACTTAAACTTGGGGCAGCTGCTAGCACAACTCCATTTATATTTGCGGGAATAACGTATTTTCTATATGGAATTGTATTACTTTATACGTTGAGAAAATACAATGACAAAGTAAACACAACGAATAATAATCTTGTTCAGTTAAAAGATGCAGTCCAAATTGTCCGTAAAGATCATATTTTTTTATATAGTCTTGTTGGACTTGTATTATGTATTACAGGATATTCTCAATTTAGCTCAACATTGCCACAATACTTTTCTAGCTCGGAGTTATTCAAAAATGGAGCGGAATTATTTTCATATTTACTAACTTTAAATGCAATTACAGTTATTATTTTGCAATTTCCTTTAATAAAAATTGGGAAAAAATATTCCCCACTTGTTTCAATTATGATTGGGAATGTTGTCATTTGCTTAGGACTTTTCGGCTTTGCATTTAGTCAAGAATTGCCACTATTAATTTTAATGATGATCATTTTTACAATTGGTGAAATCTTGATGTTCTCTATGACAGATTTACTTATCGATCAGCTTGCTAAGCCTGATTTAAAGGGAACATATTTTGGTGCTATGGGTTTTACACAACTTGGGAATGTCATCGGCCCATGGATCGGCGGGGTTTTATTAGAGCAATTTGGGGCGAACAAACCATTATATCTCTTTGGTACACTAGTGATGATTACAATTATCGCTTTACCAATCTTACTATATGTAAAATATGAAATGAAAAAGAAAAGTGTGGCTGTTAATGTTGCCTTTCCACAATAATTGGCTTTTTAACTATTTTCAGATAAAATAAAAGAAGAAATTAGAGAGGTGATAGATATGATCCATAAAACATGGCAAAATTCTAAAGAAATTAAGAAAGTAAAATGTATTCATACGAATGCTGAAAAATATATGGTAGATCGAGCTTTAACAGCAGGAAAAGAGTATGATGTACAAAATGAAACAGACGAATTTTTCTTTGTTATTGACAATACTGGAAAAGTCGGTGGATATTACAAAGACTATTTTGAAGTGATTGAATAATTCGTTAAGGAGTGACGGGAAACTGTCATTCTTTTTTATTTTCTAAGAAATACCTATTGATAACCTATATTATTTGACATCAAGTATATTATTATTATAATTGATAATGATAACCATTGCGTTATAAATGTTATTTTTATATTAGGAGGGGTGACCTCAGTGGATTCAAAAGCTAAACTAATCCTTCATCCAGTAAGAATGAAAATTGTTCAAACCTTAATAGGAAACAAAGAATATACTGTTCAGCAAATTGCAACAAGATTAACAGATGTACCACAAGCAACATTATATCGACATCTAAATAAATTATTAGAGGCTGAAGTTTTAAAAGTTGTAAAGGAAAACCAAATAAGAGGTACGGTTGAAAAAATCTATGCCTTAAATGAACATGAGGTATCTAATAAGAGTGATTTAACAAAATTATCTAAAGATGAACATTTAAACTTATTTTTAACCTTTATGACTCATTTACTTGGACAGTATGAAAGTTATTTAAACCAAGAAAATATTGATCTAATAAAAGATGGAGTAAGTTATCGGCAAGCTATGGTGTACTTAACAGATCAAGAATTCCAAGAATTTATGAAAGAACTTTCACAAGTGTACAAAAAAGTAATAGATAACGAACCATCAAATGATCGAAAAGCTCGACATTTGTCGACGATTTTTATTCCGGAAGCAAAAAAGTAGTTTTTGTCTATCTATTTTTATTCTATAATAAGAAGAAATGTTATATGACGAAAGGAAAGACAGATATGAGTGAACAAAATCTTAGAATAAGAGATGCAAATCTGGATGATCTCTCAAAGATCGTTGAAATATATAACAGCTCTATTCCAGGGCAGCTTGCAACAGCTGATTTACAAGAGGTGACTGTAGAGAGCAGATTAAAGTGGTTTCATGAACATAACGCACATCAACGACCATTATGGGTGTTAGAAGAGGGTGGCGCTATTGTTGGCTGGCTAAGCTTTCAATCTTTTTATGGGAGACCAGCTTATGATGCAACAGCAGAAGTAAGTATTTATCTTGATGCTTCCGTTCACGGAAAAGGCTACGCTCGTGTTTTAATGGAACGGGCTATAGCTCAATGTCCCGAGCTGGGATTAAAAACGTTACTAGCATTTGTATTTGGTCACAATTCACCTAGTATTAAGCTTTTTGAAAACTACAATTTTGAAAGATGGGCACACTTACCGAGGATTGCAAACATGGATGGGGTAGAACGAGATTTAGTTATTCTCGGTAAAAGAGTATGTGAATAAAAAAAGAGGAAACATTGGGCCAATCAGGTTCATTGTATCCTCTTTTTGTTTTAAAAATAGGTAAAAATATAAAATAGATTGAATAGATCAATCATTAAAACAAATACTGACATATATTGAAAGAATTTAAACATGTTGAGGTAGAAGGTGGATTTATGCAAAAGATATTATTATCACATAATGATTTAGATGGTGTAAGTTGTGGCATTCTAGCAAAATTTGCGTTCAAAGAAAATGTTGAGGTACATTATCATTCTGTTAATAGTCTAGATTATCATGTTGAACAATTGCTTGATCAGCAGGACTTAGATAAGGAAGTATACATAACTGATTTATCTGTTAATAAAGAAAATGAGGCAAAGTTAGAAAAGTTTTATAAAAATGGGGGGCAGATAAGATTAATTGATCATCATAAAACAGCTCTTCATTGTAATCAGTATGAGTGGGGGATCGTGAAGGTAGAAGAAAAAGAAGGAAATCTGGCTTCTGCTACATCACTGCTTTATTCCTACTTAGTTGAGAACAACATTATATCGTCTCATCCAATCTTGGATGAGTATGTTGAACTAGTACGTCAATATGATACATGGGAATGGGAAAAGAATGAGAATATTCAAGCTAAAAGGTTAAATGATCTTCTATATATGCAATCAATAGAAGAGTTTGAAGCAAGCATGTTAGATAGGTTGTTAACATTTGATCATTTTACATTTAGTGAGTTTGAAGAGAAAATTCTCGATATCGAAGAAAAGAAAACAGACCGTTACATAAGGCGTAAAAAAAGAGAGTTAGTGCAATCGTTTTTAGGTGATGTATGTATAGGGATTGTTCATGCTGAATCTTATCATTCTGAATTAGGAAATGAATTAGGAAAGGAACATCCACATCTTGATTGTATTTCAATATTAAATATGGGTAATAAAAAGATTAGTTTTCGAACAATACATGATCATACTGATGTTTCTGAGATTGCCTCAAGATATGGTGGTGGTGGACATGCAAAAGCAGCTGGGTGTTCCTTAACAATCGATGCTTATAAAGAATTTATTGAAAAACCTTTTTCAATAAAGCCATTACGCACAGATTTCATTCACAATAAGATGAACTTGAAAAATCATTGTTCGCATTTCGAAAATGCTGAAAAGGATAAATTCTTGCTTTACAAAAATAAAGAAGCTGTATGGAATATAGAAAAAAATCATAAATTACTTTCAAATCAATTCTCAAGCTATGAAGAAGCAGAGCGCTTTGTTAAAAGAACTTATTCTGTTCATTTATCAAAAGATGAGAAGCTCGTTCAATATTTATTAGATTCTTATGAGCGAACTAAGTAAAATAACAGAATAAACAAAAAGCAAAGCATAATTCGCTTTGCTTTTTTTATACAAAAACGGAAAAAAATGCTCTTTTCCTCTTATGATTAACTTGAACAAAATTCAGTTTATGCACTAGATTCAAGCGTTGATACCTCGGAATGGTGGACTAGTATGATATCATCAATCTCAGATTCGAGTTTTTTAAGCTCTACGTATCCACTGGTGTATGTATAAAATATTTCATATAATTCCTCTTTATAGATGACAATCTTCAAAACTACTCACCCTTGCCTTTCTTCTTTGATAGATATCAAATACCCGCTTGTCTAAATAAATAAACTAGGTATTAATGCCTATTTTTGGCTAAAGGATTGATAAAGTGTTTAATCTACAACAATGTATCCAATCATTGGAACTTGTTGACCATCATGAGAGTGTGTATCACAAATAAGACGATAAGTTCCTTCTTCCTTGAAATGAAGTGGAATAACTGTCTCCTCTCCTTTTTTTACAGTACCTTTAATATCAGTACCTTCTATATAAAAAGGATGTTCCTCACCGTTCACACCAATAATACTTAATGTAACATCTTTATCTTGTGGAATAACAATTGTACCTGGATCCCAACGATAAGCTTCAATTTTCTTACCATCTGATGTTGTTGTCGAGAATTCTCCGGTTACCATGTTTATAACAATGTTCGTATCTTTTTCAGCGCTATTTTGAAATGTTGGCACAACATCATTCGAGAAGTAATACAAGCTACCCATGACAATTGCGACAAAAAGAAAAAACAACCAGCTCTTGCGAATAAAAATAAACCGCATCATATCCCCCCTAAGCATGTCTCAATTTAACTATATGACTTTAGAAAGGAGAACTTGTCTAATTTGTACAAAAAGTTTCAAGATAATCGGTATGTGAGGGTAGATTGAAAGTAATGTGGGTAATGAAAGGGGAAAGGGAGCTCTAATATTCTAGAGCTCCCTTTCATTTACATTATACTAAATGATATTGTTCAGCATTTGTTACAATTAATAAAGCTTTTCCTTCATCAAGTTTTTCTTCATATGTTTGTGCTTCATCTTCTGAAAACCCTATTTCATATAATTGATTTCGGAGTTCGTCACCTTTTTTACTAAAAAAGTTTTCAACAGCTTGATTTAAACCTGTTTCCTCAATACCAATCACATTTGTTTCTGCTTTATCAGAAATTCTTTCTGTTCGTTCGTCATCATGTGTTAACACATAAAGGTCATTAGCTTGTACACCTTTATTTTTAAGATTATTTACAGCTTGCTCCAGCTTGTCTTCATTTTGGAATTCTTCAATATAAGGTTTCATATACTAACTTCCTCCTTTAAAATGTTATAGTATTCTATTACACAAAATACGATGTATTAAACATAAAATGCATGTTACTAGTTAATTTAGTAGAATTCTACTAACTTTTTTATATTGTGATTAAATAAAGAAAATTTCGGGTATACCATCTTCTTAAATTTTCCTCTTTTCTTATTGCTAGCATTATGTTATATTTATCTAGCGATGAGCTGAATTGTGTAAGTCGAAAAACATGCCGGAAGGCTAAATGCACGATGTGGCGTGCAGTTTTTCGCCTCAATACGCAGGAGACGTCTTTATAGGCGTCTCTTTTTATTTGTAAAAATTCATATAAGTACGAATATAATATTGTCGTGACCTTTTAGAATTAACAGTTTGATTTGAATAATTTCCAAAAATAACATATCGTAATAGGAAATATGAGAAGAAAGAGGTACAGGATGAGAAATTCGATACTATTTATTGGTGCAGGTAGAATGGCAGAGGCAATCATATCTGGGTTATACCAAAAAAGCGATGAACAAATAAGTCATATCTATGTTTCGAACAGATCAAATCCAGAGAGACTTACTGAATTAGCTAAAAAGTATAAAGCTAATGCAATCCATGAAATTGAAAAGTTTATTAAAAGAGTAGATGTTATTGTATTGGCGATGCCGCCAGGTGAACATAAAGATATTCTTAAGAGAATAAGTCCTTACATAACCAATCAGTTTATTGTAACAGTAGCAGCAGGAATCGGACCTGCCTACTTAGAGGATAACCTTCCAACTAACACTCCTGTTGGATGGATAATGCCAAATACGGCAGCTACAATTGGTCATTCCATTTCACTTTATACATATGGAAAGTTTGTTAAAGATAAACATAAGAAGCAAATGGAAATGCTAGTAAATTCCATTGGAGCATCACAATATTGCACTGAACAACAAATTCATGATTTAACTGCCGTTACTGGGAGTGCACCGGCTTTTGTTTATCTTTTCGTTGAAACACTAATAGAGTTTACTGAAAAGATGGGGGTATCATCTGAGGTGGCTGAGAAATTAGTAAACGAAATGGTAATTGGATCTGCAGAGATGCTTAAAGGAAATCTTTCTGCGCGGGAACTAAGGGAACAAGTAACAACACCCGGAGGTGCGACAGCAGAAGGGATCAAGGTGTTACAAAATGGTCAGTTTACTCAACTTGTTCAACAGGCTGTTATTGCAACGAATAAAAAAGCAAAGGGAGAAGAATAACAAAAAGGGCACGCAGAACGATTAACAGCGTGCCTTTCTTATGGATGATTATAATTAACCCCAGAGGTGCTTAAGATAAGTTAGATCTATTTTTATTACTATATAATTCTTGTTTTCTTCTAAAGCCGGTTACTAGTAAGTAAAATTGATAGCTTTTGCGAATTCTTTCTAGTAGCCAATGAGGGAAAGGGATACGAATGTTTTTAAATAATGGTAGATAGATTAAATAGTAACCCCTTTTAAAGTGCTTCCACTTTGGGCAGGAATAGGTTTTTAAAAAGTCGGATACATCAACTATATATCCTTTACCATCTTTCATTGTAATATTCTTTCCATGTATATCAGTAGGATTTAACCCTTTTGATTTAGCAAAATGTATGGCTTTGTCTACATCTTCAATTACAGTTTTTTGTATAAATGTTCCTGTACTAAAGGCTTGGTAAAGCGTAATTCCTTCTAGTTTTTTAAGAACAAGATATCTTTCTCCATACTCATATAATCTTGAATATGCATTGTGTTCTCCAAGTTTTTTATAAACCATGATTTCTTCTGTAATCCCTTCACGGTTTTCAGCATAAACCTTTACTACTTTTCCGTCTAAAGAAGGATGAGTAAATACAGCTGCAAAATTACCTTTTCCAATTAGTTTCCATCCGTTCGGTATGTTATTGACAATAACGGGATCGAATGGATCTTTACTGTATACAAAAATATGCTTCATAAGTTGCTCATCAATCCAAGACATTTTACACCTCAGTTACCTTCATTGTTTTCTCACAATTTTCACTGTGGAAAACCTTCCTAAAGAACAATATACTACATATTGCATGATTCGGCCTGAAATAAATAAAAATAAAATTCCATGTAAAAACATGGAATTTTATTTTGAACAGTATTACTGTTGTGTATGAAATTATTCCTTTTTGTGGCTTACAGCGGAAAAATTCTCTAGAACAGGTAATGTGCGTTCTTCTTCAATCATTGCGTGTCCACAAAGAGGACAATCAGGCTCTTCGTTTGATTTAAAATTATCACGCATCCAACCATTACAATCTTCTGAACCACAAGTCCAAATTTTTAAGCTTACCTCTGGTGGTTTTTCAACTTGTTGTTGAAATCTCATATCAACACATCCTTTAGTAAGGAGATTTAGTACTAAGTACATTATACACATTTTTTCTAACAATATGTATAAATGTTAACAAATTCCTATGTTATTACCTTATATATGCCTGATTAGCTTTATTTAATAACCTTCGTATTACTCTACTTCTTTTAGTTCTGCAACACTTACCTGTGAACGTTCTTCAAGTGGTCCTCTTAAATGACAAGTAACCATTCCTTGCTCTTCATGCAATTCATCAATCCAAACAGAACTACCATTATACATGACTTTAATATCAGCAGACGAAGATAAGATTTGTTTTACTCGATTCATATCCAATTGTATAACCTCCTAAAAATTTATCAACATTTTATTTTTACCTGTTTTATTCGTTGTTATACAATTTGGAAATTATTTTTGGATTTTTAACTTGTGTGATTCTTTGTTAATGAAAAAAGGACTTATTTTTTGATAAGTAAAGCTGCGCCAAATCCATTCTACTGGACCATAGTAGAAGTAAGATAACCATATATAACTAATTCCAAGCTGTATGACAAAGAGAGCTACACTGATTAACAACCCTTCAGTAAGAGTTAGGGTGTTATACATGTGAAAAAAACGAAAAAAGGAGATGACCATTATGGATTGAGCTAAATAATTGGTCAGTGACATTCTCCCAACATATTGGAAGGGAGAAAGAATCTTCTTAAAAATATCCCGACTTCTAAGCAAATAGATCGCCGTGATATAAAAAATAGCAAGAAAAAGACCACTCAAGCTAGTAAGAAAATAGGTAATACTGTCATCTAAGTTTTTAAATATAGCTAGTCCATTCAAACATACTGTGATCAAGCTTAAAAATAAACTAATTTTCCACCACTTATTTATACGAACTATATTTCTGTGGGTTCTCTCATATAGCTTCTCTTTTCCTGCGTACAAACCTAATAAAAACCACCCTAATACAGGAATCATGACAATTGGTAGCTGTTGAAGTATCGGCAATACTTCAATGTTAAAGCGAAACAATACCCATTCAAAATAAGGAGCTTCCTTATACATGTGAATATACTCTAATGCGATTCGACTTTGGTTCGCTGTTGGAATCGTCGAAGCAGGAACAAATATAGACGCGAAAAGAAATAAATGGTAAGCAAATAATAAGCATATACTCCATATTACAACCTTTTTGCTCGAAACCTTACGGAAGAATAGGAGAAACACACTTGTTATCGCGTAAACATGTAAAATGTCACCATACCAAATAAAGATAAGGTGGATTATTCCGATCAAAAATAGAAAAAGTGTTCTTGAAACAAATCTGGAAAGGGTTGATTTAATCATAAAAAGGTAAAAACTCAATCCAAATAAAAAGGAAAAAATGGGGTAAAATTTCATTTGAATAAACAGTTGCAAAAAGTAATAAAGTCCTTGATCAAAATCATTTTTATAAGAAGCTTTGTTAAACATCGTATCGATGAACTCTGGAGATTGAAAGCTCTTCATATTAACGAGAAGTATTCCAAACAATGCAAGGCCTCGAAGTGAATCAATTAATTTGAATCTGTTTGTCATTCATTTCTATCCTTTCTTTCTTAAAAAGCATAAAATAAGGGAATTTACTAAAAATAATATTAACTAATGATAAAGGTGGTTTTATTAACCATGGATTTGGATTTGATCTGGAAAAGCGTCATTATTGTGATTGGCGGGACAATCCTCTTAAGAATAGCAGGAAGAAAGTCAATCTCGCAAATGACATTAGCTCAAGTAGTGATTATGATTGGGATTGGATCTTTACTTGTTCAACCGTTAGTTGGGAAAAATGTATGGACAACATTAGTGGTTGGTTTAACCCTTGTCCTAACCCTTGTAGTAGTGGAATTTACTCAAATAAAATCTGATAAGCTTGAAAAGTTCATTTCAGGAAAAGCCAAAATCTTAATTAAAGATGGAAAACTACAAGAAGGTCAATTAAAAAAGCTCCGCCTTTCAGTTGACTTATTGGAAATGAAGCTAAGACAATCAAATGTTAATAAGATGGAAGATATTAAATATGCAACATTAGAACCAAATGGTCAAATTGGTTTTGAATTAAAAGAGAATAAAAAGCCAGCAACAAAAGAAGATATAAATATGATCTTACAGGAAATTCAGCAAATAAAGCAATCAATGGGTGGCATTCCATTAGACCTTAATATGCAGCCAAATCAACCATCAACACAGAATACGACTTTATTTACTGAAATAACAAAAGGTAAACACAGTCCAACACCTCCTAGTCATCTCCAATAAACTAGTTTTTTTGGTCTTTTTAACTGTCAGACAAAATCTGATGGTTTTTTTATGCTTAAATTTGCATAAATGATTCATATTTTGGGCGATATAGAATTTTATTCTTTGTTCTAATAGGAATAGCCTTTTCTTTAATTGACCTCTTAAAGAGGATATTTAAGCTCATAAAGCACATTTTTAAAATTCTTCTTTAAATAGGTTTAATAGTCTATACAACAATAAGAACATCAAGAATAAATTAAATGATATCGCTTACATTGTAGACTCTATCATCAAATATCTTCTTTTCCATTAATGTCTATCACCATACTTTATCATTCACATAAGTTGTAAATGTACTCAAGAAGATTGAGTGAGATAGATTTACGAACATGTATTGGTTAAAAGGAGGTGGAAGGATTGACTTATCAAAAAGGTGATTGGAAAAAAGACTTTGAAGAGGCAGTAAAACTTCACCAAAAGGCAATCGATGGAGATCAACAAGCAGCAAAAAAAGCTTTTGATATTTTGAAAAAAATAAAGCTGCAAGCTATGAATCATAGCATTGTTGAAGCATATTTTGGAAGTTCATCTGCCCTAATAGCAAGAGATCACCCTGATTTAATTGAAAAAATGAACTTAGCAAAAAGAGGATTAAAAGCTCTTGATAAGGCAGTAAAGGCAGAACCAAATCACACAGAAATAAGAATGCTTCGAGCAAACGTTGCTTATCGATTGCCCGAAATGTATTTTAAACGAACAAAAACTGCTATTGAAGATTTTCAGTTTTTAATTAGTGATTATGAAAAAAAGAAAACTGATATTTCAAAAGACCAATACTGTGAGTTTCTATTAAATCTAGGTAGTTCATATCAAACAATCGGTGATTCTAAAAATGCCGAGAATACTTGGGAGAAACTACTAAAAATAAATAGCGGAAAATATAAAAAACTTGTTGAACAGGCAAGGAAAACAGGGGGTGAATAAACTTGAGTTTCAGAAAAAGAGAAGATTTGTTGGAATCATTAATGAAAACAAACCCTTTTATGAATAAAGCAAAAAAAGTAATCAATAAAAAAGTTGCTCAGTATACCCAGCCACAATTAAACAATATGGAAGCAGCAACTACTAAAACAAGGAATCAGCAAGTGAAAGAACAAACTACTTCTAATCATGTTCCAACAAAAATAAAAAAAGAAGAAGATTTGTCAAATAAAACTAGTAAAAGCCTGTCCAATCTCAGTCACCTTTAGAAGAGGCTATTAAGGATCATGATGCAGGTATTAAGGGCAATAAACTAGCTGTAAAGAAAGCTTATTCATCACTAAAAGAGTTTTCTAAAAAGCAGCCGAAAAATTTGGAAATAAAAGCTTACTATGGAAGTGCCACAACTCTACTAGCAAGAGATGCAAATAGTGTAACAGACAAAATGAAATATGCATTAGAAGGTTTAAAACAACTAGACGAAGTAGTTGAAACTTCTCCTGATCTTGTTCTAGCAAGATTTTTAAGAGGAAATGTGTGCTATCGTCTACCTGAATTATATTTTCAACGAACATCTACTGCAATTGAGGATTTTTCATACTTGGTAACTGCATTTGAAGGGAACTCATCTATTCTATCGGAAGCTGAGTATACAGAAGTATTAAAGAACTTAGTTGAAGCATGTAAACGAACAAATCAACTAGAAAAAGCTACAAATTACCAGGAAAAATTAAAAGCACTTAAACATGGTGGAAATTTTAATGAAGCTGAAGATAAAGCTAAACCGGTGGACAATAATTATGAAGTTTCTAATGAAGGTACTTCACTGATGAAGCAATGGAATATTATCAAAAGGCATTATATGGTGATGCTGATGATGTAAAAGAAGCTCTTAATTTCTTTGATGTTTTTGTGTTAACCAATCCTTCACCAGAGGTAGAAATGATTCATATTGACCTTCAGTCTATGCAAGGTCGTGATTCTATTAACACGTACGAAATGTTTGGTTCAGCTATTAAGTCTATGAAGGCAATGGATAGCTTAATCAATGAACATCCGTCTTTGCATGAGTTACGTGCCATTCGCTCGAGGCACTGCTTGCGTTTACCGGAACTTTTCTTTAGAAGAGCTGCGATCGCTGTAAGTGATATAGAAACATTATTAAAAGCTGAAGATTATCTTAAAGAAACGGGAGCAGACACACATCATCAACTACTATTTGATCTAGGTTTTGCATATGAAAAGCTAGATATGCTTGATGCTGCACATGAAACATGGAATAAGCTATTAAAGCTCAGACCTTCTAAAGATATAAAAGAGAGAGTTCAAGAGAAATTAACCATTCACTCTTATAAGGAAATTGATCTTCGGACCCTTTCTACTGTAACAAAAGAAAAGCTATATGAAGCAGCAAAAGAAATGCATCACTTAGGTGCAAAAGGTAGTAAGGCTGCAGCTAAACAAAGCTTAGAAGCATGGGAAAAAGCAAAGGATGCTTTTCCAGATTGTGAAATTGCTAAAACCTATTATGCAGCATCTGTTGCGTTAAAGGGCAAATTTGCAAGTGATCCACAAGAAATGTTTGGTGAAACAATTAAAGGCTTAAAACTATTAAAATCTTGCATTAAATCTGATGACCCAGAATTAAAATATTTGCGAGGCTGTATTTATATGTGTTTACCGGAAGGATTTTTCCATACTAGCGACAAGGCGGCTAAAGATTTTAAATCGGTTAAATCAGCATATGAAAACAATCGCGAAAATGCTCCAATTACAAAAGAGCAGTATTTAAAACTGTTGTATGATTTAGGGCATTTATACAAAAAAACTAGTTTCATAGACAAAGCAATGAAAACTTGGAAAACTCTTATGAAAGAAGATCCTCATTCAGAGTATGCTCGTCGAATTGCACATCAGGTAGGTGAAGAAGAATGAGCTCATTATTTGAAAAAAATCAAAAAGGTAAGAATGCCTTTAACGATTAAGCGATTTTTCAATGGAACCACTCATCCTGATCAAATGTCACAGCAACAGATTGACTCGTATCATTTAGAATCGTTAAAGCATATTGTCAAAAACGCATATGAAAACAATGAGTTTTACAGACAAAAGTTAGATGAAGTAAACATGAAGCCAAAGGATATTAAATCAGTAAGTGATTTAAGCAAATTACCTTTTTTAACAAAAGATGAACTACGAGGAAAGCCTTATATTCTATTAACAGTCGATAAAAAAGAGATTGCACTTGTTCAGGTTTCTACTGGTACAACAGGTGGAGAAGAGATTTATATGATGTACACCTGGAATGATTATTATTTACATGATCTTGCTCCACGCTATCCAAAGCTTTTTGAAGTAGATCCTGGCGATGTTTGCTTAAATGCCTTGCCATATGAAATGAGCGCAGCAGGTTTAGCTTTTCATAAAACATTTATGGAAGGTTGTGAAGCAACGGTTATCCCTGCTGGTAAAGGTGGAGCTTATTCAACACCTAAGAAAACATTGAAAATGATAAAAGATTTACAGCCTAATGTTGTTATTACAACGCCTTCATGGGCAATGTTGCTTGCAGAAGAAGCAGAGGAACAACAATTTGACTTGAAGAGTTTGCAATTAAAGAAATTATGGATCACGGGAGAAGGATGTTCACCTGCATTCCGTGGGCGCCTTGAAGAGCTTTGGGGAGCTACAGCTAATTTCTTTTATGGCAGCCTTGAATGTGGAGTGTTAGGTATTGAGTGCGACAGCCATGATGGCTATCACTTAGCTCAAGCACATGCAATTGTTGAGATTGTAGATCCGAAAACAGGTGAACCACTTGATGAAGGGGAGATTGGTGAAATTGTCGTAACAAGTGCTCTTCGTTATGATACTCCAATTTTGCGCTTCAGAACTGGGGACATAGGCTATATTGAGTCAGAAACATGTTCTTGTGGTGTTACGATGCCTAAGTTCTATTTACGAGGAAGAGTTGTTGATCAAATCAAATATAACGGAACATCACTTTCACCATTTTATTTAGAAGAGTTCTTAATGCGTGAACCTGAAATTGGGAACTGGTTTGAATTTGTTTTAGCAAAAGAAGAAGATAATGAAGCAATACACGTAAGATGCGAACTTGCTGAAGGTGTTGAAGCATCAAATCATCTTGCAGATTCATTAGAAAGTAAATTGGAGTTTGCATCTGGAATTCCATTTAAACTTGAGTTCGTTGATAAACTTCCAAGACCACAAGGTAAAACAGTACGTGTTGTTTATGAATAGAGGTGAAAAAATTGATTATTGATGCACATGCACATTTGTCTGACACTGAATACGGAAATACAGAGATGTATTTAAAAGTAATAAAGGAGGCAGGAATCGACCAAGGGGTGGCAGTACCTGGTGCGATGCTTGACGTTCGTAAAATGACTGAATATATTACAGGTCGAGCAAAGCCGGATAATCCTGTTCCTGACAATGAATATGTAGAAAAGGCTATTAAAGCAAATCAAAACATTCAAGGTTTTATCTGCATTAATCCTCACGACAAGGATGTTAACAAACAGCTGGAAAAAGGAAGAAAACAAGGATTTAAAGGTTTAAAGCTATCGCCTTTATCACACCAATTTTCCTTTGCCTCAAAAGGCATTACAAGTTTAGCTGATCTTTGTGGTGATTATGGTTTCCCGGTCTATTCTCATGTTGTTTATAGTCCTGGAGCTTCCACGGCAAAGTTTATTCAACTTGCCAAACAGTTTCCTAAAACGAATTTTATTATCGGACACATGGGATTTGGTCCTGCTGATCAGGAAGCGTTAGAGGCGGCAAAAAATTTATCGAATTTTTATTTAGAAACATCAACAGGTAATTTTCTTCACATCCAAGAAACAGTTAAGAAAATTGGATCATCAAAAGTAATATTTGGTTCAGAATATCCATTATCACATCCTGGAATAGAGCTTGAAAAAATTCTAAAGCTTCAAATAACAGATCGCGAACGTGAAGAAATTCTATCTCAAAACATTAAACATCTTTTACAGATGAAATAAGGGTGTGTGTAAGATGAACACACAAAATAAGATTGCTGCTTTGAATGAAGTACTAAACTATGCAAAAACATCACCATTTTACTCTACTCGAATTCAAAATCTACCACTACATTCACTAGAAGACATAAAAAATATACCATTCACAACAAAATCTGATTTAAGAGAGCAATCACCTTTTGGTCTTTTGCCAGCTTCTTCGAGTTCTTTGTCACAATACCATGAGTCTTCTGGAACAACAGGTACTCCAGTATCAGTATGGTATAACGAAAAAGATCTTGATGAAATTACGAGCGGTATCGCAACATGTGGTGCTTCTTTTAACGAAAGTGATATTGTTTTAATCCGATTTCCTTATGCACTTTCAACGATTTCACACTTTGTTCATCGTGCCGTGCAAAGGCAAGGTGGTTGTGTTGTACCTGCTGACAGTCGAACAACAATTACACCAATGTCTAAAGTCATTGATTTAGTAAAAAGGTTAAATGTAACGGTACTGGCATGCATTTCTTTACAAGCAATCATGCTTGCTGAGGTAGCAGAAATGCTTGGACTAAATCCGAAAAAGGATTTCCCTTCATTGAGAGCTATTTGTACTGCTGGTGAACCATTAACTCCGTTTCGTAGAAAATTAATAGAGGAAATATGGGGTGTACCTGTTTTTGATAATTATGGAATGACCGAAGTAGGTACAACAATGGTTGATTGCTCATCACAACAATTACATGTATTTGAAGATTATTTTCATGTCGAAGTTCTCGCAGATGATTTTAAAACAGATGTAAAAGATGGTGAAATTGGAAATTTAGTATTAACAACTCTTCGCAAACGGGCAACACCGATGATCCGATATGTAACAGGAGATCTAGTTCAAGTAGTAGAACATCCTTGTTCCTGCGGTAGAAATCGTTCTTTTGTTATTAGAGGCAGAAAAGAAAATCTAATTACAATTGATCGTAAGTCTTTTGATATGCATGAATTAGAGAAAATGATCACAATCTTACCAGCAAGGCGTTTTTGGTCAGCGGGTAAAATCAACTCTCATCTCTATATCTTTATCGAAAAAGAATCAAAAGATGATTGGATCTCAAGCGGTTATACTGATCAACTGAAAGAAAAATACGGAGTTGCCATTTCTATTATTCTCTTAGATAAAGGAACTTTATATGACAGATCAGATGATTTATCTTTTGGCATGAAAGCAAAACCACATTACTTTTTAACAACTCAAGAAACAGAAAATTTATTAAAAATGAGCAGATCGGAAGGAGCTAATTAATATGCAACAAAAAGCTAGGCAAGTATGGTATGACGGTAGAGGAGTTTCAGTTGAGAATATGGATGTTTGGGAGTTAATTAATCATTCTCCTATTGATAAGGTATTGGTATCACTTCAACAACGTCAAGATGGATATTTTCCTCAAAAAATGACATTCATTACAGAAGTTAGCAGCAGTGAAGAATTAGAGCAAGTACCAGCTGAAGATGTCATTTTTTCTGTTAGCCAAGAAGTATTAGCAGATGCGAAAAAACGTGGACATCAAACATGTATTTTCTATTCTGTTGATAATCGTGAAATGTTAGAACGTTGTTCAAGAGAAGCAAGTGAATATGATTTTGCTGCAGTAGATTTTGATTTACCAACAAACATTCCGCTTGAATTAATTATTGCTAGATTAGAAGAAAGTAACACCGTATTATTACGTGCTGTGAACACGGCAATTGATACAGAAATTGCATATGGAACACTTGAAAAGGGTAGTGACGGTGTTTTATTCGCAACAACAAATGTTGATGAAGTAAAACGATTAACTGCATTTATGTCAAAACAATCTCTACCTAATTTAGAATTACACCCAATGGTTGTTACGGATGTTGTGCATGCTGGTATGGGTGTTCGTGCTTGTATTGATACAACTGGTATCATGACACAAGATGAAGGAATGATTATTGGTTCTACTTCAGGTGGAGGGGTATTTGTTTGCTCTGAAACACATTATTTACCATATATGAATTTAAGACCATTTCGTGTTAATGCAGGTGCAGTTCATTCTTATGTATGGCAGCCTGAAGATGCAGCGGAGTATTTAAGTGATCTTAAAGCTGGAGATAAAGTTCTTTGTGTGAATACAAAAGGTGAAACACGCGTATTAACAGTTGGTCGTATTAAAACTGAAGTTCGTCCAATGTTGTTAATCAAAGGGAAAGTAGGAGAGCGTGAACTGAATGTTGTTGTACAGGATGACTGGCACATCCGTATTATGAGTGCAGACGGCAAGCCTCGTAATGCTTCAACAATTAAACCAGGTGATGAATTATTGTCTTATATTTGTGAGCCAGGACGTCACGTTGGTGTAAAAGTTAGCGAAACAATTATTGAAAGATAGAAAAATTGGAGGAATTTGTATGTCCGGTAAAGAAATTCGCCTGAAAAAATTATATCATCATTCCGATAAGTTACTAATTGTTCCGATGGATCATGGTATTACGATAGGTCCTGTAACTGGTTTAACGGAAATCAATCAAACAGTGAATGCGGTGTTTGACGGAGGAGCGGATGCTGTTGTTGTGCATAAAGGACTTGTTCGCTATTTAACAGATGCATTAGGCTCCAATAAAGGTGAACTAATTATTCATTTATCTGCTTCAACTGCGTTAGCTCCAGAATCTCAAAGTATGCGAAAAGAGCTTGTATCGTCAGTAGAGCACTCGATTCGTTTAGGAGCTACAGCAATTTCAACTCATGTGAATCTTGGGTCTCAATTTGAGGCGGAACAGATCAAGGATGTGGGTTTAATCGCTGAAGAATGTGACAAATGGGGAATGCCACTGCTAGCGATGATGTATGTACGTGACGGTTCAAAAGCGCATGAATTTGATCCTGAACGTATTCGTCATGCTGCCCGTGTAGCAGAAGAGCTCGGGGCAGACATTGTAAAAGTAAATTACAGTGGTACACCGGAAACCTTCAGACAGGTTGTTTCTGGTGTGAAGATCCCTGTACTTATTGCAGGGGGAGAGAGATTAGGTTCAAATGATGATTTATTGACAATGATCGACGATGCTGTAAGTGCTGGTGCAAATGGAATTTCAATTGGGCGAAATATTTTCCAAGATGAAAATCCTGAGAAGCTTTGTGCAAACATTCGCTCAATTTTAAATCAATCATGAGGTGAGATATGGATAATCAAAAAATGAATGAAGCCATTGGAAGTTTATCATCTAAAATCGCTGATTTAAAAAAAGAAGGAGCAAGTGGCCAAGAGATCCAAGCTGCCGTATTTGAAATGCTACAAGGATTAGGCCTAAACATTCCACTAGATAAAATTACTCAAAATATGAATGGTGGGAATAAGAACAATGAATAAACATGAAGTAAAAGAAGTTGTTCAAGAGTTTAAGCAACAAATTAATGCTGCTCTTGAAGGGGAAAATCAGTCAGAAGACATTAAAGCTGCTGTCTATGAAATGCTAAAAGCTCTAAACGTTCAATTACCATAAAGGTATGAATTGTCGTCAATAAAATCATCACATTTTGAGGTTGGCCGTATTATATGCCAGCCTCTTTTTCATTTTTGTTATAAACCGTTATTGAATAATTCTATTAATCCTCATAATTTTGTGAAAGTTTAATGAATGATATTCAAGATCTTAGCCAAACTATAGTGGTGGAAAAATTAAACTAGATTAAATTGGAGGAAGACATGATGCTAAAAAAACTAGTACTTGCAACTTTTGTTTTTTTATTAGCGATGCCGGCCGTGTCACATGGACAAATTAAAACATTTAAAGAACCACCATTTGAATTTTACAAAGTTTCTCCTGGCGATACTTTTTGGTACATAGCTCAAAGATATGGCTTAGATTATAAAAAACTAATGGAACTAAATCCAAATGTTGAGCCAAGAAACATGCACGTTGGTGAAGTTATTCGTTTAAAACCGTCTGCAGGAAGTGTAAGCAACTTCCAAGATCAAGTTGTACAACTAGTCAATCAGGAGCGAGCTAAAGCAGGTTTAAAGCCATTAACACATCGAGCTGATGTGAAAAATGTAGCTCAAAAGAAAGCAGAAGATATGATTAACTCTAATTATTTTTCTCACACAAGTCCTAACTACGGATCACCTTTTGATATGTTAAAAACATTTGGCATTAGTTATTCATATGCTGGAGAAAATATAGCAAAAGGTCAAAAAACACCTCAGGAAGTAATGAATGCATGGATGAATTCTTCAGGACATCGAGCAAATATTTTAAAACCTGAATTTGATGCAATAGGTGTTGGCTTCTATCACGGAGCATGGGTGCAAATGTTTATCAAAGGAAGATAAGGAAGAAAAATCAGGTTCACTTTATAAATGATTCTGTTTTGAAGTACAAAATACGAATGAATATTGCTTTCGTGAAAAATTTAGCAAAGAAAAATGCTTGGAGACATATATGCTCCAAGCATTTTTTTAACCAAGATAAGCACTAGGTTAAGCGATTTCCAAACCCTCAAGAATGACCAGTAAATAAAATAAACGGAGAAATTTCTCTTAATGAGGAAAAAGCACGTAAAATAGAATAAATAGACGGAAAGATTCCGCCTATTTATGCGAAAAAAGATGAAAATGGACCATTTTACGTTGCTTAAGCGGAAAAATTCCACTTATATCCACAAAACAAGTTCTATCTTTCAAAATAACCGGAAAAACTCCGCTTATTTAACGATCCGGTGACACTCAAGAAAGTCTGCTTTTTATTGCTCAGAAGACCTTATCACCCACACCCTGGCAGTTAACGATCATTTTTAAGCACTTACGTTACTTTATTTGTTTTTTTGTATTATTTATTTTCTTTATCAAAAACGTCTCTACCTACTGCTCCAACAGATTCATCTGTATTTGTTCTAGAATTAATTTCTTCATCGTTTTTATAAATACCATGTGATGGTTGTGTAGAACCTAAATATTTTGCCTTATGTTTTGCTTCAGTTTTGATAAATTCATCAAAGTTTTCATTAACCATCATATCAACTCCCTATTAGTATTTGTTTCTTCTTTAGATTAACCATATGTACCTTTTTCATGACAATTTTTCAGGAATAGAAAGGGCACCATCGAAATGGTGCCCTATCGCCATTTTATATTCAATTAAAATTGATTACGTGTTTCGCCGCCTAGGTGTTGTTCAGCAAATGATACTAAGCGTTTTGTGATTTCTCCACCAACAGATCCATTTGCACGAGATGTTGTTTCGCCACCAAGATCTACACCGAATTCGTTTGCGATTTCGTATTTCATTTGGTCGATCGCTTGAGAAGCACCAGGTACTACTAATTGGTTAGAATTGTTGTTACTGTTGCTTGCCATGATAATCCATCTCCTTTAATAAATGTATTGTTTGGTGGGTTAGGTTGGAATTGCACCAATCCATTAACCATCTAGGTTAACCCCTGATAAATGAAGAAGATGTACTGCTTTGTTGCCTTGCTGTATCGTTGTTGATATTTAATATTGCACGATAAACAATATTTATTCTTTTTTATTGAAAGAAATTTTTTCCAATCCTGATGGGTAACAAATTAAGAATGTGGAATAATACGACAAGACGGCTATAATAGGAGGGAAATACAGTGCCAACTGTTCAATTAAATGAGAATAAAATAATTGCGTATGATGATTTTGGACAAGGAATACCGGTCCTTTTTATACATCCACCTGGGATGGGGCGGCACGTGTTTTATTACCAAAGGAAACTTAGTGAAAAAATGAGAATCATTGTTCCTGACTTATCAGGGCATGGAGATAGCTCACGGATAAAATCAAGTGAAGTTTCGATTCGTCATTATAGTGAAGAGCTTATCGAACTATTAAATAAGCTGAATCTTGAAGAGGTTGTTATTTGTGGTTATTCTGCCGGTGGAGTAATTGCTCAAAATTTATGTATATCATATCCAAATCGTGTAAGTGGACTTATTTTATTTGGTGGATATCCAGCAGTTATAAATACAGCATTTCAGTGGGAACACAAGGCAGGTATGTACATGGTTAAACACCATCAAAAATTTTTAGGTCAATTGTTAGCTGTAAGTCATACAAAAAACAAAAAATTGAGGGAATTGCTTATTCAGCATATGGAGAAATGTCAACCTAGTGCTTGGTATAAATACTATCAAGTTGTACTAAGAAGCAATTTGATAAATGATATTCATAAAATTAACGTTCCTATTCTTTTGATGTATGGAACGAGGTCTGATTTAATTAATAAATATTTATCTTATTTTAAAAAAAGAACGAATAACCTTAGAGTTGTGTTTTTTAAACGAACAAACCATCAAGTGCCAACGAAAAGATGGAAATCGGCAAATAGGGAGATTTCATCATTTATTGCCACACTAAACCAACAAAAATAAGTAATATCTGGTCTTGATTAAGGAAATTTCCGTTTTTAGCAGGAATCGACAAATAAATGATTAATTATTTAATTATAAGATAAAGATGTATGAACAAGTTGTGTTATTATATCTTTATGGGAAAACAATAAAGTGTATTAAGGGAGAGAGATAGATGAATATAACTAAAAATACTTTCGGAGAGCTTAATAGCGAAAACGTATACAGCTATTCTCTAGAAAATGATCATGGCATGAAAGTGACATGTATAACATTAGGCTGTATTATTACTGATATCATTGTACCTGATAAAAATGGAAACCATGAAAACGTTGTCCTAGGTTTTGATGATATTGACAGCTATTTAAATGATTCACCATACTTTGGAACAATCGTCGGTCGTGTTGCTGGTAGAATAGGCAATGCTGAATTTGAGTTGGATGGTAAACAATATTCGTTACCGAAAAATGAAAATAATAACCATCTACATGGTGGACCAGAGGCATTTGACAGAAAACTGTGGGCTGCAAAAGAGTTTCAGCATGACGGAGAAGTTGGAGTTGAGTTTTCTTATTGTAGTCCAGATGGTGAAAATGGATACCCTGGAAACTTGACCGTACATGCAACGTACGTCTTAACAAATAATAACGAGCTGAAGATTTCATACAGTGCTACATCAGACAAGAAGACTTTAGTTAACCTCACAAATCATACATATTTCAATTTAAGTGGAAATCTAAAAAATGATATCTTATCACATAAACTGCAACTAAAGAGCAATCAATTTCTTGAACTAGGTGAAAACTTACTACCAACAGGCGAATTTCTTGAAGTGGATAACACTCCATTTGACTTCAGAAATAGTAAAGCTATAAAAGAAGCAATTGAGGGAAATCACCAACAAATACAAATAGCGGGTAATGGTGTAGATCATCCATTTTTATTAAACGACCATCATAATGAAGAAATCACTTTAGTTGAAGAACAGAGTGGGAGAAAATTAACGGTGGAAACTGATGAACAAAGTGTTGTTATATATACAAGTAATATGATGGACGATTCCTTTGAAATAAGAGGAACTCAAGCAAGAAAATATCTAGGTATTTGCTTAGAAACACAAGGGCTGCCTGATTCTATACACTTCCCACATTTTTCTCCGTGTGTCTTAGATGTAAATGAGGAGTACAAAACGTCTACAACGTATTCTTTTTCAGTACTATAATGATTAACAAGAAGAAGACCGCAATCTGATGATTGTGGTCTTCTTCTTGTTAATCGCCATAAGGGTATGGAACATGAATGCTGTCAATTGTACCGGGTTCATCTTGAATCGTATTTAATGATTCCACATATTCTTTTAACTCTTTTTTCATTTCATCTGGTGCACCCTCTTTTAAGTGCCAATTCCCAGGTTCATCTACAAAAAATTCACTCTTTACAAAACTAGGATACTTTTTTGACATGATTTCCCTCCATAAATCGATTCACATGATTATTTTTTCCTTTTTGGGTGATGACAAATCATAATTTTGAAAAATGATCTTGAGTTTCCATTTCTTTAAATGGAATATTTTCACTAGCTACTAAGCAAACTATGATATATGACAATTTGTGAAGGGACAGATAAGATGATTTTTTACGCATGTGTAAAATATGATGAACATCATCCAGATACTTATAAAGGGATTGAAGTAACAACACTTGGTTCGAGTGATGTTATTGCTAACTTTGAATCTTATGACCCACTTCAGGATTACCATAACTTTGTTAGTTGGTCAGAAGGTGTAGGGCAGGATAACGTTGGATTTTGTGATAGCTTGAAGCATTTTGCAAAGGACTATGAAAGTGTCTCAGATGACGCCTCACAGGAAATGATGAGTATGATATATGGCGAACATTCAGACTGTGAGAATGGAGTAAATTACTATTAAAAAACTGATTTCATGTAAGGTGTTACTCCTACATGAAATCAGTTTTTTTATTATTTATTTAGCGTTGTTTCTTTCTGTTTTCTATCAGTATCCGCTGTTTTTTTGGGAATGATGTGTGTTTTGGTAAAGAATTGATTAATAAATCCTGTTACACTGCGGTAATTTTCTTCAATCTTGTCAATAACATAACTAATTCGTTCGAATAGTGTTGCTTTTAAACTATCTACTTCACGTGAAGTCTTTAGATTGATCGCTTCTTGCTGTTCAAGTTTTTGTAGTATCGTTTTGTGGAATGCTTCCTGAATTTCGACTGTTTTTAAAACTTGTTCGTTAATCTCATTTTGTTCAGCCAATTTATTATTAAGGTTATCATGATTTTCACCAAATTTTTCTAGTCTAATTGATAAGTTTTGAACGGCAGTATCCTGAATGGTTAATTGATCAACAATTGCTTGATTAAGCAGGCCTTCATCTTCATACTTTTTTAACAACTCTTGATTAAACATTTCAATTGATTCAAATCTTTCCAGTAAAACTTTATAGGCTTCCTCCTGCTTATGGATGTTATCAAGCAGCGGAGTTGTTCTTTCTTCTTGATTTTCTATTTTTTTTGATAATTGGTCAAAATGATGCTGTTGCTCAACCTTTGTTTCATGAACAAGTGTATTTACTTGTGTTGAAGCATTTCTTAATTGTGAATTTATGTTTTGTTGAGCATGAATAAATTCTTGTAAATAGTTTCTGCGATAAGAGTCTTGGTTTGATGTAGCCTTAACTTCTGCTGAATGTTTATATAGTAAAGGATGTTGATCGTTTTTTATATAAACCAAAAAACTCACTCCTTTCAGTCAGTCTAATAGATGATGTTAACATCATATGCCGGTACCCAGCTTTATGATCTATATACTTTAAACTTTTTCGTTAAGTTGACTGCATTGTATGCTTGTGAGAACTTCTTATTTACCTAAAAATAAAAAAATAGGAAAATTTTCAAAAAAGTAGGGAATAGTAAAATAGAAATTAGAGTAAAAGGTGGGGTAAAAATGAGTATGGAATGGTTTGATCGTGTTAGTAGTGAATTACAGGACCATTTGGAGTCGATTTGTGAAAAATATGACCAAGAAGGACATATGTCAATTGATCGCGGAGCAAAGCATCCTAGAATTGAATTTTTCGTAGAAACGAAGGATGAAGATCGTGATTATTTCTGTACGTTGTTTTTTGATCCTCACAACGAAGAATTTTATATTGAAACGTTCGATCTTGAGTACGAGCAAACATCTAGAGCAATATTAGGAGATATTGAAGATATCGTAGATGCTGTGCATGAAAGCTTCCATCTTTATATGAATGATGATGACTTCGATGATGTTGTATACTTAGATGACGAATATGAAGATGATGAGGATTCAGACATATTCGAAGAAATTGATGTTGAGTGGGAAACACCAGAAGTTACAGCGTTTATGTATGAAGATGAAGTGGAAGTTACTTATCAATTTGGAGTTGTCCAGGAGACTGGTGATGGAGTTCTTCGTCGAATAAACCGTATTAAAACTGACGATGATGATATGATAAAAGATGAAACAAATTTTATCTTTAGTAAAGAAGAAGCAAGTACAATTATTGCGATGATAGCAAGTCATATGGACTCTTTATCAGAGTTTGATTTGGAATAAATACAGAGAAACTCCCCCTTTAAAAGGGGGTATTTTTGATTGAAAAAATGTCTCTGTAAGATTCTATCTTTTTTTCAAGTAGTCAATAAAAACATCCCGAATAGTTTCACCAGTAAAAACAACTTCTCCTGCTTTAAAAGCTGAAAAACCATCCCCTCCATAAGCAAGGTAATCACTTGTTACAACAGTATATATTTTATCTGGTTCTATATCTTCTCCTAGAGAATCTTTTAGCTCAATTATTTTATTATTTATGTGAGTCTTTTGATAACTAATACCATTAGATTGTAAGAGATTCTCTTTTTCGTAAGTCCATTGTTGATTTAGTATGTTTATCATTTGTTGTCCAGTTACTTGCATTTTTACTAATTTGTGATTAAAGGGTAATGATCTATAAATATCTTCAAGTGTAATATTTCCTTTATTTAATGAAAACCTAATACCTCCGTGATGCAGAAAGGCAATGTCACTATTTGTTTTTTCTAGCATCGCCGAAACAATCATGCTTCCAAGTGCTGATTGTCCTTTTGAATTCTTTTTCCTAGAAAGATCACGAGGAATAGATGAAATGATTTCTTTTGTTTGTCTAGAAAGCTTTTTCTCGTAATGAGTCAACATGTTTACTACCGTCTGGTCTGGGTTAATAAGAGAATGGAAGGTTAAATGAATGTCAGCTTCTTTGTTAACAATCTGACCGTTTTGTGGATTGACCTTAATTTTTACATCTGAAATGGCTTTTCCATAGGCATAGCTCTGGACAATTAACTTGTTATCAACAACAGTGTTGGCGTATCCATGACTGTGACCGGCAAATATAACATCCACTTCATCATGAAGGAGAGGAGCCATTTTGATCATATCTAACTGAGGGTTTCCGCCTTTTAAATTGGATTTAGCAGAAATATGTGCTAGTACAATAATAGAATGAACACCTTGATCGATGAGATTTTCTGTTGCGAGATTTATTGCCGCAACTTCATCTGAAATCGTAATTTCTTGACGGTTTTCAGGAATGACAAATTTATTTGTTTCAGTAGTCACAGCACCTATGAAGCCTAATTTTACACCATTAATCTCTTTTATCGTGTATGGGGGAAGAAGGGGTGAATTTGATTTGTTATCTATTACGTTGGCAGAAATATAAGTAGCAGTAGATCCTGGAAAAGATCGATCATTATTTCCTTCAACTAATCTAAACATTTCTTGGACTCCTTCATCAAATTCATGGTTCCCAAGAGTTCCTATATCAACATTTAGGTAGTTTAAAAACTCTATTGTAGGCTCATCATGGAATAGTGCAGATAGTGGGGGACTTCCTCCGACCATATCGCCTGAGTGAACAAGGAATGTGTTTTCATATTGCTTTCTAAATTTATTGATATAAGCTGATACATACTCTGCTCCACCAACTTTTTGGCCTAATATATTGTGGTGAGTGTTTAATTGACCGTGAAAATCATTCAAATTTCAAGTAGATGAATTTCAATCGTATCATCGCTTGATGTTAAGGTTGTTGCTGAATAAACTGTGGTTGACACAAGTAGTAAGCTAATAACACAGTAAAGAATGATCATTTTATGTTTAGTCATAAGAGATCCCTCCTTCTTTTCTTACTATTAGCTTAGCAATGAAAAATGAACAGACAGCAAATATTCTGTAAAGTTTTAATGAATTTATTAAAAGTAACATAAGCTTTCCAATATGTAGGATTTTCACGATACGTCTAGAATGTAAAGATAGGAGAACAAAAAAAGTGGTTAGTTTCAATAGAATAGTCTATAAAGGCGGGATTTAATGGATACTTTTGAAAAGAATCTTCAAGATGAACAAATTAGAATAAATGATGTTTTACATAAATTGAAAAATGATTTAATGGGTCTACAGAAACAAACATCAACGGTGAAAACAGATATTATCGAAATAAGAAAGAGTTTCTGGGAAGATGTTACGGTAAACTTTGATGATGCTGTAGAAGCAGGTGAAACAGCAACAAGTATAAAACAACAAGCTGAATTTTTAGCTGAACGAGAGCATCGACATAAAAATCTGGATCAAGACGAAAAAAACTTAAAACGGCTTATTGAAGCACCATATTTTGCAAGAATTGATTTTGTGGAAGAAGGGGAACGGGAGGTTGAAAGTATTTACTTAGGAATTGCATCTTACCTTGATCCGAGTACAGATGAGTTTCTTATCTATGATTGGCGTGCACCAATTTCTAGTTTATATTATGACTATTCTTTAGGTTCTGCAGAATTCACTGCTCCGGGTGGTGTTGTTAGTGGAGAGCTTAAATTAAAACGTCAGTTTATTATAAAAAACGGCAGCATCAAAAGTATGTTTGATACCGGAATTACAATTGGCGATGAACTATTGCAGGAAGTGCTTGGGGATCAATCAAACACCCAAATGAAAAGCATTGTAGCCACCATCCAACAAGAACAAAATAAGGTAATACGAAATGAAAAAGGGAAGCTACTATTTGTTCAAGGAGCTGCAGGAAGTGGTAAGACGTCAGCTGCACTTCAGCGCATGGCCTATTTATTATATAAACATCGTGAAACTTTACAAGCAGAAGAAATTTTGTTGTTTTCTCCAAACTTTATGTTTAATAGCTATATTCGTAATGTTTTACCTGAACTTGGTGAAGAAAATATGCAGCAAACAACATTTCAGCAATATTTACAACATTCACTTCGTAATCAGTATGAGGTGGAAGATCCTTTCACTTTAATGGAATACATGTTAACGGCAAAGGATGAGCAATTGTATCCAGTTAGAAAAATGTCTTCTGTTTATAAATCATCTTATGATTTTATGAAAGTAATTGATCAGTATTTGAATTATTTGAGTGAAGAAGGGTTATTATTTCATAACATTACGTTTAGAGGAAACATTATTTTTCGTTCTGATGAGATTTCATCGTATTTTTATTCGTTAAGCGGAGCACTTTCCCTTTCAAATAGGGTGAAGCTTGTTTCAGAGTGGCTATTGAGTCAATTGAAGAAGATGGAAAAAAGTGAAAGGGAAAAGTCATGGGTTGAAGAAGAAATTCAGTTTTTAAGTAAAGAAGAATACCAAATTTTCTATGAAAAATTAACGAAACAAAGGAATTTTACTGAAGATACATTTGATGATTACGAGCGAGAGGAAAAGATGCTGCGTAAATATGTTGTTAAGCGACACTTTCATTCTATCCGAAAAGAAATCAAATCTCACTTATTTTTAAATATAAAGGAAATATATCGACAGCTATTTAAACTGCCTTACCATTTAACCGTTGGAAAAAATGAAAGCCTCTCAGAAGAAGAGTGGAAAGATGTTTGTTCTTTTACTATTTCCCAGATTAATCAAGACAGACTGCCTTATGAAGATGCAACTCCTTATTTATATGTAAAGGAAAAAATAACAGGTTTTCAAGTGAATACGAGTGTGAAATATGTGTTTATTGATGAGGCACAGGATTACTCTGCGTTTCAATTTGCATTTATTAAGCAGCTTTTCCCAAACGCAAGATATACAGTGTTAGGTGATACTAACCAAGCAATCTATTCACATCATTCCAAATCAGGTATTGAGGCATTAATGAACTTGTTTCAGGGAGAGTCAATTGAAAAAATTATTTTAAACCGTAGTTATCGCTCAACCAAACCAATTATTGAATTTACTCGTGAAATTCTTAATAATAAAAATGAAATTGACCCTTTTAATCGACAGGGACCAAAACCAGTTATGATTGAAAAAACAGAGCTCTCAGAAGTTGTTTCTAGCATAGAAAATAAAGTCAGAACATTGCAGAACTATCAAACGATTGCGATTATTTGCAAAACTGCAGAGGAGTCACAGAAGGCTTACCAAGACCTTAAGCAGCATATGAATGTACAGCTAATTGATAAAAAAAGCAATGAGTTCCAAAAAGGGATTATTATCATTCCAGCATATCTTGCGAAAGGAATAGAATTTGATGCTGTTATTTTGTTCAATGCTTCTAAAGAACAATATTATGAAGAAGATGTAAGAAATCTATTCTATACAGCCTGCACAAGAGCGATGCACGAATTATTTATCTATTCTGCAGGCCAAGTGACTCCATTTGTTGAAAATATCTCTGATCATCTTTATAGTAAGGAAGAATAAGTTCAAAAGGAGGGACAATGTGAAAGTAATCGCCAATTTGCCCTATATTACAGTTACGAGAAATATTGAAGAAAATATTATATATCATAAAGAAGAGCAACATAAAATCACATTGTCTACAAGTGAGATCTCGACCTCTTTTGAAACTTTCTTATTAAAAGATGTATTAGATATTTCGTATCGTATCATTTCTAGTGATATAGGATTTCTTTACTTACATACAACAAGAGGTATGTATTCATTTCAAATGCGAACGAATCCTGAGCAGTTTATTGAGGAGTTTAAGAAGATAAAATAAGTTGTTAAATAAAAGGGACAGATTTTTCAATAAGAAATGAAAAATCTGTCCCTTTTAGCATATGTACCGAAAATCAAGTACGGTTTTTCTCTTTTGCTTTTTGTTTCAAAAATTGTTTGAATTCTTCTTTACTAATATTGGATTTCATTGCCTCAAGTGTTAATTCTAAAATTTCATTTTTCCTGTCATTTTTCATAGCATCAGTCAAAATGTATCACCTCCACAGTTAGTAAAGGATGCTTAGAAACACATACTATTTCTCTATACCCGGTTTAAAAACGATTAAAACCATTTTTCGTTCATAAAATCATTTTTTATGAAATGTTAACTAAATTGCATGTTAGTTTAATAAATAAAAAACT
This sequence comes from Metabacillus endolithicus, assembly GCF_023078335.1. Classification (GTDB taxonomy): domain Bacteria; phylum Bacillota; class Bacilli; order Bacillales; family Bacillaceae; genus Metabacillus; species Metabacillus endolithicus. The sequence continues at coordinate 568,141 of NZ_CP095550.1, read as the reverse complement.
GACAAGGGAAATCTTGTCAGTTAAGTGGTTTATGATAAATCTTTACAAGTAAATCCCTGCTTTTTAAGCATTTTGGGTACGTCAGGGTAATTATTATTATAATGTGAGCCTTTATAAAAGTTCGATATTCTTTCAGTCCACGAAGTGTCTCTTTGACCATTTGTTTTATTGAGTTGATGCTGTTTATACAGCTTGTTGTACTCTTCTAAATATTTTTGTTGTTTCTCATTATAGGACTCATTATGAATAAATGCATCTTTAGGTAATCTAGGGTTTAAGCCGGGGTCCTCTGAAGCATAACCAATACACAATCCTGATATCGGTATAACGTATTCAGGTAAATGTAATAATTCAATTACTTCTAGTGGTCTTCGACGTATCCCACCTATTGGAACAGTTCCTAAACCTAATGATTCTGAAGCAGCTATTGCATTACTTAGTGCGATCCCAACATCTGTTGCTCCAACTAATAAAGAATCAGCATCATTTACTACTTCAAAAGGAGCATTTTCCATTTCGCTTGCTAGTTTCGCTCGGTAAAAATCCGCACAAAAAACTAAAAAAACTGGTGCCTGATCGATATGTTTTTGATTACCACATAAAACAGAAAGCTCTTGCTTTTTCTTTTTATCTTTAATAACAATAACAGAAACCTGCTGCCCATTAATCCAATTAGGAGCTGCTTGAGCAGAGGAAAGAATCGCATTTAGATGTTCTTGTTCTACCTGTTTTTCTTCATATTGACGAAAAGAACGGTGACTTGTTAAGGTGTTAATAACGTCATTCACAATTTTTACCTCCTAACAATATTCTTAATTGTACTTTACTTGAATTTTCCTTTTCTTTCAAAGATTTGAATTTGTTGTGAGCGATGTCCTAATATGAACAAGCAAAGGGAAATTAGAAATGTGAAGATGATTCATAAATTTAGAGAGAGCTTTCAATTTTTAAAAAGAAAACATCATAATATAAAAGGGAACCTCAAAGTTGTTGCACATCGAGGTGCTTCAGGGCATGCTCCTGAAAACACCATGGCAGCTTTTAATAAGGCAGTAGAGCTAGAAGCTGATTATATTGAACTTGATCTACAGATGACAAAAGATGGAAAATTGGTGGTTATTCATGACCCCACCGTTGATAGGACAACAAATGGAACTGGTGAAGTTAAAGAATTTACATATGAGGAATTAAGAAAACTAGATGCTGGTTCTTGGTATCATAAGAAATTTTCTGGACAAAAAGTTCCAAGTTTAGAAGAAGTATTGCTAACATTCAAAGGGAAAATAGGTTTGTTAATTGAAGTGAAAAATCCAGGTTTATATGATGATCTTCATGTAAAATTGGCTGAAGAACTTAATATTTTCAGGAAGGAAAAATTTGAAAATGAAGAGGTTATTGTCCAATCTTTTGATTTTGAATGGTTAGAAAAATTTCATACTAAGATAGCACATGTTCCTCTCGGCTTACTTGTTAAGTATCGAGTACAAGGAGTGTCAAATGTACAATTAAAAGATTGGTCTTCATTAGTGCAATTTATAAACCCAAATAAAGCTCTTGTTACGAATAAATTAGTAAAAAAAATTCACTCGTATAACATGAGGACTATGCCATACACAGTTAGAGATAAAAAAACAATTAAGCCGCTACTAGATGCAAAGGTGGATGGAATCATAACAGACTATCCTGATTTTTTTATGAACAATAAAGGATGAATGAACAGAAAAGAGGTTCACATTGTGAGCCTCTTTGCATAAGGTTTAAAGGTTTTCCTGTTGTTGACCAATTTCTTTTTCAGCAATTAATGAATTAGCCACTTCTTGGTTTTTATGTTCCATAACTGAATCACCATCAATATTTTTCTTATTAGGAAAAGTACCATCCGTTTGTAATGTAAATTGCTCTTGTTTTGGGGCATTAGATAGGTATTGTTCTTTTTTCATAAACAACATCCTCCTTTTTTATTTTGTTTTCTTATGTTCCTCTAAACCATAGATATCATTCCTAAGAAGTAAATGCCTCTTTTTCTCAAAACCTCAAAAAATGAAAGCGTTTGATTCCTATATATAATAGAAGAAACTAGGAATAAGCTAACGAGATAATAGATTGAAATCCCATTAATTTCTAATTCCATACATACTAATAAATGTTATGATAAAGCAAGAGTTGACCTAGCAAATTCTAGAGTCAACTCAGAATGGATTTATTGATATTGCTCTAGCATCGAGAAAAAGTCTTTTACAAACTTATAAAACACTTTTTCCGAAGGTGCAAGATCTCTTTTCTTAGAAACGATAATACCAACTGAACGTCTAACTAACGGAAGTTCAATTGGTATTTTTACTGTAAAGCGGGGGATGGACTCATGAAATGTACTTTCTGGCAACAAAGTAACACCCATTCCTGCTGAAACTAAACCTTTGATAGCGTCCAAATCTTCTCCTACAGAAGAAATGTTTGGAACAAATCCTGCTTGCTTACAAGATTCCACCACAATTTCTTGTAAAACAAATCCTCTAGGGAAAAGAACAAAAGAGTCATTTCTTAACTCATTAAGCAGAATACTGCTTTTTGATGCTAGATGGTGTGATGATGGTATTAAAGCAGAAATGCTCTCTGTAAATAAAATTGTTCCTTCAACTTCAGGATTATTTTGAGGGACTGGCCCTAAAAATGCTAAATCAATTTCACGGTTCACAACAGAATCAATTAAAAATTTATAGGAGCCTTGACGCAAATGAAAGGCAACATTTGGATGTTTATCCTTAAATGCTGATATAACGGTTGGCAACAAGTGACTAGCAAGACTTGTTGGAAATCCAATCTTAATTGTTCCTCTCTCTGGGTCTAAGTACTCATCGATTTGTTTTTTCGCATAATCAATTGCTTTCATTGCAGTTTTTGTATGAGTAAGAAACACCTTTCCAATCGGTGTAAGCTTGACATTTCGACCTTCTCTTTCAAATAAGGTAACACCTAATTCCGCTTCAAGATTAGCAATTTGTCTACTTATCGCAGATTGAGCAACATGTAAATATTGAGCAGCTTCAGATACATGCTCACGCTCGGCTACTTCCATAAAATAACGTAATTGTCGTAATTCCATAATAGGCCTCCAAACTATTTATATCAAATTGAGATTGTTTTAATCTAAATTATATATTGTTAATATCAATTATGGAAGATATAATGTAATTATCTGAAAATTCTCGGGTGTAAGATTATCTAACGGGGGAGATATACATGACTTACAATCAAATACCTAAAGCACAAGGTCTCTACCGTCCTGAATTTGAACATGATGCATGCGGTATCGGTTTATACGCTCATATTAAAGGCCATGCTACACATGATATTGTAAAAAAAGGACTAAGTATGCTTTGTCAATTAGACCACAGGGGTGGACAAGGCAGTGACCCATTAACAGGAGATGGTGCCGGATTAATGGTACAAATCCCTGATGCATACTTTAAAAAGGTTTGTCAGGAAATGACCCTTCCTGAAAGTGGACGCTACGGTGTCGGAATGATGTTTTTCTCAAATGACGATTCAGAACGTCAACAGATTGAAGAACAATTAAACAAATTTATTGAAGCTGAAGGTCAAACTTTATTAGGTTGGAGAGATGTACCTGTAAACGCAAAAGAAATTGGACCAGTAGCAAAATTAAGCTGCCCAGTTGTTCGTCAGGTGTTTATTGGAGCAGATGAATCAATCCAAGATAATATTACGTTTGAACGTAAATTATATGTAATTCGTAAACAAGCTGAAAACTGGGCAAGAGAACGTGAACTGCGTTTTTATTTTACTAGTCTTTCAAGCAGCACAATTGTCTACAAAGGACTATTAACTCCTGAACAAGTTGATACATTCTATCTTGATCTACAGGATAAAGATTTCGTTTCTGCATTCTCTTTAGTTCACTCACGCTTTAGTACAAACACATTCCCAAGCTGGGAAAGAGCACATCCAAATCGATACTTAATTCATAACGGAGAAATTAATACACTTCGTGGAAACATGAATTGGATGAAAGCAAGAGAACAACAATTCGTGTCAGAAGCATTTGGCGAAGATTTAAATAAAGTACTACCAATTCTAGATGCAGACGGTAGTGACTCATCTATTTTAGATAACGCATTTGAATTCTTTGTTTTAGCAGGTCGAAAGCCAGCTCATGCAGCGATGATGATGATTCCAGAACCTTGGACTGAGAATCCTCATATGAGTCCTGAAAAAGAGCGTTCTATGAATATCATAGCTGCTTAATGGAACCATGGGATGGTCCAACCGCAATTTCGTTTACAAATGGTAAACAAATTGGTGCGATTTTAGATCGTAATGGTCTTCGTCCAGCACGTTATTATGTAACAAAAGACGACTACATCATCTTCTCATCTGAAGTAGGTGTTATTGAAGTAGATGAAAAAGATGTTTTATACAAAGACCGCTTAAGCCTCAGGAAAAATGTTGTTAATCGACTTAGAGCAAGGGCGTATCATATCTGATGAAGAAATTAAAGAAGAAATGGCACAAGAAGAGCCGTATCAAGAATGGTTAACAGAACAGCTTATTAAGCTTGAAAACCAAGCGGCAGATTTAGAAGAAGAAGTTGTAACAGATATTGCTGAGCGTCAACAAGCTTTTGGTTATACGTACGAAGATATCCAAAAATATTTACTTCCTATCATTACAGAAGGAAAAGACCCACTAGGATCAATGGGGAATGACACTCCACTTGCGGTATTGTCAGATCGCCCACAATCATTATTTAACTACTTTAAGCAATTATTTGCTCAAGTAACGAACCCGCCAATTGATGCAATTAGGGAACAAATTGTTACTTCTACAATGACGTTATTAGGTACTGAAGGAAATATTCTTCATCCTACGAAAGAAAACGCACGTAGAATTCAATTAGATTCACCTGTACTTTCAAATGATCAATTAGCACAATTACGTTTAAACTTACACGCTGGTTTCAAGAGTAAAACACTTCAAGCATTGTTTACGGATAATCTTGATGAGGCAGTAAATGAGATATGTGCAGAAGCAGATCAAGCAATTGCTGATGGTGTAAATATCATTATTATCTCAGATCGTGCCATGAACTCTGAGAAGGTTGCTATTCCAGCTCTTTTAGCAGTAGGTGCACTTCACCAACATTTAGTTCGTCAAGGAACACGTACAAAGGCGAGTCTTGTCATTGAGTCTGGTGAAGCAAGAGAAGTTCATCATTTCGCTGCTTTAATTGGTTACGGAGTAGATGCAATTAATCCATATTTAGCATTTGCAACTTATAAAGAAGCTGTATTAGATGGTAGTCTTTCATACGGCTATGATGAAGTTGTAGCAAAATACATCAAAGGTGTTACTGAAGGTGTTGTAAAAGTAATGTCTAAGATGGGGATTTCTACAGTACAAAGTTACCGTGGAGCACAAATTTTTGAAGCAGTTGGAATCAGCCAGGAGATTGTTGATCGATTCTTTACTGGTACAGCAACACAACTTGGTGGAATTGATCTAGATACAATTGCAAAAGAAGCTGTATTACGTCATAAAGATGCTTTTTCTGAAAAAGTTGACAAGGTATTGAATTCTGGTAGTGACTTCCAATGGAGAAAAAATGGGGAGCACCATGCATTCAATCCTAAGACAATTCATACGTTACAGTGGACTTGTCGCAAAAATGATTACAGCCTGTTTAAACAATATTCTGAAGCTGCAAATGAAGAGAGAATTGGTTTCTTACGTAATCTATTCTCATTCAACAACAAAAAACAATCCATTTCAATTGATGAAGTAGAATCAGTTGATTCAATCGTTAAACGTTTTAAAACAGGTGCGATGTCATTTGGTTCATTAAGTAAAGAAGCACATGAAACACTTGCGATTGCTATGAACCGTCTTGGCGGTAAAAGTAACAGTGGTGAGGGTGGAGAAGATTCAAACCGTTTTACTACTGATGCAAACGGTGATCTTCGACGCAGTGCTGTGAAACAAATTGCATCTGGACGTTTTGGTGTTAAGAGTCACTATTTAGTAAATGCTGATGAACTTCAAATTAAAATGGCACAAGGTGCGAAGCCTGGTGAAGGTGGACAATTACCTGGTAACAAAGTTTACCCATGGGTTGCCGATGTTCGTGGTTCAACACCAGGTGTGGGATTAATTTCACCACCGCCTCACCATGATATTTATTCAATTGAGGATCTAGCACAGCTTATTCATGATTTGAAAAACTCAAATCGCGATGCACGTATCAGTGTAAAACTTGTTGCTAAAGCTGGTGTTGGTACAATTGCAGCAGGTGTTGCTAAAGGTGCTGCTGATGTTATTGTTATTAGTGGTTATGATGGTGGTACTGGTGCTTCTCCAAAAACTAGTATTAAACATACAGGTCTTCCATGGGAGCTTGGACTAGCGGAAGCTCATCAAACATTAATGCTTAACGGTCTTCGTGATCGCGTTGTATTAGAAACAGATGGAAAATTAATGACTGGTCGCGATGTAGCTCTAGCAGCTATCTTAGGTGCAGAAGAGTATGGCTTTGCCACAGCTCCACTTGTTGTTATGGGTTGTATTATGATGCGCGTTTGTCATTTAGATACTTGTCCAGTAGGTGTTGCAACACAAAATCCTGAGCTTCGTGATAAATTCACTGGAGATCCAGATCACATCGTGAACTACATGCGTTTTGTGGCTCAAGAAGTACGTGAAATTATGGCTGAGCTAGGCTTCAGAACAATGGATGAAATGGTTGGAAGCACGGATGTATTAGAAGTAAGTGAACGTGCAAAAGCTCACTGGAAAGCAAAACATCTAGATCTTTCAACACTTTTATTCCAACCTGAAGGTACTCGTACTGCAAAAATTAAACAAAACCATAAAATTGAACAATCATTGGATATGGTTGAAATTTTACCTAAAGTAGAAAAAGCAATCGAATCTGGTACACCAATTGATGCTTCATTTACTATAAAAAATATTAACCGTGTTGCAGGTACAATTGTTGGTAGTGAGATTTCAAAACGTTATGGTGAAGAAGGATTACCGGAAGATACAATCACCCTTCGTTTCACTGGCTCTGCTGGTCAAAGCTTTGGTGCATTTGTTCCTAAAGGTGTGACAATGCATTTAACTGGTGATGCCAATGACTACCTAGGAAAAGGTTTATCTGGTGGTAAAATCATTGTTAAACCTTCAGCCGATTCAAGCATTGTTGCTGCAGATAATGTGATCATCGGAAATGTACCATTCTATGGTGCAACAAGCGGTGAAGCATACATTAATGGTCATGCTGGTGAACGCTTCGGTGTTCGTAACAGTGGAGTAAATGTTGTTGTTGAAGGTGTAGGGGACCATGGCTGTGAATATATGACTGGTGGCCGTGTTGTGATCCTTGGTGAAGTTGGTAAAAACTTTGGTGCAGGTATGTCTGGTGGTATTGCATACGTACTTGCTGATAATAAGGATGAGTTCAAAGCAACTTGCAATGATGAAATGATTGAATTTGAGAGTTTAGTAGATGACCAAGAAATAAACTTCTTAAAAGAAATGGTTCAAAATCATTATGACTATACAGGAAGTCCGAAAGCGAAATTTGTTCTAGACCATTGGACTGAAACAGTAGAGAAATTTGTGAAAGTTATTCCAAAAGATTACAAGCGTATGATGAATCGTATTGCTGAGCAAATGGCTGCTGGACTAACAAATGAAGAAGCAATTATGAGTGCGTTTGAAGCAAATGCAAAATCTGAGAAAAAAGGTTCGGCGACAAAAGCGTCACGTTCCAAAGCAGTAGTACAGTAGAAAGGGGAGAGGAAGATGGGGAAAGCAACAGGATTTTTAGAGTTTAAACGTGAAGAGGCAGCTGAGCGCGACCCTCTCACACGTTTAAATGACTGGAAAGAGTATTCAGCTCCTTTCTCTGAGGAAAAGTTAAGCAGACAAGGAGCGCGCTGCATGGATTGCGCTACTCCTTTCTGTCATATTGGTACTGAGATTAATGGTTTCACTTCAGGATGTCCAATTCATAACTTAATTCCTGAGTGGAATGACTTAGTCTATCGTGGAAGATGGAAGGAAGCATTAGAACGTCTATTGAAAACAAATAACTTCCCTGAATTTACAGGAAGAGTATGTCCTGCACCTTGTGAAGGGTCATGTAACGTAGCAATCTCAGATCCTGCCGTTACAATTAAGAACATTGAAAAAGCGATTATTGATAAAGGCTTTGAAAATGGTTGGATCACTCCGCGTGTTCCAGAAAAACGTACAGGTAAAAAGATTGCAATTGTTGGTTCAGGTCCTGCTGGTTTAGCAGCTGCAGATCAATTAAACCAAGCTGGTCATACAGTGACTGTTTATGAACGTGCAGATCGCCCAGGTGGATTGCTAACATATGGTATTCCTAACATGAAACTTGATAAGGGTATTGTTGAACGACGTGTGAACTTATTAACTCAAGAAGGTATTACTTTTGTCACGAATACTGAAGTTGGAAAAGACATCACGTCTGAACAGTTACGTGAGCAGCATGATGCAGTTATTCTTTGTGTTGGTGCTCAAAAGCAGCGTGATCTGAAGATTGAGGGTCGTGAAGCAACCGGTGTTCACTTTGCAATGGATTATCTTACAGATGTAACAAAAAGCTATCTTAATACAAACTTTGAAGATGGCCAGTTTATCAATGCTGAAGGCAAAGATGTCATCGTAATTGGTGGGGGAGACACAGGTGCTGACTGTGTTGCTACAGCTATCCGTCAAAATTGTAATAGCGTAGTTCAGTTTGGTAAGCATCCTAAATTACCAATGTCACGTAAAAAAGAAAATATGTGGCCAGAAGCTCCACATGTTTTCACAATGGAATATGCTTATGAAGAAGCGGAAGCTAAATTTGGTGAAGATCCTCGTCAATATTGCATCCAAACGACAAAGCTTGTTTCAGATGAAAATGGAAATCTTAAAGAACTTCATACTATTCAAATGGAAAAACTAAAAGATGAAGAAGGTCGTTATTACTTTGAAGAAGTACAAGGATCAGAAAAAGTATGGCCTGCTCAACTAGTATTCATTGCGATTGGTTTTGAAGGAGCTGAACAACCAGTTCTAAAGCAGTTTGGTGTTGATCAAACAGCTAGAAATGTGGTTGCTGCTAAATATGGTGAGTTCCGTACAAATATTGATGGTGTATTTGCCGCTGGTGATGCTCGTCGTGGTCAGAGCCTAATTGTTTGGGCTTATTAACGAAGGTCGTGAAGCAGCACGTGAAGTAGATCTGTATTTAATGGGTAGTACAGTATTAGCTTAATTTTTAAATAGATTCTTATTTTTAAGACCTAAAGTCTCGTACTTTAGGTCTTTTGACATTTATTCCTATTGGACTGCTCTTTTAATCTTTAGTACAATAAAATTTATGTATCCTTCAAATAAGGAGAAGTAAATCTTGAAAAAATACAAAATTCTTATTGGTTATGTTTTGTTTAGTTTTATATGGATTTTAGTTACTGACAATGTTTTGGTTACTATAAATATATCAAAAGAAGCTTTATTAGTATTTCAAAATATCAAGGGCTTTATTTTTGTTTTAATAACTAGTTTTTTCATATACTATTTGGTCTTAAAAAGAGAAGCCTATATAACGGAAAAACAAGAAAAGACAAAGCTATCATTGTTAATTAATTCGATGGTTGACTTTGTTAATTTTAAGGATGGAGAAGGCCGGTGGACAAGGGCAAATGATTTTGCTTTAAGGCTTTTTCAGATTGAAAACGTAAATTATATTGGGAAAAAAGATTCCGAGCTTGCTGAGTATACGGAATTTTATGCTGAAGCACTTAGGTATTGTGAAACTTCAGATGAACAGGCTTGGCTAGAAGGAAAACCAAGTAGATGTATTGAAATAATACCAATGCCTGATGGTACGACTAAAACCTTTGATACGATAAAGATTCCTAGTTTTTATGAAAATGGTTCGCGAAAAGAATTAGTTGTTATGGGAAGAGATGTAACAGAAAAGGTAGAAGCTGAAAAGAAGCTTGCTGAAAGTGAACAACGATATAAATCACTATTTGAATTTAACCCTGAACTTGTTTATATGATCAACTTAGATGGCAAGCTTACTGATGTGAATGAACATTTTGTTCGTTTTACCGGTTTTGATAAAGAGAAATTTATCAATAAATCCGTTTTGCCTCTAATAGCAACCAAAGACCATTCTAGAGTTAGAGAGGCATTTAAAAGCGTTATTTATCACAATACACCATGGATTAACGAAGAAATTGAAATGATCCAAAAAGATCGTTCAGTTAAAGTTTTAAGATGTACTTCTGTGCCGATGATTATAAATGAAAAAACGGTAGGGGTTATCGGCTATGCAGTTGACATTACAAAACAAAAAGAAACAGAGTTATTGCTTCTAAAATCAGAAAAATTATCTGTAGTCGGAGAATTAGCGGCGAGTGTTGCTCATGAGATACGTAATCCTTTAACATCTTTAAAAGGCTTCGTTCAAATGCTTCAGGCAGATTCTACTGAAAATAAACATTATTATAGTATAATGCTTGATGAACTAGAACGGATTAACGTCATATCAAGCGAATTATTAGTACTTGCTAAACCTCAAAAAATACAGTTTCAAAAGGTTAATATAAATCATCTCTTAGCAGATGTTCAGCAATTACTAAAATCTGAAGCGAATTTATATGGTGTTACATTGGATGTTGAGGTTAATACTTCCATTCCTTTAATTGATTGTGAGCCTAATCAATTAAAACAACTCTTTATTAATATAATAAAAAATTCAATTGAAGCATCAGCAAATTATGTTACAGTTACAGTTGGAATGGTTAACAATCAGAATATTGATATTACTTTTAAAGATAATGGCTGTGGCATTGATGAAGATCGGTTGCAGCATCTTGGTGAACCATTTTATTCTATGAAAGAAAAAGGGACTGGTCTTGGTCTGACAGTTAGTTATAGAATTGTTGAGTTTCATAAAGGGAAGATTTCATTCAAGAGTGTCGTTAATGAAGGCACTGAGGTGAACGTATTACTTCCTGCGACAAAACCCTAATTTTTTAGGGTTTTTTATGTTTTTAAAATAAATTGTTTCATTTAAAAACAGGAATATTAAAATCCACACATTATTTTTGGGTAGGGATAATATATAATAAAAGTTGCATTAATCTAATTTTATTGGTGTAACACAAGATTCAGATCATAAATGAACGATTTAATTAACAAAGAAAGGGAGGTTGTGTAAATGGAAAAATCTCGTCGTTTAGAGAAATATGACAGGTTGTTTGTTCAAAAAAGGATTTCTCGTTTTCTGATGTCATTATTACCAGTTTTTGTTGCATTTTGCATTCTAGCATTTTTACAATATTTAGAATTATAATCACGCAATATTGTAAACACCGTATATTATTTATGTGCGATTTTATTAAAAGGAGCTGCTAGTAATGACACAATTATACTGTTATCCAATGTGTTATTGTCCGCCTAACTCAAATGCTGCAAGACAGATTCATACAATTCCTTCCTTTGCTATTTATCCTTCTTCAATAAGACAATACCCAGAAGTAGACCCGACATTGTTAGAGCAATCAGCAAAGTCTATGCAAAAGTTAATGAAAGAAGCTAGTTTAGTTTTAAACAAGTTGGCTGATTCAAAAGACTTTGCTACAAAAGTGATGTCTGCAGCTCAACAATCGAATAAACAAGAAGTGGATAAATTAATTCAATCAACTGGCATTAAATCAAAGGTTAATACTACTTTTAGTCCAGATGGAATTAACATGAAACTTTCCTCTGCAATTGGGGGAGCTGAATGCTGTTATTTAACAATTGCACTTAGGTGGCTTTAATCTCTCTTGAGTAAGGAGCAAAAATTCCTCTATCCTTTTTATATCCTCTAAGTAAAATCTTTAATGGCTATAGCACTAATAAAAGCATTGCTCCTTAGCTACATTATTAACTTCCATTTCTTAACACATCTATCGATTTTTACAATGAATAACTAACCTATTTAGATAAATATTAAGTACAAATATATGAAGAAAAGGAGAATTATTTTGCGAAAAGCTGTCCTCATATTATCTGTATTTATCATTGGATTAATAGGTGTTGTTACATATTTTTCGATAGTTGGATTCCAATATGCCTATCTCCCTCCTGATGAAGTAGTTCACAATAAAGAATCAGATAAACTTATCGATGTGAAAAATGTTTCTTACATACAAGATGAGAGTTCTGAAGAGCTTATTGAGCTAGGGAAAAAGCTGTTTTATGAAGAAACATTTGGTAATGAAGTATTTTTTTCAGATATTATGGGGATGTTTGATGGAACATTTACTCTAATGAATGTAGGAAAAGCGATAGTAAAGCTAAATGGAAAAGGCACTGATAATTTATTAGTGGAGGCTGCTGAAACGGTAAAAATTGGTGACCGGACGATTGAAAAGGGAGAGTTAATTGAAACAGGACTTGATGTACCAAAAGGTGCTGTGACTCCACTTGGTGTCAAATTCGTATATGAAAAGGGAAATATTAAAGCCGGAATAAGTTGTGCTGTTTGTCATTCCTCCTTAAACGAACAAAAAGAAGTTGTACATGGAATGACAAACAGTGATTTAGCTATTGGTTTACTTGTAGCTATGTCATCAAATTCAGCATCGTATTTTTCACATACAGAAATGGAAAGTATCAAAGAATTTGTTTCAACAAACGACCGACTAGTTGAAAGTACAAAAGGTGGAAGAGTTGCACTTCCTGATATTAAAAAACTAGAAGACTTTGTTGACAGAGAAGTCATGAAGTGGCCAAAAGGAAGTAATGATACAACCATTGACTTTAAAAATAACCCAGTACAAATTTTAGATGTTTATACTAAAGGTGATCATCCATATGGCTGGAGTGGACAAGGTCAAATTGGTCCGTTTAAAGGATTAAGCGCAGCTATAAACAATGCACATGCTCAAAACATGGATACACTCTCTCAAACAACAATAAGTAACGAAATCCTAAATATAGATAAAGAGCTTTACTTGGGTACTATTTTACAAAACGCGGCTAGGAAAAAGTATCGATATGACCCCGAGTCAGGGGAAAAACCTTCAGAGTTTTTTGCAAAAGTTGATCCAACACCAGGAGCTGAAGGAGTAAACACTTTAATACCAGCACCCACTTATCCAAGACCTTCTTTTGTAACAAGTGTTGGCTTATTTTCCAGTTCTGATGGTTATAAAGCCTGGGAGCAACAAAATGCAATGTCTGCGTTTATGAATTCTTTGTATCCTCCTAAAACAAATATAAAATCTGATGAAAAAACAGTAGAAGAGGGAAGAAGGGTTTTTGTAAAAGCAGGATGTATAACATGCCACGGAGGTAATTATTTAACAAATAATAAATTAATACCAACTGAAGAGATCAAAACAGATAATTCTAGAGCTAAAGGATTTCAAGCAGCAGAGAATTATTTTAGCTTACCTTCCATATATGATCCTAGTACTCCAGTGCCATTACCTGAAAATCCAGTTGTGATGGAAATCCCGTTGACAAAAGAACAAAATGAGCAACTAAGACTTGGGTGGGCGCAAGGTGGAACAAATGGTGCTTATAAAACAACTAGCTTAATTGGTTTAAACTGGAGTGCACCTTATCTGCATGATGGTGGAGTTGCAGTTGGTAAAGACCTTGTGAATGAAGTTGGTGTACCTGGTACTATTTTGAGTAATAAAAAACCTGATCCTCGCAATAGTTTGTTAGCAATGATTGATTCCTCATTAAGGAAAAAGGTCATTAAGACAAATAATGAAAATCACAATTTAAAAACGGCTCATGTAAGTGGAAAAGGACATGAGTTTTGGGTTGATTCCTCAACAGGATTTACAAAAGAACAGCAACAAGCATTGATCGATTATTTATTAAAGGTGTCCGATTAATAATGATGGAGGATAGAGCATGAAGGCAGTCACTTACCAAGGATTTATGGATGTTAAAGTAAAAGAAATGCCTAATCCTGTGATTAAACAAAAAGATGACATTATTGTCAGAGTAACACATACCTCCATCTGTGGCTCTGATCGGCACTTTTATCATGGGATGGTCCCAAGTATGGGAAAAGATTATATTGTTGGGCATGAAGCAGTTGGGATTGTTGAGGAAATTGGCTCGGGAGTTCATAAAGTTAAAAAAGGTGACAAAGTAGCAATCCCATATAATATCGCGTGTGGTGAATGTATAAACTGTCAAAATCAACTGGAAAGTCAATGCATAATATCAAACCCAGAAGGAGAGATTGGTGCATGTTATGGCTGTTCAAGATTATTTGGTGATTATAGTGGCAGTCAAGCTGAATATGTACGTGTTCCCTTCGCTAATTTCGGCACTTTTAAAGTGCCGAAAAATAATTCTGTTTCTGATGAAGAACTATTATTATTAACAGATGCTCTTTCATCTGCTTATTGGGGTATTAATCAAGCAGATGTGAAAAAAGGTGATACAGTCATTATATTAGGTTGTGGTCCTATTGGGCTTCTCACCCAGAAGCTTGCATGGTTTAGAGGGCTAAACGTGTTATTGCAATAGACCATGTTCCATATCGACTCGAACATTCAAAAAAATGGAATAAAACAGAAGTTTTTAATTTTAACCAACATAAAGACCTTGAGCAGCATATAAAAGAGATAACAAAAGGTGGAGCTGATGTGGTGATTGACTGTGTTGGGATGAGTGGGAAAATGAGTCCGAAAGAAATGGTAGAAACGGCCCTTCGTTTACAGGGAGGTGCTCTTGGTGCGATCGAACTAGCAAGCCAGCTTGTTCGTTCGGGAGGTGTTATTCAACTTATTGGAATATATGGACTAAGATATAATCAGTTTCCATTAGGTGACCTATTTGCAAGGAATATTACCCTAAAAATGGGTTTAGCATCTGTTATACATATCATGCCATTTTTATATGAACTAATCCAAAGTAAGCAGATTTCTATAAATGATGTTATTACACACACTTTACCTTTAGATAAGGCAGAGCATGCCTACAGGATTTTTAATGGTCATAAAGAGAAATGTTTGAAAATTATCTTAAAGCCTTAAGAAGAGACAATGTAAGGATGTCTCTTTTTTTGTTTTGCATAATGTACAGCCCTTATTGAATAAGTAAATGATAAAAGAAGTTAACAAGTTAGTTTTTTTAAAGAAGGGAGAAAAAAGAGATGCCAAGTGATTTATATAAGGTAGAAGTAGATCAGCCTATTAATGCCATTTGGGAGTTTGTTAGTGTGATGGACCATTGGGCACCACTAGTACCGGGTTATATTGAACATGAAATAATAAACGATTCAGAATCAACTTGGAAATTTAAAACAGATTTAGGTGTAATAAAGAAAAAAATTCATTTAAAAGTCGATATTACCGGATGGAATGAAATTCAAAAAAGTCATGTTTAACTTAACGGGTATAAATGAGAAGATCATTGGAAATGGTTACTTTGAAGCGGAGGAAATCTCAGCAAATAAAACAATGATGTTAGGGTATCTTGATATCACACCTGAAGGGAAAATGGCAAAAATGATAAATTCTAAATTGAAGAAAAGTTTATCGGAAATTACACAAGAATTAACAGAAGCTATTGTAGAAAAAATTGAAAAAAAGGAAAACGTTCTTCGTTAATATTGAAATGCTAAACCAAAAACAGAAGCAAGATGTTTGTCTCTGTTTTTGGTCTTACATAATAAAATTAGAGTAATATAGGATAATTTGAAGGATATTGGAAATATTGTCTGACCGCAAGAGAAATTCCTTTAGCAATTGTTGTTGTCATCGTATAGATAAGGTGTAAGTTTGTATGAAACAACGAAGAATGCAGGGAGGAATCGTTTTCTTGAATAACACCCATAATACTGCAATCTCCAATAGCAGGGAGTATTTTCCCTAGTCCCTCTCCTGGTCGTAATGCCCCTTTTCGAATAACAATGGAATTTACGATTTTTCTCGAACCAAGTACACTGTCAATAGCAATTATAAAGCTATTATTAGGCAGAGAGATGCTTCCGTACTCTTTTTCTAACGTTAATGCATCCAATGGGAATTGCAGGTTTCCTAAGACTGTTAAATGGTCTGGGAATTTCTCATTCAAAAGAGTTCCAACAAAGGGACCTAGACTATCACCACTAATTTGATTTGAGCCAATTCCAATAACATATATATGCTCTGTACCTTTTGGAATAAGAGTAAATAAAGAGTTTCGTATATATAATGGAGCTAACTTATCATTATATGGAAAAATTCCATCTAACATTGAATTCTTAATAGTTGAACATTGATCAACCATAAATCCCCCTCCCACATCCCTAAAAATTAAGCGGTAACAATTTGATTCATTTACATAAAAAAATCTTTTAAGTGACAATTCTGTAAAATGTATCAACTTTCCTTCTTGACATTGATAAAATAAATTAGTAAATTTTAACATTTTTAATCAAGATGAGTAAGATAAACTTTTAGAACAAATTCATAATTAGAATAAACTAGATTAACCTGTATAGAGTAAATCCGGAGCATATACATGATCGATGTGAACATGATATGATTTACATAACAATGTTATAAGAGAGGTTTTATATATGAAAATAGCATTTATTTCAGATATTCACGGAAATGCGGTTGCTCTTGAAGCTGTCTTACAGGATATAAAAAAGAAGGAAATTGATAAAGTATATGTATTAGGGGACATTTGTTATCGTGGACCTGAACCGGAGAAATCATTATCTTTAGTACGTCACTTACATACAAAGGTCATAAAGGGAAATGCAGATGAATGGGTTGTTCGGGGAGTTAATGAAGGTGAAGTAGCTGCTCAAGCTCTTGAGATGATGAATAAAGAGAGAGACTGGACATTTGAACGATTGCAATCAGGAGATATTGATTATTTAAATACACTCCCACATTCTCTTGCTATAGAAGAAAATGGGGTTAAAATACATGCATTTCATGCAACACCAAGCAGTTTATTTGATATTGTATCACCTGAGGCGAAAGAAGAAGACATAAAAGAAAAACTAATGTCTAAAGTTGATTCACATATTTATTTTTATGGTCACATTCATAAACCATATATACGATACATTAACGGTAGAGTAGTTATGAATATAGGCAGTACTGGCCTTCCATTTGATGGTTTAACAAAAGCTTCCTATGGCTTGCTTAAGATAAATGAAAGTGGAATTAGTACATCGATTGAGCGGGTTGATTATGATGTTGAGAAGGTTATAAAACAATATCAAGATTCAGGATATCCTAATGCTGAGATGATGATAAATATTTTAAGAAATGCAAGCTTATAAGGGAGATTATTTCTTGGGAAAGCGCATAACTTGACATTTTAAAACATGATTGTCGGAACATAGAGGAAGAACCTACTAGTTAAAACTTACCCCTGAAAAGGACCAAGAAAAAGGATCAATCTCTATATGGAATGATCCTTTTTTCCTGGTTACTTAATTACCACAATAAGAAAGGAAGTAAAGTAAGAGCAGTAAATCCGCCATAAGGATATCTTACAAAAGGCCTTCTTCTGAATGGACGTGGACCGTAAAAAGGCCTTGGACCAAAAAATCCATATCCATATTCACTTTGATTTTCTGGGGAATGATATTCTTCTATTTCAATCCCGCTATCATCAATACTAGCTACTCTTCCAACAACCCATTGATTTTCTTTATTTTTAAAACGTACCATTTTACCTTCATATTGCTTTTTCATTTCATAGATGTTTGTCATCATCAGCACTCCTTATAATGGAATGCTATAGTGTATGAAGACATATTTTTTTTGATAGAGGCCTAATTACTAGATTAATTTGTCTATTTGTTAAAAGTATCTAATAAACAAGATGTTCTACTTTACAAATTAATCAATAAATTGAACAATATCCTCCATCGCTTTTCTTGTTTTTGGTCGAGGTTCTTTTGCACGATATCCGAAAGCAACCATTACGGAAACAGCTAGATGACCATCTTCTAATAGCTCTTCGTCTTCTAATATTTTTTGAACTTTATCAAAATCAAATCCTTCGATTGGGCATGAATCAATCCCTATTAAAGCTGCTGACGTCATCATATTTGCCAACGCAATATACGTTTGTTTACTTGCCCAGTCAAACATTGTTCGATCATTTTCTAGTAGCTTGAGATCATGTTCCTGAAAGTTTTTATAACGCTCTTTCACTTGATCGAATAATTCAGGTGGGAAATTCTTAACGTTTAGCATCTGATTTTTCACATAATCTGAATCGTATTTTGTATCTTTTATTGTTCTTGCAAGGATAATCACAAAATGGCTCGCAGTTGGGAGCTGTCCTTGCGCACCCCATGCAACTTCTCTTAACTTCTCTCTTAACCCCGGATTTTGTACAACAAGAAATTTCCAAGGTTCATATCCAACGGAGCTTGGAGATAGCCTTGCAGTTTCCAGTATATAACGAAAATCATCTTCTGATATTGTTTTATTTGGATCAAATTCTTTTGTTGCATGACGTGAGCTAAATGCTTCAAGAATCGTTTCTTTTGTTATCGTTTTTTCTGTCATGATTAAATATCCTCCTTTTATCTCTTTCACGTAAAAAAGTATAGATGATAGGGCGAGAATTGAAAAATAGTTTGCTCAAATAATAATTAAAAGGTCTAGCGATTCAAGTCTGAATGAATTGATATAACATTGATATTTCTTCTTGATGAGTGATTCCTTCATCAGAAGGGGTCTCAAGAACAAAGGGAATATCAGCAAGATTAGGTAACTGAAATAGATTTTTAAAGCATTCTTTTTCAATATATCCATTTTTAAATATATTCGCATGGCGATCCTTACCAGAGCCAAGGTCATATTTAGAATTATTTAAATGAACTGCTTTTAAGGAAGTTAGATAAATTTCAATTCTGATGCTTTACCCCACAATTCTTCATGATTCTTTCCCGACCAAAGTCCACTTGCATAAGCATGACAGGTATCTAAACAAAATCCGATTTTTTCAGGATAATCTGTTAAGTTCCGAACCTGGACAAGTTCCTCTAATGTTGTGCCCAGTGCTCCTGATTTCCCTGCGCTATTCTCGAGTAACAATAGAGTTTGTCCGTCCCACTTACTTAGAATAAGATTAAGCATTTCAATCATTAATTGATAACTGGCGAGCGGGTCAGTTTTACTAATTTGACTTCCAAAATGAACAACGACTCCAATTGAGCCACAACAATCAGCAATTTCTAAGTCATTAAGAAGAGAATCAATTGTTAGAGCTTTTTTTCTATTGAAGGTGTTAAGCTTGTTGGATAAGGGGTGTGAGCAATTGAGACAAGATTGTTTTCAACACAAAATTCATGACAGAGCTTTGCGTCTTGCCGATTAAATTCCTTCACAGTTAAACTTCTTGGATTTTTAGGGAAATATTGAAATGCATTGCCACCAATGCTATCCATATATTTAGCTGCAGCAAAATACCCATTCCGAATACTAACATGGCTGCCAAATCTCATATAAGCTCCTTTCTTTTAAGAAATTTTTATTTTCCTCAAGACTTCATTCATAAGGAAAAGCTTAAAGCAGTAATCGTTAAAAATAATATACATAGGTATCTTTTTATTATTTTTAAAATAATTAACTTTATTCTCAAATAGAATAGTAGGAACAGTATGCATCTCTTGGAGCAATCTTTGAGGAAAGAATCATTTGAGTTGAAATAAAAGTTACTTAAGAATAACCTTGAAGAGTAGGATACAAGTTAACTTAGTTAAAATTTCATTTGAGAAATGAGAAAAGGAGGGCTTTTTTGGATCAACAAGCTAATACAAACGTAATTTCATTACAGAAAGAAAAGATTTGGACGCGGGATTTTGTATTGATTTGTTTATCAAACTTTTTCATCTTTCTTGGGTTTCAGATGACGTTACCAACTATTCCTCTTTTTGTTAAGGAGCTTGGCGGAAATGATCAGTTAATAGGAGTTGTTGTTGGAATTTTCACATTTTCTGCATTACTTGTAAGATCATATGCTGGTCACGCTTTGGAATCAAAAGGAAGAAAGTTTGTTTATTTAACCGGTTTAATTATTTTTATCATTTCTGCAGGCTCGTTCGGATTTCTGCCTACTATTGCTTTTTTATTTTTTATGAGAGTTATTCAAGGTATTGGCTGGGGTTTTTCAACTACAGCCTCTGGCACAATTGCTAGTGATATTATCCCTCCTAAGCGACGTGGAGAAGGTATGGGTTACTATGGTTTATCAGGTAATATTGCTTTGGCTTTTGGTCCTTCTCTAGGACTCAGTTTGGCAGGAATGATAACATTTAAACAATTATTTCTTATTTGTGCTTTCTTAGGGGTTGTAGCATTAATTCTGTCTTCACGAATACAGTATAAACAGGTGGAAAAGTCACAGCAAACGACAAAGAAAGATAAATGGGATTTTTATGAAAAAAGTGCACTTCAGCCAGCTATGCTTTTGTTTTTTATTACTGTAACATTTGGAGGAATTGCATCTTTCTTACCTTTATATGCTGAACAAAAGGGGATATTAGGGATTCAATGGTATTTCCTTGTATTTGCTATTGCTCTAATGGCATCAAGAACGTTCGCAGGAAAAATATATGATCGTAAAGGCCATCAGGCTGTTTTTATTCCAGGAGCTGTATTCATTATGATCGCAATGGTCTTGTTGTCATGGCTCCCAAGCACAACCATTTTATTAACAGCTGCAGTATTGTATGGAATTGGATTTGGTTCTGTTCAACCGGCACTTCAAGCATGGTCAATTGAAAAAGCACCTAAAAATAGGAGAGGGATGGCCAATGCAACTTTTTTTTCATCCTTTGATCTTGGTGTTGGAATTGGTGCACTTTTGTTTGGGCAAATTGGTCATGTTTTTGGTTATCATACAATCTACCAAACATCAGCTATTTCAGTTAGTATCTCAATAATTTTATATATTGTACTTCTTGTCAAAAAGACAAAAAGCTAGTATGTTGGAAAACCTATCACCTTATTGGGTGGGGAAAGGGTTGTCTTAAATAATATGTAAGATTATCTCACAAATATCTTTTAATGCATGAATTTTCTGATAATATTGATTTAAAGAGATTATTCGGAAGAAGGTTGATCATATGTCAGTAATAGAATTAAGAGAAAATATTATTAAAAAAGTAGCGGAAGATTTTAATATATCTCTCGAACAGGCAAAGGATCTTATAAATAGCAGCTTTGAAATCGGGGAGCCTGAATAATACAAATAACACTGAAAAGTGGCTTATATTGCTTTCAGTGTGAAGTGTTTTTAGAAAACGACAAGATGGAAGATTAGGGATGCTGCTGTAATAGCAGTTACTGTGAAAAAGCAGATATTGCTATAAATGTTAATTCCCGAACTATCGAAAAAGACATCTAGACTTGTGATGTCTTTTTCTGTATGATTTTTTATAAAATTCTGTAAACTAATCTTGTTGGAAAACGCTTCCTATTGATACAGTAATGAAGAGATCGGAAAATATCATACAAAAACCGGGGGCGTTTCTTTGGATAAGTCGAAATCATATCGTGATAAAAAAGTGATATCAATGGGTACTGTGTGTGAATTGACCGGGTTATCAGAAAGAAGAATCCGTTATTATGAGGAAAGAAAATTAATTTTTCCAGATCGTACGTCAACTGGATTTCGTAAGTATTCTTTTTCTGATATTGAGAAATTAATGGACATTGCTGAAAAAGTGGAGGAAGGCGTTCAAACCGATGAAATCCGTAGAGACTACAAAAAGAAAGAAACTGATGCTGATCTAAAGAAAAAAATGATTCGCGGTCAATTAAACTCACATTTTCAAAGAAGTGGCTTTAAGTAAGAAAAAATGTAATCATTTAATTTAGGATGCTCAACAAACAGCATTCTTTTTTCTATGGGGATATACAAATGTATGATTAACTGTACATTTGAGAATACTATTAAAATTCAACTATTTCAAAAGATTTAAACTTCATTATTCCCGTATAACGTTGAGTTATGATACACTTATTTTCAGAAAAATGAGAACTTGCGAAATAAGTGGGGGATAAAATGACAATTACATTATCAAATAAAATGAGCTTTTTTAAGCCTTCTATTTTTAGTGAGCTTGCTCAATATAAACAGAGAAAAATAAGTGAAGGTGCACCGATTATTGATTTAAGTATTGGTAAAAACATCGATTTGGCTCCACCATCTTTTATTACCAATGCTTTATCTGAAGAAGTGTTGAAAGCAGATCAATATGGTTATTCTTTATCTGGAACTAATGAGTTTAATAGAGCAGTTTCTTCTTTTTATCATAGAAACTATAAAGTGGAGTTGGATTCAATTGAAGAGATACTATTATTAATGGGATCTCAGGACGGACTTGTTCATTTTCCGATGGTTTTTGCAAATCCAGGAGATGTGATTTTAGTGCCGGATCCAGGTTATACTGCATACGCTGCTGGAATTGCGATGGCAGGGGCAACTCCTTATTTTATGCCGTTGAAGAAGGAAAAGAATTTCTTACCAGATTTATCAATTATTCCTTCTGAA
Organism: Metabacillus endolithicus; assembly: GCF_023078335.1. GTDB lineage: Bacteria > Bacillota > Bacilli > Bacillales > Bacillaceae > Metabacillus > Metabacillus endolithicus. The sequence continues at coordinate 545,554 of NZ_CP095550.1, read as the reverse complement.
GTGGCTGAAAAAGCGAAGTTGATGATCTTGAATTTTCCTGGTAATCCGGTTCCCGCATTAGCTGATATAGAATTTTTTGAAAGTGCTGTTGCATTTGCTAAAAAATTTAATATACTAGTTCTACATGATTTTGCTTACTCTGAGCTTTATTTTGAAGGAAAGAAGCCAGTAAGTTTTCTTTCGATCGAAGGAGCAAAAGACATTGGAGTTGAAATGTCTTCATTCTCTAAAAACTATAATATGGCAGGTACTCGAATTGGCTTTCTCGCCGGTAATAAAGATGTGGTACAAGCTATGAATCAATTAAAAAGCAATTTGGATTATGGTGTGTTTTTACCTATTCAAAAGGCTGCAATCCGTGCTCTTGAAGAGGGTGCTCACTTTTGTGAAGAAAGTAGAAAGGTGTACCAAGAACGCCGTGATACATTAATTGAAGGTTTAAACGAGTTAGGTTGGACCATAACAAAGCCTGATGCAGGTATGTTTATTTGGGATTTGAAGTTCCTAAGGGGTTCAGTTCGACAGAATTTACTTATGAACTAATTGACAAAGCACATGTTGTTGTAACACCTGGACATGCATTTGGACCAACTGGTGAAGGTTATGTAAGGATTGCTCTTGTTCAGGATGTAGAAAAGTTAAAGAAAGTAATTACTTCAATAAAGAATGCGAATATCTTATAGATTCTTATAAATGCAAATAGTGAAGGACCCAAGTTTTTTAACAACAAAAAAGAACATTAATAACAATAGAAGACGTGGAATAAGATACTTTATAGAAAAGAGTGGGGAAGGTTACCCGCTCTTTTTTAATAGATCATATACCTCGAATAAAAATTTTTCTATAGAAAAATAACTTTAATATTGGGCTGAAATAATATTTTTATTGATTATTTTGAATCTTTTGTCGAAAAACAGTTGTTAACTGCTCCATGAAAGTTATAAAATAGTGAAATATAGAAAGTTTGATTAGATACCTTTTGTAATATGATCAGAGGTTATTTCTAGAAAAGATAACTTCTTTAAATTTTGTTGATTGGGAGAGTTAAAAATGATGACAAAAACAAAAATTGATGTAACACTTAGTGCAACACGAAAAGAAAAGCCCAAATCAGATCAGTTAGAGTTTGGCCGCGTTTTTACTGATCATATGTTTGTAATGGATTATAGCCCGGCAAAAGGATGGCATGACCCAAAAATTGTTCCATACGAACCAATTACACTTAGTCCAGCTTCAATGGTCTTCCACTACGGGCAAACAGTATTTGAAGGGTTAAAGGCATATCGTACGAAAGAAGATAAAGTATTATTGTTCAGACCTGAGAAAAATATGGAAAGACTTAATTTATCAAATGATCGACTTTGTATTCCTCGAATTGATGGCGAGTTTGTCATTGAGGCCCTAAAACAGCTTGTTTCGATTGAAAAGGATTGGATTCCTACTGCCGAAGGAACTTCTCTTTATATTAGACCATTTATTATCCCAACAGAGTATTACTTAGGGGTAGCTCCATCGAAGTTTTACCGATTTATGATTATTCTTTCTCCTGTAGGTTCGTATTATAAAGAAGGAATTCATCCGGTAAAAATATACGTTGAGAACCATTACGTTCGTGCTGTTGAAGGTGGAACAGGGAAAGCTAAAACCGGCGGTAACTACGCTTCAAGCCTAAGAGCCCAAGAAGAGGCTGCACAAAAGGGCTACTCACAAGTTTTATGGTTAGATGGAGTTGAGAAGAAATATATAGAAGAAGTAGGAAGTATGAATATTTTCTTTAAAATTAATGGGGAAGTTGTTACACCTGAAGTGAATGGCAGTATTTTAGAGGGAGTAACAAGAAAATCAATCCTAGAATTACTAAAATCATGGGAAACCCCTGTATCTGAGCGAAAAATATCAATGGAAGAAGTGTATCAGGCATATAAAGATGGACAATTAGAAGAGGCTTTTGGTACTGGTACTGCAGCTGTTATTTCTCCAATTGGTGAATTCTTATATGACGATAATAAAATTGTAATTAATAACGGAGAAACTGGTGAATTATCTAAAAAACTTTATGATACATTAACTGGCATCCAAAAAGGTACGAAGCAGGATCCATTTAATTGGGTTACTGAAGTAAAATAAATAGCTAAAAAGGTCAATTCAACAAACTAAGCCGTTCAAAGTTTTGTAGCAACTCACTTTGCAAAACGGCAACTATTGTTGAATTGGCCTTTTTTGTATTAGACAAGAAAGTATTTGGAAAAAATATGAAACATTTTCCCTTAATTAAACGTCTTACTAATGAGAAGAATATTAATTCACTTCATATATAAGTTCAGGAAATTTTTAACAAAATTTAGGATATTTTAATTAAATATAAAATATATATGAGTGAATAAAATAAGTGGTAAAGAAAATTTAATGGGAAATGTGGGAGAGTTATGCGTAAGAAATATGTTTCAACGTTGATTTTCTTGTTCATGATGACGGGTTGTAGTTCGAATGTAGTTAATGGCAATGAAAAAGATGAACCTTTACCAGTGAAGAGCTTGGCAATGAATAGTTTTCAATTAGCAGAAAAACAAGTGGAATTTCAAGTTCAATTGCTGCATCCTGAAACACAAAAAATATTATATTCCTTTTCACCTTCACTAAATCAAAAGTCGGAAGCTTATGAGGAAGAAGTAAGGCATATTGCGAATGATTTAGCTGAAAGTCTTGATCAACCGATGATACCAGTGAAGTATACGAGCAACGGTGGTTTAACAGAAGGAACAAGTCGTGTTCTACTAAATGAAGAAAAATTAGTTGAAATGTTATTGAATGTTCATGCGCTTGATAAAACATTAGATCTACCTATTGAAGTGATGTCGCCGAATGTATCAGCAGAAACTGTAAAAAATATTGACGAAGTAGTTATTGGACATTATAAAACATCTTTTAATCCTAACGTAACGGGTCGCTCACAAAATATATTTTTATCAGCAAATGAGATTAATCAAATTGTATTGGGTCCAGGCGATCGCTTTTATTTTAATTTAGTTGTTGGTGAACGTACTGCTGCAAAAGGTTATCAAAAAGCAAAAGAAATTGTAGATAAAGAATTTGTTGAAGGAATTGGTGGGGGAATTTGTCAAACTTCTTCTACTTTATATAATGCAGTTGCAAATGCAGGATTGGAAGTTTTAGAAGTTAACTCACATTCAAGATCTGTTGGGTATGTTCCTACCGGGAAGGATGCAACAGTATCCTGGGGAGGTCCAGATTTTAAATTTATGAATGATAAAGACTTCCCAGTTATGATTAAAACATTTGTGAATAAACAGTCTGGAACAATAGAGGTTCAAGTAGTTGCTTCAAAGGATGATGCATCAAAGGTTTAATAGCTTAACACTAACTGGTTCGGTTCCGTATACAAAAACTAAATTAAATTTCACCAATTAGCAGTCTTATTCGCAACTGAGTAAGACTGCTGATTTTTTGTTGATATATATGTGGTGTAACAAAATGGACAGTAAACACGCCGTAATTTTTTAAACCTGTCGTCATGAAAAGGGCAAGCTCTTTGTTATTCCAATTGGTGTGCTGAAAATGATATGTATCTACCAGGGGTGGATGATGGTGATTGAAGGGCGGATAAATAAAGAATACCTTCTTGAATTGAGTAACCGATAGTTTAAATAAGAGGAGTTTTTACTGTTAGACTGAAGATTGGGACTCGGTTTGGGTGATTTAAGCGGAGTTTTTACGGTTAAGCAAAGTGAAATGGTTCATTTTCACCTTTTTCGATAAAATAAAAGGAACATTTCCGCCTATTTAATCTATTTTTCGTGCTTTTTCCTCAATAAGAGGAATTTCTCCGCTTATTTTCATCTAATTTACTTACCAAACTTTAGTACGAATCACCCTATGTTAATTCGTATTTTTTTCAAATCAGAACTCGTTAGGAGATGTTAGACCTGTTTTTTTTGTTGATAAGAGTTAAAGCAGGGTTCTAATAATTAATATAAAAATATTTTTGAATTCCGGAATGTTTCTTTCCTTTAAGCTTCTTTTTATAGTAGGATATGAATATAGTGATCTATCTATAGAAAGGACTTAAAACATGACATATAAAATGATTGTATTAGATTTGGATGATACGTTGTTATGTGACGATCATACGATATCACCTCGTACAAAAGAGGCATTAATGAAAGCGCAAGAACAAGGTGTGAAGGTGGTTTTAGCATCAGGTCGGCCTACTTTTGGAATGAGAGAGTATGCAAATGAATTGCTGCTACATAAGTTTGGAAGCTATATTCTATCTTTTAATGGTGGTAAAATCATAAATTGCTCATCAAATGAGGAAATGTTCAGCAGTACATTAAGTGCAGAGTCTGTTCATCAATTGTTTGATATAAGCCGTCGTGAAAATGTATTTATTCATACATATATAGGTGATGAAATTATTACGATGGATGAAAATCCTTTCACGAAAAAAGAATCTACTTTAACTGGATTACCTATTAAGATGGTATCAGACTTTGTACAGTCAGTAACTGTGCCAGTAGTAAAAACATTAATGGTAGCGGAGCCGGATGTACTTAAGGATGTTGAAAAGAAGTTACAGAAAGAGTTAGACGAACATTTTTCAATCATGCGCTCAAAGCCGTATTTCCTGGAGTTTACTGAAAAAGGTGTTACAAAGGGAACGAGCTTACATCAACTAATTCAAAGATGTGGCATTAAACAAGAAGAAGTAATTGCTATTGGTGACAGTTATAATGATATATCCATGATTGAGTTTGCTGGCCTTGGAGTTGCCATGGGAAATGCTCCTCAAGAAATAAAAGATCTGGCAAATTTCGTTACAGATACGAATATGAATGATGGAGTCGCAAAGGTAGTAGAAGAATTTATTTTAAATGTTACGGTTTAAGTATAAGGGTTGCTTACAATCATGTAGGCAACTCTTTTTTTATTTCAACTGAAGAATGAAAATACTCTCATTTAAAACTCTCTGTAAGAATTTCTAACATGAATGTAACAATAATTTACAATTGAGGATATAATTTAGCTAATTTAACAGAAGAGAATGAATGTTTCTCTAGAAAACTAGGTTATTACTTTAATGGTTGTCAGATTTAGTAACGAGATGTTGGGATTGTCAGGTAGCTTAGGAGGCGGAACTTAGTGGAAATTTTAATTAAAAACGCTGAAATCATAACAATGAATGAAAAAAGTGAAATTTTGCACGGAGATCTTTTAATAAGGGATGATCGAATTGTTGCAATAAAGGATAAAATTGAGAATGTAACTGCGGATAAGATTATTGATGCAACAGGGAAGACGGTTATTCCTGGATTCATTCAAAGTCATATTCATCTTTGTCAAACACTTTTTCGCGGGCAGGGTGATGATCTTGAGCTATTAGACTGGCTGTCCAAAAAGATCTGGCCTCTTGAAGCTGCGCATGACGAGGAATCCATTTACTACTCAGCAATGCTCGGTTTAGGAGAATTAATTAGAAGCGGAACAACATCGATAATCGATATGGAAACAGTTAGGCATACCGATTATGCTTTTCAAGCTATAGCAGAAAGTGGAATTAGGGCTATAGCTGGTAAAGTTATGATGGATCAAGGAGCAAATGTTCCATCGATTTTATTAGAGAATACTAGTTCTTCCATACAAGAAAGTGTTGATTTGTTAGAAAAATGGCATCTCTTTGATAATGGTCGTATTCATTACGCATTTTCACCAAGGTTTGTTATCTCATGTTCAGAAAAGATGTTAGTGCAAGTACGGGATCTCTCTCAACAGTATCAAGTAATGGTACACACGCACGCATCAGAAAATAAAACAGAAATTGAAATTGTTGAACGTGAGCGAGGAATGAGAAATATTGTTTATTTGGATCACATTGGCTTAGCAAATCCCCGATTATTACTGGCTCATTGTATCTGGCTCGACGAACAAGAGAAACGAATTATACGTGATAGAGGAGTAAAGGTAAGTCATTGTCCAGGCTCAAACTTAAAGCTTGCTTCTGGAATTGCAAATACTCCGGAGATGCATGATCAAGGAGTATTTCTAAGTATTGGTGCTGACGGTGCACCTTGTAACAATAATCTTGATATGTTCAATGAAATGAGGTTAACTGCACTTATTCAAAAGCCAGACCATGGTCCGACGGCAATGGATGCAAAAAAAGTGTTCAAAATGGCAACGATGGGTGGAGCAGCTGCAATGGGAATGGAAAAGGAGATTGGTAGCTTAGAAGTCGGCAAAAAAGCTGATGTTGTGATATTAGACTTAAATGATTTTCATACGTATCCCTCAACAGAGGTTGATCCTATTTCAAGAATTGTCTACTCTGCAACAAGAGCAGATGTAGAAACAACGATCATTAATGGGAAAATTGTGATGGAAGATCAACGTTTACTAACAATTGATAAATCAACTGTACTAAAAGAAGCAAATTCTTCTATTCAACGATTAGTACGAAGAATATCAAGAGTCGATACGATGATTTAATAGAGAGGGAGGAGCAGGATGGGTACCGACATTTATGAAATCCTCGACGCCATTTCAGAATCCTCACAGGAAATGGTTTTAGCAACGATTGTTAATGTGGATGGCTCTTCGTATAAAAAGGCTGGATCTTCTATGCTTTTTCATGAAGATGGAGTTCAAACAGGATTGTTAAGTGGGGGGTGCTTGGAAGAAGATTTACAAGAAAGGTGTAAAGATTATTTTCATAAGAAGAGCTCTGAATTGATTACGTATGATTTAACAGCAGAAGATGACTTGTCTTGGGGACAGGGGGTTGGATGTAACGGGACAATAGAAGTATTAATTGAATCAATAACTCCACAATTGTTAGTGCACTTAAAAAGAGTAAGAGAGCTTGTTAATCATGGTATATCCGTCTCATACACTAAACAACTTTCTCTTGAAGGTGATGTTTACGGCTATCTTTTTTATACAGAAAATGCTGAATACTTTGGACGATGGAAAGGAGATTTTCCCAAAAAAGAGAAATGGCATTCAAAAACATTAAGGATGGAGAATGACTATCTCCTTTTTAAACAAGAAATTCAAGCAAGACCTAGACTATTTATCTATGGAGCAGGAGCTGATGCTAGACCTCTAGCACAACTTGCTCAACAATCAGGCTATGGAGTCATTGTTGCAGATTGGAGACCAGCCTATTGTCACAAAGATTATTTTCCTCAAGCAACCGAAACCGTTGTATTATCACCTGAAGAATTTTTATCTAGCTATACGTTTACAACTTTAGACTCAATTGTGTTGATGACACATCACTTTCAAAAAGATCTCGAGTTAGTGAAGTACTTACTAAAAAAACAACTATCATACTTAGGAATTTTAGGCTCAAAAGATCGAGCGCAAAGGTTGCTACAAGGAAAAAAGGTTCAAGATTGGGTACATTCACCTGCTGGTTTATCAATAGGGGCTGAAGGACCACATGAAATTGCTGTTAGCATTGTTGCTGAATTAATCAAACAGAAAGCAAGGAGGTGTGTAAATGTATAACGAAAACATCGTGGGTATTTACTTGGCAGCAGGCCACAGCTCACGTATGGGTACTTGTAAATTATCATTGCCTTTAGCAGGAGATTCCCTTGGAACGATGGCATTAAAGGAAATTGTTAAATCAAAGCTTAATCATTTAGTCATTGTCACAAAAGACTTTCAACCAACCTGGCTTCGAACGATTGAACCCTATCTTACGAATTCTATTCATTGGGAACATATTATCAGCTTGCAAGCACATCTCGGTCAATCTTATTCACTTCGAACAGGTATTCAAAGAGCAAAGCAAGTAGGAGCTGATGCTGTTATCATTTTTTTAGCGGACCAACCGTTTATTACTTCACAATTGATAAACAAATTAATAGATCGAAAATCAAATGAATATGATTTTATCGCCTCTTTCGATGGGGTTTCCATAAAACCACCAATCTTATTTCAAAAGAAGGGGTTTGATTCTTTATTAAAAATAAATGGTGATCAAGGGGCAAGAAGCTTTCTAAAAACGGGAATGTTAAAAGGCTTAAAAATAAATATAAATGATAACCAATTAATAGATATTGATACACTTGAACAGTATGAGACTTATAAACAAATAGTAAGTCCCCAACTTTGCTTAATTAAAGAAAGCACTAGGTTTTAAATCAACCTCAAACTAGTTTACCTCCGTTTGCTATTCTCATCTGTTTTGTTCACAAAAATTTTTAATGAAATTAGGTGATGTAATGAATGTCGAACAACACTCAACTCCATTGAAATCAGAAATTGTCGTTGAACACCCAATATCAGTTGAAGATGCTATAAAAATGAAAGTACTTTTTGAAGGTGAGTACGTAGCTGGTGGGACGCTTCATCAAATTCAGTGGGAATCAGGTGTTCCCCTTCCTTCAAGACTAATTAATCTTTCCTGTATTGAACAATTAAAAAAAGTTAGATTTGAAAAAATAAATGACGAGAATATTTTAGCAATCGGTGCACTTACCACGATTGCAGAGTGTATTAAGCATCCTGATATAATAGAACACTGTCCATTATTAACTGAAGCTTGTAGAAACATTGCTGCACCTGCTGTTCGGAATCGTGCAACAATAGGAGGAAATGTAGCAAGTGGAATTGGTGACAGCATTCCAAACTCTTCTTGTGTTAGATGCGAAAGTGAAAATAGCGCTTAAAGACCAAATATATATGATTGATGTAGCAACCTGGTTAAAAGAAAAAGAATCATATCCTCATTTGCTTCTTGAAATTTTAATTCCTCTTCAAGCTAATAAAACAAAAAGCTTTTATCGCAAGGTTGGAAGAAGAGAAGCCTTTACAGCTTCTTTAGTGACGGTTAGTTGTTGTTGGAGCAAGTGCGCTCATAATGAAATTTCATTTATTCGCATGGCTGTCGGCGGAGGAGCACATTTTCCTATCAGACTTCAAAAACTTGAACAGCTATTAACTGGTAGTAGATCACAAATAACGAGCGAAATCATATACAAAACAATTTTAGAAGAATTTCAGTCATATTCGGATGCCTTTGTAACAGAGTCGTACCGGAAGAAGGTTACAGCAAACATTCTTACAGAAAAATTAGGAACCATCCTAAGGGAGGAATAAGGGATGAAGGAGTTAAATAAAAACGAGTATAAAAGTAAATGGAGAATCCGTCCCGATGGCCATGATAAGGTAACCGGCTCGCTAAAATATTTAACTGATTATTGCTTCCCAAATATGTTAGTTGGAAAAGTGTTAAGAAGTTCGTTTCCACATGCAAAAATTAACTCCATTAACACAACTGAAGCAGAACAACTTGAGGGAGTTGAAGCGATCATCACATATAAAGATGTTCCAGGGATGAATCGTTTTGGATTAATATTTCCTGATCAGCCAGTATTGTGCGAAGATACTGTTCGCTACGTAGGTGATGCAGTTGCTGCAGTTGCAGCGATTAGTGAGGAAATTGCTATGAAGGCACTTTCACTCATTTTTGTTGAATATGAACCACTTGAGGTAATCGATAGTCCTGACAAAGCTTTAAGTTCACAAATGAAATTACATCCTGCAGGAAATGTCTTGCATCGTGCAGGGTACAAGAACAGTGAATATGTTTTAGATGAACTCAAAAAATGTCCTTACATTGTTGAGGAAACCTATGAAACTCCAAGACAAATGCATGCATATATGGAAACAGAGGGAGGAGTTGTTGTTCCAGAGAATGATGGTAAATTAACGGTTTATGCAGCAACACAACACGGTTTTAAAGACCGGATGCAGCTAGCTAGAATCTTATCTATACCTGAAAGTAATATTCGTGTGATATCAAGTCCAATTGGTGGTTCCTTCGGTGGGAAAGATGAGTTAAATATCCAACCATATGCGGCTTTGTTAGCTATTAAAACAAAAAAACCAGTAAAGCTCCATAATAAGAGAACGGAATCAGTAAGAGCTGGTATTAAACGACATCCTATGAAGATGACCATGACAACAGGGGCGAACGAAGAAGGAAAACTAGTAGGACACATAGTTCGAATTGTTGCAGACACAGGGGCATATGCAACACTTGGACCAGCTGTTTTAGACTTCGCAGTTGAGCATTCAACCGGTCCTTATATCATTCCATATGTTGATATTGAAGGGGTCTCTGTGTTTACTAATAATGGAGTGTCAGGTGAATATCGTGGATTCGGAGGAAACCAAGTTACCTTTGCATTAGAGTCACAAATGGATAGACTAGCCGAGTTGTTACAAATTAATCCATTAGTATTTAGAGAACAAAATCTTAGAAAAGCAGATGATCCCGGGCCGCTAGGACAACGAATAGTAAAGAATGATGGAGCTAGAAGTGTTTTAACTATGATTAAAAAATCTCCAATATTAACGCAGCCTTTAAAAACAGAGCCTCTAAATGTGAAAGGTAGAGGCGTGGCAATCACTATGCATGGTGGGGGTCTTGGCTTTGGTCGACCTGATCCTTCAGGTGCTCGCCTTTCTTTAACCAAGGATGGGGAAATTGAAATTGCTTTCGGATTTGAAGAATTTGGCCAAGGATTATTGGGTTCAATCGAAATTATGATGATGGAAGCTTTAGGGTGTAGAAAAGAAGATTTAAAGATTGTGATAGGTGACACAGATCTCGTTCCTTCTTCAGGTTCCTCAACAGCATCTCGTTCAACAAATATGATTTGGAATGGCATCCAAAAGCTAAAAGAACCGTTTTTAAATAAAATATTAGATGAGGCAGCCTCTTACACAGATACGACGCGTGATCTTCTGTATTTAGGGGGAAAAGGAATTTGGCGGAAAGGAAAAATTGATCAACTTATAATCAGTTATTATGATTTAGCAAACTATTTATCTGATAAACTTCCCATTTTTCATACGCAATTTCATTTTCCAACAACCCCAGATGCAGTAATAGGGGGACATTATTTATACTCCTTTGCCGCAGTTGCAGCTGAGGTAGAAATCGACCAGCTGACAGGGAGGGTAAAGGTAACAAAAATGGACCATTGTGTGGCTGCGGGGCCAGTAGTGAATCCACTAGGTTATTTAGGGCAGATTGAAGGCGGGGCAGTTATGGGGCTTGGTTTTACAATAAATGAAGATTCAGTGATGGAAAATGGTCGCTATCATACACAAAATCTTGATTCGTATCTCATTCCAACCATAAAAGATATTCCAAAAGAAATGAAGGTGTTTGTTGACGAGTCTTTAATGGAGGGAGATGTATTTGGTCCAAGAGGTGTTGGTGAAATTGGTACTGTTGCAATTGCACCTGCTGTAACTGCTGCTATTCATGATGCATGTGGATTATGGGTGAAGAATCTCCCAGTTTCTTCTGAGGAAGTTTTAGATGCATTAACGATTAACGCCTTTGTCGAAAAGTAGTAGGAGGTGCGTCAATGAAAAAGGCAAAAGTGGAAAATAAAATAGATCTTACTTTTGAATTAAATGGTCAACCGTATCACTTAACCGTACCGCCAACTTATCGGTTAGTCGATATTTTAAGAACAGATTTACAATTAACAGGCACTAAAATATCCTGTGAAATCGGAAGGTGTGGAGCATGCTCCGTATTACTGAATGGAAAAGTTGTAAATTCTTGCTTAGTTATGGCCTATCAGATACAGCTTTCAACAATAGAAACAATTGAACATGTATCACATCAATCACTTCATCCTATTCAGCAGGCATTTCTTGAAGAAGGTGGACTTCAATGTGGATATTGTACTCCAGGAATGATCATAGCGCTAAAGGATTTATTAGAGCAAAATCAGCAGCCAACAGATGAGGAGGTTTTTGAACATTTATCAGGCAATCTTTGTCGGTGTACTGGTTACACAGGAATCATTAGAGCTGTTCAACGTTACAGAGAGGTGGTAAACAAAAAAGAAGAAATTCAGTAAGATAAAAATCTTTAATGGAGAGTGATATCTAGTGATGACAATTCATGATGCGAATGTGCTTACACTTGAGGAATTTGTTTCAACTTTTCGTTGGATTTTTGAGCATTCTATCGCCGAACAGGTATCCGAATTAAGACCTTTTCCCTCTTATCAATTTCTTCATCATGCAATGAAAAAACGTGTAAAAAAATATACTATTGAAGAAAGAGTTGCCCTACTTCAAACTCTTCCAGATTTTATTGAAACAATTCGAGGTCAAAACCCTTACAATCAAGTAAGCAAGCAATCGGGATTTAGATCTTTAACATCTAGAGAATATAAAAAATTTATTGCTTATCATAATAAATATATAAAGAAATTCGGTTTTCCCTTTATCATCGCAATGCGTGGACACAATAAACAATCTGTTTATGATGCATTAAAAAAGAGATTAAAAAACAGTGAAAATGAAGAAATAGAAGCAGCAATTGAAGAAATGTTCCGCATTTATTTTTATATTTTAAGGGAAATTATTTCTAATGAAGATCGAGATGAAATAAAGAAACAATCCGTATAAATTTAATTTTAACCAAAAACTGCTCGCTAGAAGAGCGGTTTTTTTGCTGTTTTGACTATTTCATAAAAGGATTTTCTCAGGTACTATTTACATATTAATCAAATCTCTGTAAGCTATTGTTTGAATAGTAAGAGTTTTTAAATATAAAAATACATAGATTCTAGGGGGACAAACATGATTAAAGCTATTTTCTTTGATTTAGATGATACGTTATTATGGGATCAAAAAAGTGTAAAGGAAGCTTTTGTTGCGACATGTCAATTAGCCGAACAAAAATATGGAATACATTCTGAAAAGCTTGAAGAAGCTGTTCGAAACGAAGCGAGGGAGCTTTATTCCTCATACGAAACATATGATTTTACGCAAATGATCGGAATCAACCCGTTTGAAGGTCTTTGGGGTAACTTTTTAGACGATGAAGAGAATTTTCGCAAGATGAAAGAAATCGTTCCCACATATCGGAAAGAAGCATGGACAAGAGGCTTAAAAGCATGTGGAATTGATGATCCTGACTATGGAGCAACACTAGCTGAAGAATTTCCAGCACAAAGAAGAAAAAAACCTTTTGTTTATGATGAATCTTTTCAAGTGTTGGACAAGTTAAAGGAATCTTACCGTCTTCTTTTGTTAACAAACGGTTCTCCAGACTTACAAAATACTAAATTAGAAATTACTCCAGAGCTTGTTCCTTACTTTGAGCAAATTATTATTTCCGGTGCTTTTGGAAGAGGAAAACCTGATCCAACTATTTTTGAGCATGCATTAGAAAAAATGAATCTTTCAAAAGATGAGGCAATAATGGTAGGAGATAATCTTATGACAGATATTTTAGGTGCATCAAGAGTTGGAATGAAATCTGTTTGGATTAATCGCCATAACAAAGAACGTAACGAAGTACAACCAGACTTTGAAATCACTCATCTTGAAGAGCTGTACCCAATTTTAGATCAACTTAACAAGTAGGGGTATCTTTCATATAAGTAAGGTAAATGCCTGAAACTGTAAGCTGCAGCAAGCTAACTAGCTAGCTATAAAAAAATGATCAGATTCAAATCCAATTACTTGATAAAACCATCTAAAAGCATCTATATTTATATAAGTTAATAACATTGTCATTTACTTCTTAGAGGGGGAAGGGAGATGCTTTATCTCATAGCTGGTATTATTCTTATCGTGTTAATCGGAAGTTTTTTAAAAAGGTCAATTTCTATTAAGAATGTACCTTGTGTAGATATAGATCATCATGATCAATCTAGTCAAGTTGTGGATGTAAGAGATTATAATAATTTGTCAACGATGAAAAATTTCGATTCAATTGTTATACCTATTGCATATTTAAGAAGATACTTTCATGAAATTCCTAATAAAAGAGTACATCTTATTGCCGGAAGTCAACTTGAAAAAAACATGGGCGTTCGCTTCTTACAAAAAAATGGATTTCAAGTTACAGGTTACAGCTTAACTGAATGCACATGTACCAACCATTCAAAGGATATGTTGGTATAAGATAAGACTCGTGTTTAAGGGACCAATTTTGGTCCTTTTTTTATTTTAAAGATATTCGCTTTTCAAACTCGATCATGGTATAGTTTGTTTCGGTGAAAACTGTCAGAAAAACGATAAGGACGTTATAAACATGAAATCTACCAATTATTATATAAAAACATGGCAAAAGGCAATCCGTGTGGAAATCATGCATCTAAAGAAATATGGAAGTACGAGATACGCATTAAAAGATGGTCAACTGATGTCAAACGATGGGTCATTTACTTATTATTTTGAAACCACTTTACCCATTCGAGTGCCAATAGGCTCTTCAATTAAAGTCGAATTTGGAAAAAGAACAGTGAACGGTAAAGTTCTTTCATCAGAGGGGAAAAGTGTAATCTTATCCTTGGAGGAATCCCTTGGACATGAACCTTCCGAGCTCTTTTTACTTCATGATCCATGGGAGTTGTTAGATCAACTACATGAAAGATTTGATGAAATAAAAGAAAGTAAGCGGAAGAAAGCACGAATGAAAAGATTGATGAATCCATCTAATGCTCCTAAGCACCCTACCGAAAAAATAAAATCAGCTGTTCATGAACTTGTTTTAAGAAGCAAATATAATCCTGTTACATTTGTTTGGGGTCCCCCTGGTACAGGTAAAACCTATACATTGAGCAGGGTAGCAGGAAATAAATATGTTAAAGGCGATCGAGTATTAGTTCTGTCCCAAAGTAATCAAGCAGTTGACGTGCTTATGATGGAAATTTCTCATTTTATTCATAAAAAGGGCCATTTTCGAGAAGGTGATTTGCTTCGTTATGGATCGCAAACATCGATTACATCAAACGATGACCTAACAACATTGGAGCTGATTCATAAAAGGCACCCGGAATTAGCAAAACAAAGAAATGATTTGCATGAACATAGAAGAGGAATGAAACAAACTCTTTCACAATCCTATAGTCAAAGGGATTCTGAACAATTGCTTGAAATTGAACGTAAATTAGCGACAGTTTTAGAAAAAATAAGACAAAAGGAAATTGAGCTTGTTAAGGATGCCAATATTGTAGGAACAACATTATCAAAGGCTGCGAACGATCCGAGTATTTATGAAAAAGACTATGATCTTGTCATAATTGATGAAGCAAGTATGGCCTATATTCCTCAAATTGCTTTTGCGGCAACTCTAGGTCGCAGAGTCATCATTTGTGGAGATTTTAAACAGCTCCCTCCCATCGCTTCTGCAAAACATGCTCTTGTTGATGAATGGCTAAGGAACGATATTTTTCATAAAGCAGGTGTAGTTGATTGGCTTAATGATCCAAATAGTACTTTACATCCTCATCTTTTTCTTTTAAAAGAACAAAGAAGAATGCATCCGGATATCTCTTCATTCACCAACAAGTACATTTATCACGATCTTGTTGGTGATCACGAAAGTGTGAAATCGGCTAGACATTCAATAGTAGAAAGAGAACCATTTTCAAATCGTTCCTCCATATTGTTGGATAGCAGTTTTAGTGGAATGTACAGTATGCGTGAAAAAACATCAAATTCACGATATAACCTTTGGCATTTACTTTTATCATTTCAAGTAATCCATGAGTCATTCTTAGCAGGAGCAAGGTCAATTGGATATGTTACACCTTACCGTGCTCAGGCAGCTTTAATGGACATGTTGCTAAATGATGTATATTCAGTGGAACGAATGGAGTCGGATATTATTTCTGCAACAGTTCACAGATTTCAAGGAAGTGAAAGAGATGTTATGGTATTTGATACCGTCGACAGTTATCCGCAGGAACGACCTGGGATGCTTTTAATTGGTAAGGATAGTGAACGATTAATTAATGTTGCGATGACAAGAACTAGAGGAAAGTTCGTCCATCTGGCTGATCAGCAATTTCTTCAATCAAAGGTTTTTCGTGGAAAAACAATTCGTCAGCTTGTAGATCATCAGGTAAGCAAAAATCAAAAAACAGGACAACAGCAAATAGGGACATGGGTTAAAAACCAGCATTCAAATTTAACATGGATACATGCAAAAAAGCTTGAACTCATTACGAAAGATGTGAAAAAAGCCAATTCTTCAATAATTGTTGGACTTCCTACCAAAGAGTTATCCGAAGAGTGGAAAAACATACTGAATACTCGAAGAACAAATGTTCGTTTAACAACAATCTCTCCTGATAACATGAATAACATGAAAGGAGAACAGCTTAAAGCCAAATCTGTTTCATTTCCTTTCTTGATCATTGATAAAAAATATTTGTGGCTAGGTATGCCATATGAGATGAACAACCATATAAGGCCTCCGTATGTAGGTGTACGTTTACATTCTGAAAGTGTTATTGATTACTTTCTTTCACAAATCATCTCTTAACCCGCTCTTGTACTAAACAGGAAAAGCTATTCATAACTTAAAGTAATTGCTTTATCTGTAACGTAATGGAGGGAATAGAGTGGGTTTTATATTTTGCCTTTATGTGTTTTTATCATTGATAACAGGCGGGGTGTTATCACTTATCATAAGTAAAATAGTAAATTGGAAGATCGACTACTTGTTTTCTCTTAGTGCCGGTATGATAGTGGGGATTCTATGTCTTGAGTTTATTCCACATAGCTTTTCACATTACCAACCAATATCTATTACTATGGGAATCGGAGTTGGTCTTCTTTGTATGGTGGTAATTGATCAGTATGTACACCGTTCATCGAAAGGTGAATCAAAGTCCACATTTTTACTGCTTCTTATCGCCATTACATTACATAATGCACCTTCTGGATTTGCTTTAGGGAACCATGCTGATCACGAAGGACATCTTTATCATCTCATTATTTTACATCACTTACCTGAAGGGATGGCAATAATGATGTTAGCAATCGCATTAAAGCTTAAACCTGCTCATTTGGTCACTGCATTTCTTTATCTTACATTTAGTCTTTATGGATTTGTATTACTAGGAAATTTCGTGATGATAAAAAATGACATGTTTTTAGGGGCCTTATTAGGTGTTGCTATCAGTACAATGTTATACATTTCAATTATTGAATTATTTCTTTCATCAAGTGAGAAGGGAAAGCATTTTTATCATTTGCTTAGTTTATTAACCGGTATTTTTATAGTGGAGGTATTTTTATTAATTGGCTAGGATTGACAAGAGCCAATCTTTTTTTTATTATTTAGTTAGATAATATGAACATATATACATATTTTGATATATACTAAAAAGTAAGAGGTGCTGATCATGGAAGAATCCGGTAAAAAGGAACCGCAAGAGCAGTTAGACGAAGAAACATTATTTATTGTTTCTCAGACGTTTAAAGCATTAGGTGATCCAACCAGAATTAAAATATTACACTTGCTTTCGCAAAGTGAACACTCAGTGAATGAAATCGCTGAAAAATTATCTTTGCTTCAGTCAACTGTTTCACATCAATTAAGATTTTTGAAGAATTTACGCTTGGTTAAGTATAGAAGGGAAGGGACAACATTATATTATTCACCTGATGATAATCACGTAATGAATGTCCTGCAACAAACAATTAACCATGCACAGCATCATTAAGTATTTATGTTGGAGTTGAGCACAATGGAAGAATATAAAGTTAAAGGATTAACATGTGCAAACTGTACTAGAGAATTACAGGAAGAAATAAATAAATTGCCATCAGGACAAACAGCATCTTTAAGCTATAACACAGGTAAGCTTAAACTAGAAAGTAATGTTGACATTGAAAAAGTAAAGAAGATTTTATCTTCAGATGGTGCATATATAGAAGCTGACGAACACGAACATGAACATGAACATGATCATCATCACCCTACAGGGGTTAATTGGATTTTACTTTTATCCCTATCAGCTGGTTTCTATATTGCAGGGTTTCTAACAGATGTCTTTTTTAATGAATATATTGCAATCGGACTTTTTCTTGCAGCAACCGTTTTAAGTGGATACCAAACCTTTATTAAGGGATTGAAAAATCTATTTAAATTAAAATTTAATATCGAAACGTTAATGACAATTGCCCTAATCGGTGCATTAGGTATTGGAGAATGGAAAGAAGGAGCTTTAGTTGCGATTCTATTTGGTTTAAATGAATACCTAGAAGGCTTAGGCATGCAAAAAGCTAGAAATTCAATGGAGAAACTGCTAGCGATAGCTCCAAAGGAAGCAACTGTACTTGATAATGGTCAAGAAAAAATAGTCAAAATCTCATCTCTAAAGGCAAATCAAATTGTTTTAGTTCGTTCTGGTGAAAAAATTCCTTCGGATGGTTTAGTTTTGGAAGGAAAAAGCTCTGTGAACGAAGCGGCTATAACTGGAGAGAGCATGCCAGTTGAAAAAGATAAAGATGAGCCGGTTTATGGAGGAAGCATTAATAATGAAGGTGTACTAAAGATACAAATTACAAAAGCATATGAAGAGTCGTCTCTAGCGAAAATTCTCCATTTAGTAGAAGAAGCGCAGGAAACAAAAACACCAACAGAATTGTTTATTAATAAGTTCGCAAAGTATTATACGCCATTGATCATGATTATTTCTGCAATTGTGATGCTAATTCCACCATTGTTTTTTAACGGCAGCTGGGGAGATTGGTTTTATCAAGGCTTAGCGGTATTAATTGTAGGTTGTCCATGTGCCTTAGTTTTATCTTCACCGATCGCCATTGTATCAGGTATTACAAAAAATGCCCGCAATGGAATACTTGTAAAAGGCGGAGTATTTTTAGAGCAATTAGGTAAAATTCATACGATTGCTTTTGATAAAACAGGTACTCTAACAAAGGGGCAGCCATTTGTAGAAGATTATGTGGAATATGATCCGAAGTTTTTACAAATTGCAGCTTCCATTGAAAAAAGCTCATCACATCCGATTGCAAAAGCAGTGCTCCGAAAAGCTGATGGTCTATCTTTGATTGAACCAGAGGAAATCACAACAGTTTCGGGAAGTGGAATTGTTGCCAAAATTGATGGAGTCACTTACTTCCTCGGTAACGAAGCACATATGAAAAAAGTGCAAATAGAGGAAGAAATAAAAGCACAAATTCAACAATATAAACGATCAGGCATGACATTAGTTATATTAGCTACTACTGAAAAAGTACTTGGCATCATGGGAATTTCAGATGAAATAAGAGAAGAGAGTGCGGATGTTATTCAGGCATTACATGAAGCAGGAATCCAAAAAACAGTGATGTTAACTGGTGATCATGAAAGTACAGCAGAGAAAGTAGCATCCAAGGTAGGGTTAACTTCATATTTCGCTGGCTTGTTACCTGATGAGAAAGTTGAAAAAATAAAAGAGCTCTCTAAAGGGAATAAGGTTGCCATGATTGGTGATGGAATAAACGATGCACCAGCACTTGCAACAGCAGACTTAGGAATTGCCATGGGGAAAGGGACTGATAGTGCAATTGAAACAGCTGATATTGTATTAATGCAGGACCATCTTGGAAAATTACCATCCGCAATAAAGTCAGCAAAGAAAGTGAATTCCATTATTAAGCTTAATATTACACTTGCACTCGGATTGAAGCTAATAGCCTTATTATTGACGATCCCAGGCTTGCTAACACTTTGGATTGCGATCCTTTCAGATATGGGAGCAACTATACTTGTCACATTAATTAGTTTGACTGTATTATATGAAAGGAAATAAAAAGAAGGATTGGGAGAACGATCCCAATCCTTTCTTTATTAAATTTAAAAGTTCAACGTTGTCTCCTTTGTCTCAAATCCAATCGATGTTGTTAAATCGACAACATCAATTGATATTATGGCAGATTCATAATCTGAAAAGTGACCTAGGCCAACATCATTTAAAGAGAAATCGATCTCGTTATCATCATTATCTGTAATCGCATAGAGCTCTAGCATTTGTTGTTCGTTAGAAGGACTAAAAAGTTCAATATTTAATCGATAAGCAATATTAGGCTTTTCAGTGACAGAAAAGCTTATTTTGTCATTTTCAATATTCGTAAAAGAAGGTGTTTGGACAAGACGGCTTTTATCAATCGCTACTCCGCTTTCTTCTTCTAAATAAGCTAGAAGTTCTTTATTTTCTAACACGTTTGGGAGCTGCTGATTTTCATGCTGTGTTCTAAGATAAAAGGCTTCATTACTATAAACATCTTTTGGGTTAACGTTATTTGTTGCACCATATAAAAGTACATAATCATCTGCCATAATTTCTTGCGGATAGAAAGAATGATTGTTCTCTTCATAGTTCCAAAACGCGTCCCATCGCAGCTGGGCAATGTTTATGCCTCTTAACTTTTGCCACTTAGAAAAAGGGAGGTGATGGGATGGAAAATAATAATAAGCAAAATGATGACCATATTCGTGTGACAATGTTTCGCGATAATCATCAGGTTCACGATACTTGTCACCTTGATAAAGGACGATTGTCTTTGATACCGGATGATAGCTGCCCTTTGTATCCCCTGAGGAATGATTTCCTGCCTCAACTCTAATTTCTTGAAGCATATTTATTTCGTCTCCATACTTGTTTTGTTTGAGTTCTTTATATAAATCTATTAATTTATGCTCGTCCCATCCAGGGGAATAACTAACAAATTGAATACCTTCGGGAGACAAAAAGGTTGAATAGGCCCCAACCGTACCACCTGAAGTAAAACTAAAAAGAATAGGTAATGATAATAGTAATATAATAAAAAAGCCTCTAAATTTCTTCAATATTATCACATCCTCCATCACATTTTAACATGAATATTCGCTTTGGTAATTGGTATCATTTGCTTAGTATCCTTGAGAAAAGGGAAGTGATGGTATGTTAATAAGTGGGTAGGAAGTAGAGATTTTACTATAGTCATAATATGACAAGAAAAAATAATAAAAATTTTTAAAAAATAGTTTTCAAACGAGAAGTTTTGGTGTATTATAAAAATAATCAGAAAATACAGAATACAAAGAAAACAAAAAAGGTGAGGTGCTTTAAATGAATTTTTATAACATTCCTTTAGAAAAACGTCTAGAAACAAATCCTTTCGTCCACTACTTACAGGAGGGGGATTTACAATTTCACTCTGAAAATGAAATTCTTTTGAAGCATTTACACGAACTACCACAAGATTTTATGGAAATGACATTATTTGATATTGATGGATACGGATGTGTTTACAAATTCTCACATATTACAAATTATCAAGCAGGAGAAATAACGTCTCAAGCTGCTATTTTCAAAAAAATATAAACAAAAAGGTGTGGCAATTTGCCACACCTTTTTCAATGCTCTTTTTAAGAGTAACCCTCATTAACTCTACAGTTTTCATCGATTTTATCTATTAATTGTTTAGGATTTTTTATAACGGATTGATCATAATGTTGTAGAAGTTTGATAAAAACATTTGCGGTCATAACAGCGTCATTTAAAGCATGATGGCGTTCGCGTTCTGATATATTAAAACGCTCTATAAGATTATCTAAATAATTTCTTTCTTCTGTAAACAAGTCATTTGCCATTAAATGAGAATCAAGAAAATCCACTGAGAAGTTGGGGAAATTCCATTGATTAAGAACTGTTTTCATAAACTCTATATCAAACGTAGCAGGGTGGGCAACCAAAATACTGCCTTTGCAATAGTCAAGAAATTTACGTATGCCAACAGGAAATGATTGAGGCTTTAGTTAAGATCTCTCCTGATAATCCTGTTAGTTCTTCAACTGTTTTCGGAATTTTGTTTATTGGTTTCATAATTGTATAAAATGCCTCATCATACAAAATTTCGAAGTTTTTTACTTTGATTGCCCCGATTGAAATAATTTCATCACCCATGTTTGGAAAAAATCCAGTTGTTTCAAGATCAAAAATTGTAAACGTACAGGAGCTTAAATCCTTATCCATTATTCCTTTCTGACTTTCTAAAAAGCGTTCAGTTGAAGTAAGGGCATGGTCATATTCTGGAAGCTGGATCATTTTGTTCATACGGTGTTTAAAGAATAATTGATCCCAAAATAAATATTTTAATATCTTTATATCATCTGGCAAACTGTTCTACACCACCCGATTTCGATTAAAGCTAATCTTGGTTACTTGTTGCATACGATGAGCAACCTGCAGTGCTTCCTTTAGCTTTATTCGATCCTCTTTTGAAAGCTCATACACATTAATTTCATTTGAAACATCTTGATTGTTTTCAAGCTGATTAAGGTTTTGCTGCAATCGAAAATAATGTAAATAGTGAAGAGCTGTTTTAGCATTTTCAACATCACGCGGATGCATGGCTTGAATTTTTCTTAATTCATTAAGACGTTTCACCGTGCTTACTTCAATGATTCCATATTTAATGGCATTAATTCTTGTTGAGTAGATAATTTGTGTTAAACCTGTCTTTTTAACATTAATTTTTTTATTTTTTTGCTTTAAATTCATAATACCTAGAGGATGTGCAGGAATCTTAAACCGAAGGGCATCCTTCATTAATAATTGTTGTAAGGTTTTTGACTTTTTAGCTTTGTTTGTAAGAAAATCCCTTATTTCTTCAGCAAGGGAAAAATCGCCATAAATTGGTCTGAAATCAAAAAACATCGTAAAATTTTGAATTTCTTGTGCATCAAGTTCATCTTTCCATGTTTGAATTTCTCTTTTCCATTCGGATAAAGATTTTCTCCATTTAGACTCTTTTGCCATAATTCCACCTGTACATTCAGGGAAACCTGATAAACTTAAATAATGATTAATCTTTTGAGTGAATTTTTTAAAATATTCATCAATGTTAGAACGATTAGGTAGGTGATCATAATTTGTTAAAATAACACCATTATCTTGGTCTGTGTGAAATCCTTGTTCATGTCGTGCTTGACTTCCCATTATGATAAAACAGTAGTTAATTGGCGGAGTTCCATAAATCAGCTTTCATCTCATTTTCTGCTAGTTTAATAATTTGTCTATGAATATTATCATTATGATTTGTGATCACTTCAGATACTTCATAAGCATAACTTTCCTTTTCAACAAGCTCTTGAACAAAAGATTGTAAAGTAGTATTCACTAAAGAACTTTGCTGTAAGAGCGTATTAATTGATCTTGAATTTTTCACATTGTAGGTAAGATCTAAGTAGCTGGAGTTTTCAAGATTAAGGAATGAGCGACTGGTTAACACTCCGATTGCACTCCCATTATGGATAACTGGGATAAACTCATTTGCTTTATTTTTAATATAAGAAAGAGCCTCAAATGCAAACGCATCAGCCTCAACATAATAAGGCTGCTTGTTCATCCAGTCTAAAACTAAATTAGAGGAAGATGGCTGGGATACATATTTTAATATTTCCTTATTAGTGATAATTCCTTTCATTTTTAATTGTTCATCATTCACAATTAGTCCTGAAACATTTTTTTCATCTAAAAGCTGTGCTGCTTTATCCATTGTAAGATGAGGTTGAATAAGAATAGGTTGATTCATTAGTGTTTTTACACGTGTTTTTAATAAGTGTACATTTTCCTCATCATCATGAGTTGCTTTGTTTTTCATTTCATCATATAAGGACTTTGTTCTTTCTCCAATACTTTCCCAAATGACCTTTGAAAAATCGTTGTTCCGGGTCATGATCTCAAAAAAATGACGCTTGTTCAGCTTGAAAACCGTACAATCTTCTAACGCTTGAACAGAAAATTCTAACTCACCGCTTGTGAACATAACCATTAAGCCAATAATATCCCCAGGATAATAGTAACGTAATGATAACTGCTTTCCATTTGATTGATGTAGAATATTTTTCGCTAATCCAGATACTAAGAAATAGATATCAATATGATCTGTATTTTCATCTTCATGAAAAATAAATTCATTTTGTGCAAAAGTTGCTTGTGTAGCTTTATCAGTCATTTCTTGTAGCTGAAAATCTGTTAACAATGTAAATGGGTAGTAATCTTTCAAAAGATGCTTTAATTCCGTATATACCAAGTTAGACACCACCTATTCTTTTACTGTATACTTTTACCGTAACATAGATGAAGTCTATATATAAAGTGATGTGGGTTAGAAAAGTACAAAGTACATATATGTTTGAAAGGAGCAGGTCATGAAATCTAAGAGTGTATTAAGTGTTGTTTTTTTAGTGATGCTTATTGTTGGTGGCTGTGGTACAAAAGAACAAAGTCAACCTAATAAGGATGATGTATCACAACCAATGCAAGAAATTGAAGATAATCCAATTGCTACTATTACAATGGAGAATAATGATACGATTAAAGTGGAGTTATATCCAACTATTGCTCCAAATACGGTAAATAACTTTATTTCCCTTGCTGAATCCGGCTTTTATGATGGACTTATCTTTCATCGGGTAATACCAGGTTTTATGATTCAAGGAGGAGATCCTGAGGGTCGCGGTACTGGTGGACCTGGTTATGCAATTAAAGGTGAGTTTGAATCAAATGGAGTTGAAAATGAGTTAAACCATGAAAGAGGTGTACTTTCAATGGCGAGATCTCAAGACCCCGATTCAGCAGGTTCTCAATTTTTTATTATGGTTGCTGAGGCTACACATTTGGATGGTGAGTACGCCGCATTTGGTAAAGTAACAGAAGGAATGGACGCAGTAGATAAGATCGTAAATGTGGAAAGAGATAATCAGGACAAGCCTGTTGAAGATCAAAAAATTAAGCAAATTACAGTTGAAACATTTGGGGTTGAATACCCAGAACCGGAAAAAATAGAGTAGCAAGAAGAAGCAGGGGACAATAGAGTTCCCTGTTTCTTTTGCGTTTAATGAACCTTTGCCGATTTTAGTCGTACAACAAGTGTCAACGTTGAAAATTAATTTGTTCATGAATTAAACTAATAAATTGTTAGGAGATAATTCCTAAATTGGTACTATATTCATCCTAGGAAAACGATCTATTTTATTTGAAAGATATTGATTATAATAGGTTAGTTAACTTAATTCTAAGGTGAGGTTTCTATGACTGAATACGCAAATAAAAATGACTTCATTGAGTCGGTTCAGATGAAGGGCTTAACCATTTCAATGCTTGCATCAGGTGATCAAACGGAAATTATTCACCATCAGCTAGAACCTAATACAAGATGGGCGCTTGAACCTGAAGCTGGTTGGCATGCACTCGAGTATTTGTTTATTATTATAGGTCAATTAAAGCTACAAAGAGAAGATGGTAGCTTTAAAACTTATAAAGCCGGTGATTCTTTTTACCGTTCACCAATTACTGAACATTATGTCTTCCAATCGATTGGTCCAACTGAATTTATCTATGTTACTTCGCAGCCTATTTTTCATCGCTATAGTAATGTATCAAGACAATTGGCTAATCTTGCCGTTTCTATAGAGGAAAAAGATGGATATACTGGAGACCATTGTGCAAGAATTGCAAACCTGGCTATGAAGGTTGGAGAAAAAATAGGTTTAAGTTCAAACGACTTATTACAATTGAACATGGCTTCTTTTTTTCATGATGTTGGAAAAGTAAGAATACCACTGAACATTTTACAAAAACCAGGGAAACTAACTGGCTATGAGTGGGAAATTATGATGAAGCACACAATTTATGGACGAATGATTTTGGAAGAAACAAAATTGCCGTTATTAGTAAACGCCGGTAAAATTGTTGAGCAGCATCATGAGCGTTTCGATGGAGAAGGGTATCCATATGGATTATCTAAAGAAGAAATTGATATTAAAGCTTCAATTATATCAGTGGTTGATGCATATGATGCCATTACAAGTGATCGATCATATCAAAAAGCTCGATCAAAGGAAGAAGCAGTTCGTGAAATAAAGAAAAACAAAGGTACTCTTTATCATCCTGAAATTGTAGATGTGTTTGCTCATTTACAACTATAAAAGGAGGTGATAAAGATGAAATATGTGGGAACTTTATTAACAGTACTCTCTCTAGCCATCATTTTTACATTTTCTCCTGTTCAAGCTGCATACTTATCAGAATATGATCAGTATGTTGAAGTTTCATATGAGGATGCCAGATATATTGCTGATCTATTAGGAATGAAAAATATTCCATTAGGTGATAAAACAGCTTCGATAAGTTTTCAAGTACAAGAAGATATGATTAAAAAAATAGAAAACCGCTTAGATATTGAAATGGATCATTATTATATTTGGCTAACAATAAATGGACAACCTGTTCTAGCAATAGACCCTCCTGTACCAATGTTTTAATAATTTAATAGATCTTTTTTCTCCGGAAGGTACATTTTTCATACCCGAGAAAAAAGATCTTTTTTTGTTCGGAAAAAACGTAAGATTCGGAATACTTTTCAAGCCATTGACCTTGTCAATTCTTTGCGATAAGTTATTATTGGATAACAATGATCGGGGGATATTTATGAATATAACGAAAAAGCTGATTCTTGTTTTAATTGGGCTAGTTTTAACCTCTTTAGGAATTAAATTATTATCAGATAATAATTTAACCTTTGGAGGAACTGCTGGAATTGCAACTATTCTTTCATATCTTACAACCTTCTCTTGGGGTTCACTGTTTTTTGTTGTGAATCTGCCTTTCTTCATCATCTCTATTCAAGAACTTGGTAAGTGGTTTACTATTTCAAGCTTATTATCAATTACCGGAATTTCTCTAATTCGCGAATGGTTTGACATCATTATTCCTGTCTTTGAGATAAATACTATTATTGCTGCTATTATTGCCGGTCTTTTAATTGGTGTTGGTGTAACATTTGTATTGAATAACGGATCTTCACTAGGTGGAATTCATATACTAGGCTTATATATTGATAAAAAATTCGGTATAAATAGAGGTTTAGTTCTTTTTGTATGTGACTCTGTTATTATCTTATTTGCACTAGCTTTAGTTGGCTGGGAAAGAGCTATTCTCTCAATCTTTTGTATTTTTATCGCGAGTACGATAATCGGACGTTATAAAAAATCACCTATTAAGGAAATGGATCGTGACCAAGAAGAATCTTTTGAAAATAGCCATGTTTCTTAATGAATGAATTAAAACAATGGAAACATTTTAGCATAGTTTTTTCTCTCTTATTCATCTAATCTTGTAGATAGAGAGTGAGGGGAATATCGTGCAGTATAGAACAGTAAACGAAATTATTTGTTCACAGCAAACAGCTGAAGCGATAAATTATTTAAAAGATTTATGGTATGCAGTCGTTGAAGGTCAATTTTCTTTTTCGTTTAAATATGATATCTACAAAATGCAATTAATGCATTTACGTGCAAGTGCTCCTAAAGGTTGGTCTTTAGAATGGAATGGCCTGTACTTCTTTTTAACGAGCAGAATTGAAAACCATGGTAAAATAATCATTCAACTAAAACCGAGCGGACATTTTATATACAAGTTTTCTTGAAAATCCAGATGAAAATCTGGATTTTTTTATGTTCAAACTATTATTCCTTTAATAATTAGTTGAATAATTTACGATCAATAGTGGTAGTTTAAATTTGGCTTCAAAAAATGTTTTTAAGGAGGATTATACCTTGCAAAGCCAAATGAATTCAGTAAATATTGGTGCTCATGAGTTAATGGAATGTCATGAAGTATTAAGTTGTATGGTAAATGCAATCAATCAATTTCAGCTGTTACAACCGCATTGTCAGGATCAAAATTTGCAGAACATTTTACAAAATCAGCTTTCATTTATGACGAATGAATACAATGCTGTTGTAAATGCACTTCAACAAAAAGCAAATGTTGGATCACTACCTACTGTAAAATCAAACATTAGTGCAACACCAACATACGGAATGAACAGAAATAGTGTACCAGAGTCACCTAACGCATCAATAAATCAATTAAACGATAAAGATATTTCGTCTGCTATGCTTGGAACTCACAAAGCTTCCGCAGTATCGAAAATGCATGCTGCATTAGAATTTACAGATTCTCAACTAAGAGAAATGATGATCCAAGGGTCAAAAAATTGTGCAGATCAAGCATATGAAACATGGAATTATATGAATCAAAGAGGTTATTACCAAGTACCAACATTTGACCAAACAACAACAAAAGCATTAATTAACAGCTATCAACCAAATGCTTTATATAGTAATCAACAACAAACTTACTAAAAAACGGAGGAATTATTTATGCATACACAACAACATGCTATGCAACAAATTAATGAGTGTCGTCAAGTAGTTCAACAGCTTATTCAGCAAACACAACAAGGTAGCCAACAATATAAACAAATGCTTCAACAAGAACAACAAAATGTACAAATGTTGCAGCAGTTACTACAAAGAGAGCAACAAGCAACTCAAATGATTCAACAAAGCTTACAAGGACATAACCAAGCATTACAACAATGTCAGCAAATTTTAAATGTTTGCAACCAAATGCAACAAGAACTATCAAGTGGTGTTGGGTATAACCAAACAACTTCTTATCAACAAGTTCCAAACCAAACTGTTCATTCTTACAATCAAACAGAACAGCGTCATATTCCTAGCTACAGAAGTTATCAGCAGCAACAACAAAGCAGACAATATATCCAGCAATAAGAAACAAGAGGTTAACGTTTGTTCGTTAACCTCTTTTACATATATGTAGATTATTTGACGATCTTATTTATTTTTATTATAATTATCTTGAATTCGAGATATTATGTTAGATTTAGAAAGGAAGTATTATCATGGCGATTAAACCTTTAAAAGGAATTCATCATGTTTCTGCTATTACAGCTAATGCATTAGACAATTATACTTTTTATACAAAAGTATTAGGATTAAGGCTGGTTAAAAAAACAGTAAACCAAGATGATACCTCTGTATACCATTTATTTTACGCAGATGAACGAGGAAATCCAGGGACAGATTTGACCTTTTTTGAAATTCCGCGTGCTGGTCGAACTTATCCTGGTACAAATAGTATCACTGCCACTTCCTTACGGGTGATTGATGATCATGCACTTCAATACTGGAAGGGTCGTTTTGAGCAATTACATGTAGACCATGACGATATTCAAGTTGTTAATGGACGCGCTACTCTTTCTTTTAGAGATAAGGAAGGTCAACGTTTAGTCCTAATTTCGGATGAAAACAATAGGGGTGTTTCTGGGGGAAGCCTTGGGAAAAGAGCCCTGTTCCTGTAGAAAATGGAATTATTGGTCTTGGACCAGTTGAGCTAACAGTTTCACGTCCAGACCGAACAGCTAATATTTTAACAGATTTAATGGGTTTTCAAGAAATAGCAGGGTACGTTAGACAAACTGATCAGAAAGAGGTTCGTGTATTTGAAACTGGTGAAGGAGGTACTGGTGCAGAAATTCATCTTATTGAGGACAACGATAGCAGTCGTGAAAGACCAGGGCGAGGAAGCGTCCACCATGTTGCCTTCCGTGTTGAAGATGAAGAAGAGCTAAACAAGTGGGTGCAATTGTTGAAGGAAAGTCATTTACCGAACTCTGGTTTTGTAGAACGATATTATTTTCGTTCTTTATATTTTAGAGAACCAAACGGAATATTGTTTGAGCTTGCTACGGACGGACCAGGCTTTGAAGGTGATGAGGACTTTGAACATCTTGGAGAAAATCTTGCACTACCTCCGTATTTTGAGCCACAAAGAAATGAAATTGAGGCAAAATTAAAACCATTAATTACAAAGGAATCTTAAGGGGTTAGGAGATGGATACATTGCAACATATATTTATAGAAGGAAAAGATCAAAACGAGCCAACTTTACTATTACTCCATGGCACTGGAGGCAATGAACGTGATTTACTTCCGATTGCGGAAATGATCGCTCCTACTGCATCCATACTTGGTGTAAGAGGAAATGTTTTGGAAAATGGAATGCCTCGCTTTTTCCGTCGTATATCAGAGGGTGTTTTTGATGAAGAGGACTTGGTTTTCCGCACAGAGGAACTGAATCAATTTATTGAAGAAGCGGCTGACAAATACAAATTTGACCGCAATCGTGTTCTAGCAATAGGCTACTCAAATGGAGCGAATATCGCGGCCAGCTTAATGTATCATTATAAACATGCATTAAATGGCGCTATTTTACTTCATGCTATGGTACCGAGAAGAGGGATAGAAGTACCTGACTTAACTAATACACCTGTTTTCATAGGCGCAGGAGTTAACGATCCTTTAATTCCACAAGCAGAAACAAAAGAACTTGCCGAAGTGTTAAGAAATGCTAATGCACAAGTAACAGAACACTGGGGACAGGCTGGACATCAGTTAACAAGAGAAGAAATAATGGAAGCTAAAACGTGGTATGAACAAAATTATAAGTAAAGACTGAAAAGATCAAACCTTTTAAGAAGGTTTGATCTTTTTATTGACTATTAAGGGGCTCTAAACATTCTTTTTGATCATTTTTAGGAGAATTTACAAGAGTAGAGACTGGGTATAAATCCATAAATTGAGCATCATAGGGTACTAACAATGATTTTAAGTGTTCAATGTTATCTTCTTTCCGATCCAACCATGTATCATATGTATCTGTTGGTAATATCACAGGCATTCGATCGTGAACATCTTTTGTTACCTCATTTGAGGTAGTTGTTAAAATTGTACATGTAAACAATGGCTCTGAGCCTTTATTCCAACATTCCCATAAACCTGCAAAAGCAAAAGGGCGTCTATCCTTCATCACAAATCGATAGGGTTGTTTACCACTCTCTGTTTTTTTCCATTCATAAAAACCATCACTAATAATTAAGCACCTTTTTTGTCGGAATGGGTGTTTAAAACTAACTTTTTGTTCAATTGATTCAGAACGTGCATTGATCATTTTATGTCCGATTTTTATATCTTTTGACCAAGGTGGTATTAATCCCCATCGCATGCTTGTAGCTACACGATCATGACCATTTGATCCTATAACAAAAACGTCCTGAGAGGGAGCAATGTTATATCTGTATGTAAGTTCTTCATTAATAATCAGCTGAAATTGATCTTCGATTGCAGTTTGATCTGTTGCAAGTGAAAACCGTCCACACATAAAAATCACCTCAAACTATTACTTTATCCTATCGTAACAATTATTCTTTTATAATCCTAATACATTTTGACAAAAAATAGATTTTCAGAACTGGTCTTTTACCTATAACGAAGTTAGTGTTTTTAACATATAGTAAAACAAATGGATTTGGAGGTGACATCATGGGCGCTACAGGTGGATACGGTTATGGAGCTGGTTTTGCTCTAATCGTTGTATTGTTTATTCTTTTAATTATCATTGGAGCTTCTTACGTTGGTTACGGATACTAATTAAATAAGAAAAGAGTCCATTTTCTTTCAAAAGAGATAATGGGCTTTTTTTATGTAACTTCAAATAATTTTGTAAATGCAAGCAAATTTCTTTTCATTATGAGGGTGTTATAGGAAAATAATAAGATCGAAAAGAAAGGAGCTAAAAATGATGGAAAACTTACAAAGTACTACAACATTACATAATGGCGTTAAAATGCCTTGGTTTGGCTTAGGTGTGTTTAAGGTAGAAGAAGGATCCGAGGTAGTAGATTCTGTTTTAGCTGCAATTAAAGCCGGTTATAGAAGTATTGATACAGCTGCTGTTTATGGGAATGAAGAAGGTGTTGGTAAGGCAATTGCAGAGTGTGGCGTGTCACGTGAAGAATTGTTTATCACTTCAAAAGTGTGGAATGCAGATCAAGGATATGATGAAACGATCTCTGCGTTTGAAGAAAGTCTAAGAAAGTTACAGCTAGACTACCTAGATTTATATCTTATTCATTGGCCTGTACCTGAACAGGGGAAATACATTGATACTTGGAAAGCATTAGAAAAGCTATATAAGGACGGGAAAATACGTGCAATTGGTGTAAGTAACTTTAAGGAACACCATTTACAAGATCTTATCAATCAAGCTGATGTTAAACCAATGGTCAATCAGGTTGAATATCATCCACGGTTAACACAAGAGGGTCTACACGAATTTTGTAAAAAGCATCAAATCCAGCTAGAAGCATGGTCACCACTAATGCAAGGTCAGTTACTAGACGAGCCAACGTTAGTAGAAATTGCGCAAAAATATAATAAATCTACAGCGCAAATTATCTTACGATGGGATTTACAAAATGAGGTTGTTACAATTCCTAAATCAATTAAGCCTCATCGTATCGAGGAAAATGCAAATATTTTTGATTTCACATTAAGTGAAGAAGATATGAAGCAAATTAGTTCATTGAACCAAGACAAACGTGTTGGTCCAGATCCTGATGAATTTAATTTAGTGTAAGAAATATAAAAACAGCTGTTCATTATTGATCAGCTGTTTTTATATGGATAAATAGAAGATACTTGAAGACCTTAAAGGTAGAAGATTGAAAGGAGTATCTTTAATGGCAAAATTAATTCTCTGTATGACGATCTTGTCTTTTACAATGATAAGCACTTTACAAGCCCCATCGCTTACACAGGCAAAACAAGTGAACGTATTTTCGTCATTAAATTCATTAATAACTGAAGATCCTATCCTTGAAGGTGCTATTGCAGGTGTTAGTATTCGTTCAGCCTCTAATGGTCAGGTATTGTATTCGTATAATGGCGATGTATCGTTAACCCCAGCGTCCAATTTAAAATTATTCACTGCAGCAGCAGCCTTAGCTTCCTTAGGGCCGGATTATTCTTATCAAACGGAACTATTTACAGATGGAAAGGTTAGACGTAATGAAATAAAGGGAAATGTTTATGTTGTTGGACATGGTGATCCCACACTCCGTGTAAAAGATATTGAAAGCATGGCTAATACTCTTAAAAAACAGGGAATACGATCTATTACAGGAGATATAATTGCTGATGATAGTTGGTATGATGATGTGAGGTATTCAGTGGATCTTCCTTGGAGTGATGAAACAGCTTATTATGGTGCGCAAATTTCAGCCTTAACGGTTTCTCCTGACAAGGATTTTGATGCTGGAACAGTTATCATTGAAGTTTCTCCAGGCAAAAAAAATCAACAGGCAGAGCTATCTGTTTTCCCTAATACTGATTTTGTAACCCTTGTAAATAAAACCCAAACAGTTTCTACAGATGAAAAAAGTGAACTTACAATCTCACGTATTCATGGTAAAAATGAGATCATTGTTGAAGGGACCATTTCAGAAAAAGCATCCCCAGTAAAAGAGTGGGTGGCAGTATGGGATCCAACAAGCTATTCACTTTCAGTCCTAAAAAAGGCCTTAGAACAACAAGGAATTAAGGTGAAAGGTAAGGAACGTAAAGGGGCAAAGCCACATGATTCAAAAAAGCTTCTTTCACATCAATCAATTCCTTTAAAAGAAATACTTATTCCTTTTATGAAAAACAGTAACAATACACATGCCGAAATGCTCATCAAAGAAATGGGAAAACTTCATAAGCAAAATGGTAGCTGGGAAGCAGGTTTAGATGTTGAAAAACAAACATTAATATCACTTGGTATGGATGTTGAAAAAATGATACTAAGAGACGGGTCAGGAATTTCTCATGTTAACGCCATTCAGGCAAACTCAATTACAGATCTTTTATACAAATCTCAATCAAAATCATGGTTTCCTTCTTTCTATGATTCTTTACCAGTTGCAGGAATTAAAGAAAAAAATATAGGTGGTACACTGCGTAATCGAATGACAGAAAAGCCTCTCAAAGAAAATGTCGTTGCGAAAACCGGTACCCTTACTAATGTAAGTTCTATATCAGGTTATTTAACATTGTCTGACGGAAATAAACTTATTTTTTCCATTTTGATGAATCACTTAAAAAATGAAGATCAAGGTAAATTACTTGAAGAAAAAATTTTATCAGTAATAGCTCAATCTACATTGTAAGCAAAGCAAACCTTTTGAACTTTTATTTTTTCTTTGAAATAATAAAAAAGAGCAATAATAGGAGGGGATGAAAAAATGAAAGTATTTGTAGTTGGAGCAAATGGACAAATCGGTAAACTACTAACAGAACGTTTACATGAAAGTGAAAACCACAAAGTACTTGCAATGGTAAGGAAGGAAGAGCAACAAAAAGAATTACAAAGTAAAGGAATTGAAACAGTTGTTGCTGATTTAGAAGGAACAGTTGAAGAACTACAAGGTATACTAACTGGCTGTGATGCAATCGTATTTACTGCTGGATCCGGAGGAAGCACAGGATCTGATAAAACACTCCTAATTGATCTTGATGGAGCAGTAAAAACGATGGAGGCTGCTGAAAGAGCAGGTGTTGACCGATTTATTATGGTAAGTGCTCTTCAAGCAAACAATCGGAAAAATTGGAACGAAAATCTTAAACCATATTATGTAGCTAAACACTATGCTGATAAAATGCTAGTTCAATCAAACTTAAATTATACAATTATTCGCCCGGGTGGTTTACTTAATGAACAGGGAATTGGAAAAATCACAGCAGGTAATGAAGTGCCAAGAGCAACAATTCCTCGAGAAGATGTGGCAATAACAGTTATTGAAGCTCTAGAAAAACCAAACACTTATCATAGATCTTTTGATATTGTGTCAGGAGAAGATACCATATCTGACGCTTTAAATAATCTATGATTCATACTTAGAAAAAGACAGCAATCCCCATGGGTTGCTGTCTTTTGGCGTAGACATAATTCAAGCTTGAGAATTATGATTGTCTTCTCAAAAAATGGGTAATATAACTATGTAAGCTTGTATCGGAATTAAAACAAATATAAGGGGGAAGAAGAAATGGTCCTTACTCCAGAACAAAGAATTCAATTACATGGCTTTAATAACTTAACAAAGTCACTAAGCTTTAATATGTATGATGTGTGTTATACAAAGACGAGGGAAGAGAGAGAGGCATATATTGAGTATATTGATGAGCAATACAATGCAGATCGCTTAACAAAGATTTTGAAAAATGTTACGGATATAATCGGTGCTCACGTCTTAAATATTGCTAAGCAAGACTATGTTCCACAAGGATCAAGTGTTACAATCTTAGTTTCTGAAGGTCCAGTTGTTGAGGTACCAACAGAATCCTATGATGAATCTCCAGGTCCACTCCCTGAAGCAGTTACAATGGGACTGGATAAAAGTCATATTACGGTTCATACATACCCTGAATATCACCCAAATGAGGGAATAAGTACGTTTCGTGCTGATATTGATGTTTCCACATGTGGAGAGATTTCACCCCTTAAAGCACTAAATTACCTAATTCATTCATTTGATACAGATATTATGACAATGGATTATCGAGTTAGAGGATTTACAAGAGACATAAATGGAGATAAATTATTTATTGATCATGATATCAGTTCTATTCAAAATTATATTCCTGATGAAGTACAAGAAGATTTTGACATGATTGATGTAAATATTTATCAAGAGAATATATTCCATACTAAATGTAAACTGAAGAAATTTGATTTGAACAACTATTTATTTGGATACACTAAAGATAAATTAAGCATAGAAGAACAAGTACAAATTACAGATAAATTGACGAAGGAAATGGATGAAATTTTCTACGGAAAGAATATAAAATAAGGGGCGAGTCTGACTCGCCCCTTTAAGTTTAAGCTTTTGCAGCTTGAAGTTGAAGAGAAATTTTAATTTGATCGCCTACTAAAACTCCACCAGCTTCTAATGGTGCATTCCAAGTTAGACCATAATCACTGCGCTTTAATTTGCCCTCTACAGCAAAACCAGCTTTTTCATTACCCCATGGATCAACACCAGTTCCTTCAAAAGAAACTACGAATGTTTCGGATTTTGTTTCACCGTGTAGAGATAAATCTCCAGTCACGTTATATTCATTTTCATCAGTTTTTTCAATGTTTGTAGCTTTAAAAGTCAAAGTTGGGTGATTTTCAACATCAAAAAAGTCTGCAGAGCGTAAGTGGTTGTCACGGTCTTCGTTACGAGTGTCAACACTTGCTAAATCTACTGAAAATGTAATATCAGCAGTTGTTAAGTCAGTTGGGTCAGCCTCGATTTCAGCATTAAAGCTTTGGAAACCACCTTTAACTGTTGCAAACATCATGTGTTTAACAGAGAAGTCAACTCCACTGTGTGTTGGGTCTAGATTCCATTTTGATTTTGTCATTTCTTATCTCCTCCAAAATAGTATAATATTTTAATTTAAAATATCTCAGTTTAAAGATTTATAACTTCGAGATAAATTATATTATCTAAAAAAGTAAATGTCAATTAAAAAAATACAAGAAAATACAGATTTCTGTGATGAAAATCACATTAAATGAAATTTCAGTTTCTTTTCGAACACTATGTGAAGTGTATTGAAGGTAAGTTAAAAAGGGAGTATAGTAAAGGTGTAGAAAGAAAGTGAAATACTTCACAAACTTTCTGCTGAGAAGCTAGCTAGCTTAAATTTTTTTGATAAATCATGTGAAAAACTTCACAAATAAGGAGATGCTAAACCATGAATTGGTTAAGAGGACCTAAAATGGCAATTATCTGGACAGTATTACGAATTTGGTTAGGAATACAATGGCTTGAAGCTGGAATTCATAAAGTAGCAGATGGTTTTGATGCAACTGGTTTTATACAAGGAGCGATTGTGAAAGCAACAGGAGATCATCCAGCAGTGCAAGGCTGGTATGCAACATTTCTTGAAATATTTGCTCTACCGAATGTGAATGTGTTTAACATCTTAATACCTTGGGGAGAAGTATTGGTCGGTATTGGGTTAATTCTAGGAGCTGCGACAATTCCAGCCTTACTAGCTGGAGCATTCATGAACTTAAACTTTTTACTAGCAGGAACAGTAAGCACAAACCCGATACTTTACACAGCAGCTATTCTATTAATGGTCGCTGGCACAGCAGGGTATTTCTACGGAGCAGATAGATTCTTAATCCCTTATATTAGAAAAATGATCAACAACAATCGCCATACCAAAAAACATCATCACGAGCAAAATCACCTTCCAGTTCATTAAAAATAGGTTAAAAGATTCAGCTTACTTCATTAGCTGAATCTTTTTTTTATTTTAAAAGGACTTTACAGGAATTTAATAGAATAGGATAAATATATGAAAGCGCTTTAAGTCTAAGAGTTTTAGGAGGATAAAACATGTTGAACTTTAATCTATCTCAGGAACAGGAAATGGTGAAAAAACTTGTAAGATCATTTGTTGATAAGGAAATATCTCCTTATATTACTGAATGGGATCGTAAAGGTCATTTTGAAACAAGTATTTTAAATCGACTTGCAGATTTGAATTTAATGGGCGTTTGTATTCCTGAAGAATATGGTGGAAGTGGTATGGATTATAATGCATTGGCAATTGTTTGTGAAGAGCTAGAAAGAGGTGACACAGCATTTCGTACAGCAGTTTCGGTTCATACGGGTCTTAATAGCATGACACTTTTGCAATGGGGAAATGAATGGCAAAAGCAAAAATATCTTACTCCTCAAGCAAAAGGTGAGAAAATTGGAGCATTTGGTTTAACAGAACCTAATGCTGGATCTGATGTAGCTTCAATGAAAACGTCAGCTGTCAAACAAGGTGACCACTACATACTGAACGGTCAGAAGACGTGGATTTCATTATGTGATGTTGCTGACTATTTCCTCGTGTTTGCCTATACAGATACAAGTAAAAAACATCACGGAATCTCTGCTTTTATTGTTGAGCGGTCAATGCCTGGTTTTTCATCAAAGGCCATTAAAGGTAAGCTGGGCATTCGAGCTGGAAATACAGGTGAACTATTTTTTGACAATGTCAAAGTTCCAAAAGAGAACTTGCTAGGAGAAGAAGGGGAGGGCTTTAAAATTGCCATGTCTGCATTAGATAATGGAAGGTTTACTGTTGCTGCAGGAGCGTGTGGAATTATTTCAGCCTGTCTTGAAGCAAGTGTTAAGTATTGTCATGAGCGGAGTACTTTTGGAAAAGAAATTGGTAAACATCAGCTTGTTCAACAAATGCTCGCTAAAATGGAAGCAGGTTTACAAATGTCCCGCTTACTCGTGTATCGTGCAGGCTGTCTCAAAAATGAAGGAAAGCGAAACACTCGGGAAACATCGCTGGCGAAGTGGCAGGCTTGCGATTTTGCTAACGAAGCAGCAAACGATGCTGTCCAAATTCATGGAGCCTACGGTTACTCAGATGAATACCCGGTTGAAAGACACTTACGAAATTCGAAAGCACCAGTTATATACGAAGGAACAAGAGAAATCCATACTATTATGCAAGCTGAATATGTACTCGGCTACCGTAAGGATAAACCACTGAATAAAACACTTCCTGCTTGGGAGGATATTGAGCAGTTGCTGCATTGAGGGGTGCCTGTCACTTCCCGAATTTTGTCGACACAAAAAGGATGGTTCGCCACCATCCTTTTTACTATATTTAACTAATAATTACTGCACTAATTTTTCCATTTTATTCATCCGAGTTTTCTTTTCATCTTCAGATGCTAAGTCATATTTTTTTAATAAGTGAAACAGTTCATTGAGATCAGCTTGAGAAACTGAAGTAGACAAGAAATTGAAACACTTTTCAACTAAACTTGTATCCATATAAGGAGTTTGTTCGTTTAGCTTTTTAGTAACATCATCAATTGTATGATCAATTTTACATGAACTCATCTAATTATCCTCCAATATGTGACATCTCAATTTTTTCACGCTTAGACGTTCGTTCACTTCGTTCAACAGAGTATTGATCTTTTCGTCCATTCCAAATAGATGCTACATGTTTGGCAAGCTCTTCATCTGTTTTATCTGATCTAATTACATCGCGTAAATCGTGGCCTTTTGAAGCAAACAAACATGTATAAAGAGAACCACTTGCTGACAGACGAGCACGATTACATGTTGAGCAGAATGCATCAGAAACTGATGATATAACCCCGATTTCATCTTGTGATCCGACGTAACGGTAACGACTTGCTACTTCACCTGTATAGTTTGGATCCACTGGTTCTAAAGGCATTACCTTATGAATATCCTCTACAATTTGTTTTTTGGGGTAAACATCTTGTAAGTTCCACTTATT
This sequence comes from Metabacillus endolithicus, assembly GCF_023078335.1. Taxonomy (GTDB): domain Bacteria; phylum Bacillota; class Bacilli; order Bacillales; family Bacillaceae; genus Metabacillus; species Metabacillus endolithicus. The sequence continues at coordinate 506,679 of NZ_CP095550.1, read as the reverse complement.
TGTATTACCAACATCCATAAATTCAATAAAACGTAAAATATGGCCTTTTTCACGAAAATACTTTGCCATAGGAATAATTTCATGTTCATTCATTCCACGTTTGACAACCATGTTAATTTTAACTTTTAACCCTGCTTCGGAAGCAGCATCTATGCCGTCCAAAACAGCTTTTACAGGTACACCTCGTCCATTAATTTTACCGAACACATCATCATTTAGTGAGTCAAGACTAATGGATACACGTTGCAATCCTGCTGCTTTAAGCTCTTTGGCGTATTTAGGTAAAAAATATCCGTTCGTGGTCATCGCTATATCTTCTACACCATTAATCGAATTAATGCGATTAATAAGAAAAGCCAAATCCTTTCTCATTAACGGCTCTCCACCTGTAATTCGAATTTTTTTAACACCTAGTGAATGAACAAAAATCTTTGTTAATCGTTCAATTTCTTCATAAGATAAAAGTTCATTTCTTTTTAAAAAAGGATAGTCTGGACCAAATATTTCCGCGGGCATACAATACGTACAACGAAAATTACATTTATCTGTTACAGAAATTCGCAAATCTCGAAGGGGACGATCAAAATAATCATAAACAGATTTGTTATTCTTCAATACGATTCCTCCCTCTATTTTTCATCAATAATTCGTTCTGTATGGGAATAAACATTAAAGGAATTTCCTCTAATAAAACCAACAGCTGTTATATTTAAATCATTTGCTAGTTTAATAGCAAGATCAGTAGGAGCAGATTTCGAAAGGACAATACCAACACCAATTTTTGATGCCTTTACTAAAACCTCGGATGAAATTCTTCCGCTAAATACAATAATTTTATCTCGCACAGGAATTTGATTCAATATACTATATCCATATAATTTATCTAAAGCGTTATGACGCCCAATATCTGTTCGGCTTACAAGCATTTTCTCTGGAGTACACAGTGCAGCATTGTGTACTCCACCAGTTTCTTGGAAAACAACACTGCTTTCCTGCATGGCTTTCATAAGTGAAATACATTGTTCAGGTGTAAGTGTTTGTTTGCTTGTAGAAGTTTTGGATGTTTTTACATCATTTTGAAAGTAAAATTGTCTGCTTTTACCACAGCAAGATCCAATAAAACGTTTCGAATAGTATTGTTGACTCGTAGTGACATCTGAATGTAAGCTCACGTAAGCATATCCTGCGTTTTCATCAATTGAAATTGACTGGATTTCATTGTGAAAACGAATTACACCTTCTGACGCTAAAAAGCCAATGACCATTTCTTCAAAATGAGTGGGTGTACATACCATTGTAGCAAATTCTTCATTATTCACAAAAATTGTTAAGGGAAATTCAGTTACAATATCATCAGTTGTTTCTAGTAATTTTCCATTTGTATATTTTATTATTTGTTGATTTATACTCATTTTCATATCCATATCTTCTCACACCCGAATTCTAAGATTACTAAAATATAAACATAGTTTGATTTTTTAAACAAGTATTAAAGATTTCCTAGTGAAAAGTTAGGTATAGCTAAAAGTGAAAATTTATTCTTGCGCAATAAAAAAGAACATGGTAATATTTCGTTACAAAGTTCATGATTTTGTAACAAATTGCTTCCGAGATAGCGAACCTGTCATCGATTCAGCTTGTTGCGAATTTGAAAGCGATTAACTGTTGGTCCGATAGTAGCGATTCCTGCTTGAAACTAACCGTCAATCACCTTTAAGATAGGCATTTATTTGTCATATTTTAATGGGATTGGCGGTTTTCTTTGTTTAACAAGATATTATTCTATTCATTTTGTTAAGATTTGACTTTACATCGTAGAAGTATTTTAAAAGCTTACCTAAGGGGATGACCACATGAAAAAGACAAAAAATCGTTGGCTGATTGCTGCCTCCGCAGTTGGGATCCATATCTCAATTGGATCGGTATATGCATGGAGTAATTTCACCAATCCATTAATGGAGGAGTTTGGGTGGACAGCTCAACAAGTACAATTAACATTTAGTATTGCTATTTTATTTCTTGGATTGTCCGCAGCGTTTTTAGGACACTTTGTTGAAAAATACGGTCCAAGAGCAGCTGGTTTACTTGCAGCTGGATTCTTTGGTGCTGGAATAATTGGTTCTGGTTTAGCTGTTAATCTAGGATCATTACCTTTTCTCTATGTTACATATGGTGTTCTTGGAGGAATTGGACTTGGAGTTGGATATATTGCACCTGTTTCAACGTTAGTAAAATGGTTCCCGGACCGTCGTGGCCTTGCAACTGGACTGGCTATTATGGGATTCGGATTTGCTGCTGCCATTGCAAGTCCAGTCATGGAGTCACTAATTAATTCGGTTGGTACAGCAAACACATTCTTTATTTTAGGAATTTCTTATTTAGTTATCATGACATTATCTTCATTATATTTAGAGAAACCACCTGTTGGTTGGGGCCCTAAAGGTTTTAATGAAAAAGGACAATCTGGAAAATCTAGAATTAAAGAAGATTTATCACAATTAACAGCAAATGAAGCAGTTAAAACATCTAGATTTTATTATCTATGGATTATGTTATTCATCAACGTAACATGTGGTATTGCCATTCTTTCTGCTGCAAAACCATTAGCTGAAGAAAGTATTGGTCTAACAACAGCAGAAGCTGCAGCATTAGTTGGTATCCTGGGAATATTTAATGGATTAGGACGTATTGGTTGGGCGTCAATTTCAGATTTTATTGGTAGACCAAATACGTATACAACATTCTTTGTATTACAAATTGTATTATTTGCCCTTTTACCACATACTACAGAAGCATTTTTATTTCAAGTTATGTTAGCAGTTGTATACACTTGTTATGGTGGAGGATTTGCAGCAATTCCTGCTTATATTGGCGATTTATTCGGTACAAAACAATTGGGTGCAATTCATGGATACATTCTTACTGCATGGGCAGCTGCTGGATTAGCTGGGCCAATGTTTGCAGCGTGGATGAAAGATACAACTGGAAGCTATGCAACTAGCTTAACTTTCTTCTCCGGAATGTTTGTACTTGCATTAATCGTTTCTATTGTTATTCGTCGTGATATTAATAAGTTACGTCAACAACAAGTGTCAGGATCAAAAATAGCTGGATAATAATACTTCCACAATGCACTGAGGTGTGGTAAAATACCTCATGCTAAAACCTGTCTACAGGTAGGAGGATATTATGAATAAGTATGAAGCAGAGTTTAGTAATATCGTTCGTTCTTTCCGAAAAAAGCATATGGGAAAAGGTCCGAGTAAAATCACAACAACCTTTTGTAAAAACTGGGCTATTTGTGAGATGGAAGGAAATTTATCACCTGTTGAAAAATTCATTGCAAGTGCTGATGAAGGAAAGCAAGCGCTACGATCTGCAAGAACTGAAATGGTTAAACAAATTTACAAGAAAAACCCTCCTATTGAAATGGAAGAGTTTTTAAACTGTAAATTCGTTGATTTGTTTGTAGATATAGATATTGACAGAGATTTTGGTATGTCGATCTTTGTTTTCGATGAAGACTTACAACAAAAATTCTCTAAATAAAAATAAAGTAATAATAAACATATTTATTCATTCAATTAAATAAATTGGTATGGCACTTAGTAGCGATCCTGCAAAAGACTAACCACCGTTTGACTCGACACATCCTTTGTACTGTGAGTTTACGGTGGTTTTTTGTTTCTTGGGGCATGCAGCGAAACTGTTCATCCAAGTTAGTTTGTTGAGACGGGTTAAAGAAAAATTAGCCTATCAATAAATCTTTTGAATTAATGATAGGCTAGTTTTTCTAACTAATAACTCTATAGATAAGAAGATAAAAAATTTCAGGCAGAACGAGGAGTGAAATTCAAATGGGAGAGACAAAACATCAAGGACCTATAAAAGCAACAAAAGCACTACAACCAAAGCACTGGGTGAGTCCAATTCCGTTTGGTCTAGGAAAGGTTAAGCCACATCATTTTCGCGATACGATGAAGATTGCATGGGATAACAAAGATAATCTGGGTTATGCATCACGAATTTTAACAAAAGGGGTTTGTGATGGCTGTGCTTTAGGTGTATCAGGCTTGCATGATCAAACACTAAAAGGTCCTCATATGTGTACAACAAGACTAAATGTTCTTCGTTTAAACACGATGCCGGCATTAAAAGAAGAAATTGTACATGCAGATATCGATGAATTAAGAAAGTATAGCAGTACTGAACTAAGAAAATTGGGTCGAATTCCATATCCGCTCATTCGTCGTAAAGGAGAAAGAAAGTTCTCACGTATATCATGGGATGAAGCGATGGATATGATTGCAAATAAAATGAAACAGTTAGATCCAAAACAATATGCTTTTTACTTAACTTCAAGAGGAATTACAAATGAATCGTACTATGTAGCTGCAAAGGTATCTCGTTTTCTAGGTACAAACAATATTGATAATGCATCACGCATTTGTCATTCACCAAGTAAAACAGCATTAAAGCGTTCTATTGGTGTTGGAGCATCAACTGTAAATTATCAAGATTGGTTTGGAACAGATGTATTATTATTCTGGGGTAGTGTTGCATCAAACGCATCACCCGTTTCAACAAAATATATGTTAGAAGCGAAAAAAAGAGGCACAAAAATAATTGTAGTTAATCCATATAGTGAACCTGCAATGGACAAATATTGGATTCCTTCTAATATGGAATCTGCTTTATTTGGAACGAAAATTGCTGATGATTTCTATCAAGTAAACATTGGTGGAGATATTGCCTTCATGCATGGTATTATGAAGCACTGGTTCGAGATGGAGGAAAAACAATATGGTTCAGCGATTAATCATGAATTTGTAGAAAAACATGTAAACGATTATGAAGAATTAAAATCACATGTTGAACAACAATCATGGGATGAAATCGTTAAATCATCGGGCATTTCAAAAGAAAGAATCATTGAACTATCGGATCTTTTAGCAAAAAGTAAAAATGCAATCTTTGCTTGGGCTCTAGGATTAACGATGCATTCATTTGCAACAGATAATATTTCACAAGTTGCAAACCTTGCGCTACTACGTGGCTTCTTGGGCCGTAAGAACAGCGGATTAATGCCTTTCCGCGGTCACTCCTCAGTACAAGGTTCAGGTGAAATGGGAGCTGATCCATTTGTTTTACCTGGTGGTGGATTTGAAGAAGAAAACGCCAAACGTATTGAGAAAATTTGGGGCTTTGAGCTACCAAAATGGCAAGGTGATATTGTAGGTGTTACACTTGAAAACATCGTCCTGCCTGAAGATCACGAAAGAAAAATTAAGCTTTATTATTTATCAGGTGGTAACTTCCTAGAAACGATGCCAGATCCTGATTTTGTAGAAAAAGCATTATCAGAACTAGACATTCGTGTTCACCAAGATATCATTTTCAACACATCAACACTTGTTGATGCCAAAGAAGCAGTAATTGTTTTACCTGCTAAAACACGCTATGAACAAGAAGGCGGCGGAACGTCAACTTCAACAGAAAGAATGGTCTATTTTTCACCAGAAATTGAAGGGAATAAAAATGAAATTAAAGAGGCCCGTGCAGAATGGAAAATTTACGTTGATCTTGCAAAACGTGTTAAGCCTGAAACTGCTCATCTTGTTGATTTTAAAACAGGTCAGGAAATTCGTGATGAAATCGCGATTGCTAACCGGGACTATAATGGCATTCAGCACTTGAAAAATGTAGGTGATGTTTTCCAATGGGGTGGGGCTTGGTTATGTGAAGGTGGAGTTTGTCCTACACCAGATGGAAAAGGAAACTTGATTTCAGTTGAAATACCGGATCTTGGTAAAAAAGAAGGACAATTTGTTGTCACGTCTCGACGTGGAAAGCAATTTAACTCAATGGTTTATAAAGAAAAGGATCCATTTAACGGCGCTGACCGTTACGATGTTCTTATGAATGCAGAAGATGCAAAACGTCTAAGCATTGCTGAGGGAGAAGGAATTGTCGTTTATAATGGCTTTGGTGTGTTCCAAGGAAAAGCAAAGTTCGTTGACATTGCAACAGGAAACCTGGAAGTTCACTTCCCTGAAGGCAACTTCTTATTACCACGAGGAAGATACGAAAAATTTGCTGGAATTCCAGATTACAATATTACAGTTACGGTAGAAAAAGCAGATCGCTACAACGCTCGTAAAGATGTTCAATATTTAGAAAAACGAGTAGAAGATTTAGAAGTAGATGCACCAATTTAATATATTCATATAAAGACAGAGCAACATGTTCTGTCTTTTTTCTATGGTTTTTTTCCTTTAAAACCTTTAATATTTAATTATGTAAGCGTTTTAAAAATTACTAACTAAATAAGGGGTGAGGAAATGATTAAAACCGAAAATAGCTTAATGCTTTTTAATACAATCATAACAACATTAGATGGAAGCATCATAGATTTCCATTTTGGTCAAACAGATGAGTTGGAGAAATCCGTATGCTTACAAATGAAAATGAAAGATTTATTTGATTTTTGGGAAGAGAAGGAATCAAATATGATCATTGCCTCAAAAAACACCCTTCAATACTTACTTCTTTTTAAAGATTTTACAATAGAAAACCAACAAAGAAGAATGTACATATTAGCAAATGGTGTGCAATGGTTTCGTCTTGAGGAGCGAATTAAGGAGCTTGATAAATCAAACCGTGAATTAGATGCAATTATCGAGAGCTCATTTGACGGAATTTATATTACTGATAAATTTGGCAACACATTAAAAACGAATTCTGCGATAGAACGGATCACAGGAATTCCTAAGCATTATTATATTGGGAAAAATATTAATCATTTAATAAAAAGAGGGATATTAGAACAATCTGTAACATTGAAAGTTATGGAGCAAAAACGTTCAGTTTCAGTTGTTCAGCAAAATTTCAATCAAAAAGAAACACTAATGACGGGAAATCCTATTTTTAATGAAGAAGGTGAAATCGAAAAGATTGTCACGAATATTCGTGATCTTTCGGAATTAAATCAATTAAATAAAGAGCTGAAAAAAGTGCAACAGCTTAATGAGAAATATAAAGAAGAGCTTGATAGATTAAAATCTTTTGCCATTCAAGACCCTGATATTATCCTCAAAAGTGATAAGATGATTGAGATTTATCAAATGATTGGCAGGCTTGCCAACTTTGATACAACCATTCTTGTTCTTGGTGAAACAGGAGTAGGAAAGGACGTGTTGGTTCGATACTTATATCGCTCAAGTGACAGATTTAAGGAGGGGCAGCTTATAAAAGTCAATTGTGGGGCAATCCCAAATGAGCTTCTTGAATCAGAGTTGTTTGGTTATGAAGGTGGCGCATTTTCAGGTGCTAATAGGACAGGAAAAGTGGGGATGTTTGAATTAGCTCATAATGGCATGCTTTTTTTAGATGAAGTCGGCGAAATGCCAATGGATCTTCAAGTAAAGCTGCTTCGTGCAATTCAGGAAAAAGAAATTATGAGAGTAGGCGGCACAAAAACGAAAAGAGTGGATGTTCGATTAGTGGCAGCCACAAATAGAGATTTAAAAGAAATGGTCAAAAGAGGAACATTTCGTGAAGATCTTTATTACCGGTTAAATGTTGTTCCAATTTTCGTCCCTCCTCTTAGAGAAAGGCGTGCTGATATCCTTCCACTTGTTCACTATTTTTTAGAGCTGTACAAGAAGAAATATTCAGTTGAAAAAGTGTTAGATCAAAAGATTAGTAACTTTTTTTATCAGTTTGATTGGCCAGGCAATGTAAGGGAACTATCCAATTTATTAGAAAGACTTATTTTGACCGTACCAAACGAATACGTTACTATCAATGATCTGCCTGATGAATACCAGCAAACGACTACAAATGAAGATTTTGTTTTTGAAGAAATGTCATTAAGAGAGATCGTAGAGCAAGCTGAGAAAACCGCTCTTAAAAAAGCTCTAATAAAATATAAAACAACGTATCAAATTGCTGAAAAGCTTCAAACAAGTCAAGCAACAGTTTTTCGAAAGCTACAAAAATACAATTTATCATAAATTCATAAGTGAATGATCAATTCATTTTTAAATTACCCTAGCTCCTTGTAAAACAAGTAGGTAACATACTAGTGTAAATCATTCTTGAATTAAGTGACAAAATGGTGAACATTTCACCTTGTTGTCACTTATTTTTTGTATTGGCATAAGTATTGCTAGATGTAAAGCAGTGAGGTTTTGACCACTAAGAAAAAGGAAATAGGGGGAATGGAATTTGAAAAGACCTTGGTTAAAGCATGTAGTTGAAGGAAATCCGGTTGAAGTTGAAATACCAGAAATATCGTTACCTGATTTGTTTCAACGCTCTGTTGAAAAATATGAAAATAAGATTGCGGTCACATTTTATGATAAAGCATATTCTTATTCACTTTTAAATGATTCTATAAATAGATTGGCGAGCGCACTAGTAAAACGTCAAGTAAAAAAAGATGATCGAGTCGCAATCATGCTTCCGAATTGTCCTCAATATCCTATTAGCTATTATGCAAGTTTACGATGTGGAGCAACCATCGTACAAATTAATCCAATGTATAAATCATCTGAACTTCTATACGTCCTCAACGATTCACAGACAAAGGTCATCATTGTTTTAGATCAACTCCTACCCGTCGTAGAAAAAATCTTACATGAAACATCGGTTACTACGATCATTCCTGTTTCTTTCGAAAAAGAAAGCTTGTTTCATCAATTACTAAAAGATCCTGGTGATACAATCCCTAATGACAAGGTTGATCCTAAAGAAGATATTGCTGTTCTTCAATATACAGGAGGAACAACAGGTCGTTCAAAAGGGGCAATGTTAACACATTATAATTTAGTTGCAAATACACTCCAAAGTGCTGCTACTGCACATATAAAAACAAATACAGGAGAAGAGAGAGTTCTAACCATTTCTCCTTTGTTTCACGTCTATGGGATGACAAGTGCGATGAATCTTACTTTTTATAATGGTGGAAACTTAATTCTCGTCCCTCGATTTGAAGTGGAAGAGGTCGTGAAAATGATAGAAAAAACAAAACCAACTTCATTTCCAGGTGTTCCAACAATGTATATTGCACTACTTAATTATTATAAAACCTATAAGTTTGACTTAAGTTGTCTTAAAACCTGTACAAGTGGTTCTGCACCACTTCCTGTTGAAGTGATAAACCGTTTTAATGAAGTCAGCGGAACGAATGTTGCTGAGGGGTATGGATTATCTGAGGCATCTCCTGTCACACACCGCAATCCTATTTCGGGACTTCAAAAGCGTGGAAGTATCGGAATACCAATACCTAATACAGATGCTAAGGTTGTTGATATAGCTACCGGCGAGGAAGATTTGCCAATTGGAGAAGTTGGCGAGTTAATTATAAAAGGACCTCAAATTATGAAAGGGTATTGGAATATGCCTGAAGAAACAGCTAATACAATACGTGATGGCTGGTTATATACTGGAGATTTGGCGATGATGGATGCTGATGGATTTTTCTATATTGTTGGACGTAAAAAAGAAATGATATTAGCAAGTGGATTTAATGTATATCCAATTGAAGTGGAGGATGTTATTTACAGTCATTCAAAAGTTCTTGAAGCAGCTGTTATCGGTGTTCCAGATGAATACCGCGGTGAAACAGTTAAAGCAATTGTTGTTACCAAAGAAAATGAACGTATAACAGAAGATGAATTAATTCAATTTTGTCGAGAAAGACTTTCAGCCTATAAAGTGCCTAAAGAAATAGCTTTTGTAGAGGAACTTCCAAAAACAGCGGTTGGAAAGATTCTGAAACGGACACTAAAAGAAATGTATTCTGTATCCAAATAGAGGAGGGAACACATGGATATTTTATTTCAGCAATTATTCAATGCACTTACAATTGGAAGCGTTTACAGTCTGGTTGCACTTGGTTTGACATTGGTATATGGAATTTTGCATATTCCAAATTTTGCGCATGGAGCTTTATATATGGTTGGTGGTTATATCACACTTTTATTTATGGAAAGCATGGGACTACACTATTGGCTGGCAATATTAATTTCCATTATTGTCGTTGGATTATTAGGCGTTGTTATGGAACGGCTAGTTTTCCATCCATTGCGGAATGCACCGCCAATACATGACAAAATCGCAGCAATTGGAGTTCTCTTATTTTTGGAAGCTTTAGTTCAGTTAGTATGGGGTGCTGAATATCGCAGAATGTTATCTCCTTATGATATTGTTGTAGATTTTCTAGGGCTAACTGTTACTGCACAAAGACTTCTTATAATCGGTACAGCTATTCTTGCGATGATACTTTTACATTTATTTTTGAAAAAAACGATAACAGGTTCAGCGATAATTGCAATGTCGCAAAACCGAGAGGGCGCATTTTTAGTAGGAATTAATGCAAACAAAGTGGCCGTGATTACGTTTTTTATTTCTGGTGCTTTGGCAGCATTCGCTTCTTCAATAGCATCACCTATTAATCTAGTTTTTCCTGGTATGGGTCATCTTGTTATTTTAAAAGCTTTTGTCATCATCATTATTGGTGGTATGGGAAGTATCCCCGGAGCAATTATTGGTGGTTATATCTTAGGATTTTCTGAAAGCTTAAGTGCGACATTTATTTCAAATGATTATAAAGATTTAATTGCTTTTCTATTATTAGTGGCAATTCTGACTATTAAACCGAAAGGCTTGTTTGTAAAGGGGGCTCGTTCTTGATGAGTTTCTTAAATAAAAGAAATACCGTCATCTTGTTAGTTGTAGTAGCTATTTTGGTGCCCTTGTTAACAGATAACCCATATTTATTACACATTTTTTCTACTGCTTTTATATGGACGATTGGAGTTTATGGATTAAATTTGATTGGCGGATTTACTGGTCAGCTTTCATTAGCACATGCAGGCTTTTTCGCCATCGGTGCCTATTCGGTTGGAATCTTAACAGTAAAAGTGGGCCTTAATTTTTGGTTGGCTCTACTGCTTGGAATTATCATTACAACCATTATTGGATTGTTAATAGGTATAATCGCCCTTCGAACGAAAGAACATTTCTTTGCCATTTATACACTTTGCGTTGGGTACATTATTTATCTGATTATTTACAAATGGGAAGCACTCACAGAAGGAGTCCGTGGTTTAATTGGGATCCCGCCACCTGCACCAATTGGACCGATAACGTTTCAAACACCTAAGTCCCAATACTATCTATTATTATTCTTTCTCGTTTTGACTATTTTTATTTTCACGAGAATTATTAACTCTCTTATCGGCAGAACATATATGGCAATAAGAAATAGTGAAGAGCTAGCTCAAACGATTGGGATCGAGACAATGAAACAAAAACTAGTTTCATTTGTTTTGTCCACATTCTTTGCGGGGTTAGCAGGCGGCTTGTATGCGTCATTTGTTCGATTTATTGGACCTGATATTTCGTATATTAACGTTACTTTTGATATGTTGATGTATTTATTAGTTGGTGGTATTGGCACACTCTCCGGACCGCTTGTTGGAACTCTTCTTGTTGTCTGGATTTCTCAATATCTACAATTTTTACAAGACTATCGAATGCTCATTTTTGGTCCGATTCTTGTTCTCTTGATTATTTTCTATCCAAGGGGGATTGTCGGGGGAGTGCAAACATGGCTAATCAAGCAGAGAGCTAAAAAGTCACAGAAAGATCTTTCTCGAAATCTGCAATCTGTTGTTGTAAAGGAGGAGAAATAATGCTTGTTCAAGTAAAGGGACTGACGAAAACATTTGGTGGGGCGACTGCCGTTAATTCCGTAGACTTTGAGATTGAAAAAGGAAAGGTAACGGCAATTATTGGTCCTAATGGTGCAGGGAAATCTACATTTTTTAACTTAATTAGTGGCTTTCATCAACCCTCGTCAGGCTCGGTAATGTTTGATAGCACAGATATCACATCATTAAAGGCACATCAAATTGCAAAGCTTGGTATTGCTAGAACATTTCAAACCACACATTTATTCGAGCAATCAACGGTATTGGATAATGTACTAATTGGACATAGATTACGAACCTCATCAGGGTTATTTGATGCAATTTTTCGAACATCTCGTTTGAAAAGAGAAGAAAAGGAATCATTAGAAAAAGCACATGAAGTATTAGAGTTTGTTGGGTTAACAAACCTTGCAGATAAGCATGTGTCAGAGATTTCGCAAGAAGAAATGAAACGTACAGCTTTTGCATTAGCTCTAGCAACAGACCCAACAATTGTGTTTTTAGACGAACCAGCTGCAGGTGTAAATCCTGAAGAAACAGACGGTTTAGCAGAGTTGATTAAGAAGATGGTTTCAAAAGGAATAACAGTTTGTCTCATTGAACACAAAATGCAAATGATTATGAATCTAGCAGATAAGATTATGGTTTTAAATTATGGACAAAAAATTGCTGAAGGAACGCCAGAAGAGATCAAAAAAAATCCAGCTGTAATTGAAGCTTACTTAGGAGGTGAAGCTGTTGCTCAAGCTTACTGATGTTTCTGTTTCTTATGGTGGATATCAGGCATTAGAACATATCAATCTTAGTGTGAAACAAGGAGAATTTGTTGTTTTATTAGGTGCAAATGGTGCTGGGAAAAGCACAATCTTTCGAACGATTAGTGGTTTAAGTAAACCTTCTTCAGGCAGCATTGAATTTAACGACCAAAGTATAAGTGGACTATCAGCAGATCGTCTTGTGTCACTTGGAATTGTTCAATGTGCAGAAGGGAGAAAGCTATTTCCGCAAATGACTGTTTATGAAAATCTCATTTTAGGTGGCTTTGTTCATCGAAGAGATAAAGGAAAACGAAAAAAATCACTTCATGAAGTTTTTGAGCTTTTTCCTATTTTAAACGACAAAAAAGATGACCCAGCTGGATCGCTGAGTGGTGGACAGCAACAAATGCTCGCCATTGGGAGAGCCCTTATGGCATCTCCTAAGGTTATTTTACTTGATGAGCCATCTATTGGTCTCGCTCCTTTAATTGTAGAACAAGTGTTTAGTGTTATCCAACAAATAAACAAAAATGGAACAACAGTTCTTTTAGCTGAACAAAATGCAAATGCTGCACTAAAAATTGCCGATCGAGGCTATGTAATTGAAACAGGGAAAATTGTACTAGAAGGTAGCAGCAAGGACTTATTTGAAAATGACGAAGTGAGGAAAGCGTATATAGGTGCTTAGGTCTTGAGCCTTAATTGAAAGGAGGTGTCTACTTCTTTTTACAGGTTTATTTCTTTGAAAAAAGATTTAAGGGGGAAAAAGGATGAAAAAGCTTGTTTATTTCTTTGCTTTTGTACTAATTTTTATGCTTGCAGCATGTAGTGGGAACACATCAACAGAACCAGCAAACCAAAGTGAAGGGAACACAGAAGAAACAACATCAAATACAGAAGAGAAACCCGCAGGTGAAGTTGTTAATATTGGGTATAGTGGCCCTTTAAGTGGTCCTGCTGCCTATTATGGTGAGAACACATTAAGTGGCTTATCTATGGCTGTAGATGAAATTAACAACAATGGTGGATTTGAAGTGGACGGTAAAAACTATTCTTTAAACCTAGTTTCTTTAGATGACAAATACTTACCGAATGAAACAGGGGCAAATGCAAAACGGTTAGTTCAAGAAGACAAAACACCAATCATTTTTGTTCCACATAGTGGTGGTATTTTTGCTACACAAGTTTTTAATCTTCAGGAAAAATTTATAATTGGAGCTTATTCAAGTGAACCGAAGATAACAGAACAAGGAAATCCGCTAACATTACGTATTCCTCCAAAGTATAGCTCATATATTGAGCCGTTTTCTAAATATCAAATGGAACGATTCGGTAAAAAGATTGCCATGCTTCCAACTGCTAGTCAATATGGAAAAGACTGGGCTGCATTACTTGAACCAGGTTGGAAGGACTTAGGTGGAGAAGTGGTGTATAAAGGATCCATTGACTTTAGTAAAGATACAGACTTTTTCACAATCGTTACGAATGCATTAAAAGAAAAGCCAGATGTTTTATTCGTTGGGGGTCCATCAGAGCCGACTGCCCTTGTTATTAAACAAGCTAGAGAACTTGGTTTTAAAGGAGGATTCCTCATAATGGACCAAGCAAAACTGGATGAAATTGAAGCTGTGTTGGGTGGTCCAGACTTAGTAGAAGGATCTGTAGGGGTTTTACCACTTATTCACTCAAAAAATGATGGCAATGCAAAATTCATAGAAGACTATGCAGCAGCACAAGGTAAAAATCCGGGATCAGAGGCTGGATATCATTACATGGCTATGTACCTGTTTGTAGAGGCAATGAAAGCAGCAGGATCTGTTGATGATCCAGATGCAATTATGGCAAAAGTAGAAGAGGGATTAAACAACCTCCCTGCTGACAAACGAATCTATGAAATTACTGAAATTGAAGAAAACGGCGGCTTAACAACAGAGCTTCGAATGGGTGTTGTAGAAGATGGGAAAATCGTTGATAAATCAGTTCAGTAAAAGGTGTTAGAGGGTGGTGCCTGGCACCACCCGATTTTTCTTAGGAACCAGGAGAAGAGTCAGTTGCAGTCTCGATACCAGTCTAATCGAGACATGTTTCACAAAAAAGAATAGGAGCATCATTGTAACAAAAGAGTCGGAGTTAAGGCTTGTTGACAGAAGTTCATTTTCAGAGCAAGCAAGAGAATTTTTAATGCAATAATGAAAGATAGCTTGCAAAAATGAATTAACATCACTGAAAAATAATTCAAAACTGAATTGCTTATTTCTCTAGTTCTTATAGATAGTCATAAGATTATTGGCATGAAACTTGCTACATAAGGATAAATGAAACATAGGGGAGATGTTAGTATGACACAAGCAGTAATTGTTTCTGCTGTCCGAACACCAATTGCCAAAAAAGGTGGGGCCCTTTCAGCATTAGATCCTTACATTTATGGGGCGATTACGATAAAAGAAGCATTAAAACGGATCAATATAGAGGGGGCAGAAGTTGATGATGTCATTTTAGGGAACTGTTTATCCGGTGGAGGCAATATCGCCCGACTTACGTTACTAGAAGCAGGACTACCTTTTTCGGTACCTGGATTAACAATTGATAGACAATGTGGCTCAGGTATTAATAGTGTTGCCTTAGCTGCAGAAGCAATCATAGCAGGTCAAGCAAAAATTATCATTTCAGGCGGAACCGAGAGCATGTCACGAACACCGTATTTATTAGCACCACAAGATAAACCATTTGATCGCATGCCACCCAAATTTGTTTCTCGAAACCTTTCACCTGACCATATCGGTGACCCGCCAATGGGTATTACAGCTGAAAATTTAGTGGGAAAATACAGCATTACAAGAGAAGAGCAAGATGAATTTTCACTACGAAGTCAACAACGCATGGCAGCAGCGATGGAAAATAATTATTTCAATGAGCAAATTGTTTCAGTTCCAATTAGAACAAGAAAAGGTGAGATTCTTTTTACAACAGATGAACACCCAAGACCAAATGTAACAATGGAACAGCTCGCAAAGCTTTCACCGGCCTTTAGGCAAGGAGGGAGTGTTACAGCTGGTAACTCTTCTGGTGTGAATGATGGTGCTTCAGCGCTTGTAGTGATGTCTGAAGATGAAGCGAAGAAAAGAGGATTACAACCTTTAGCCTGGATCACAGGTTGGTCAATCGCAGGAGTGGATCCGAACATCATGGGTATTGGCCCGGTCCCAGCTGTTCAAAAGCTTTTATCTCAAAGAGAAGAAGATTTAGATGAGTATGATTTAATTGAAATTAATGAAGCCTTTGCTGCACAGGTGTTAGCATGTGACCGTGAACTCTCCTTTAACATGGATAAAGTAAACGTAAATGGTGGCGCGATTGCACATGGACATCCAATTGCCGCAACAGGAGGCATGTTAATTACAAAGCTTGTTTATGAGATGAAACGCCGTGATGTAAAAAAAGGCTTAGTAACTGCATGCATTGGCGGAGGCCAAGGAATTGCCTTGTCATTAGAAAGAAAATAAAATCTTCAGGATGAAAGGAGTGAAGAAATGAATTTTCAGTTTGATGAAGATATTCTTTATTTAAGAAAT
Organism: Metabacillus endolithicus; assembly: GCF_023078335.1. Taxonomy (GTDB): domain Bacteria; phylum Bacillota; class Bacilli; order Bacillales; family Bacillaceae; genus Metabacillus; species Metabacillus endolithicus. Next base: position 490,629 of record NZ_CP095550.1, on the reverse strand, counting down.
AATATAAGAGATTTTATTAAAAATGAAGTAGAGCCACATGCAATGCAAATTGAAGATGATGACGAAATTCCTAAAGAAATCATCGAAAAGTCAAAGGAAATCGGATTGTTTAGCCTTAGTATTCCAGAGCAATACGGTGGACTTGGGATCGGGATGGTTGGAAAATGTGCACTTTATGAAGAAATCGGAAAAACACATAATGGCTATACAACATTAATCGAGAACCATACAGGTATCGGAACTGTAGGCATTGTTGAAATGGGCAATGACCAACAAAAGAAAAGATTTTTACCTGATATGGCAAGAGGAGACAAAATCGGAGCTTTTGCTTTAACAGAACCTCAAGCTGGTTCACATGCTACAAACTTGAGAACAACAGCAATTAAGAAGGAAAATAAATATATTTTGAATGGGACGAAACATTATATAACAAATGCAACTGTAGCTGATGTTTTTACGGTTATGGCTGTAACTGATCCGGAAAAAGGTGCAAAGGGGATAACGTCTTTTCTTGTTGAAAGAAATTCTCCAGGCTTTAAGATTGGAGCAATTGAACGAAAAATGGGACTTCATGGCTCACAATCAGCAGAACTGATTTTTGAAGATTGTGAGGTTCCCGAAGAAAACGTGTTAGGCGAAGTTGGTCAAGGCTATGTTAATGCCCTTAAAATTCTAGCAAATGGCAGAGCGGGTCTAGCAGCTAGAAACTTAGGATCTTCACAGAAGCTTTTGGATATGTGCATGATACATGCTCAGGAGAGAGAGCAATTTTCTGTACCAATCATTGAGCACCAAGCAGTTGCCCATATGTTAGCTGAGATGGCAATGGAGATTGAAGCACTTAGATCATTTACGTACAGAGTTGCATGGATGGTAGATCAAAATGAAAAGGTGATTAAAGAAGCGGCCATGCTAAAACTTTACGGCTCTGAAGTTTATCATCGCGTTGCAGATAAAGCTGTCCAAATTCACGGTGGTCTAGGTTATATAACAGATTATCCAGTTGAAAGATATTATCGAGATGCAAGAATTACAAGAATCTATGAAGGAACATCCGAGATTCAGAAAAATATTATTGCTGGACAATTAAGAAAAGAATATTGCTAGATTCCTGCAATAAGATAAGAAAGGAGGCAAAGAATGATTGATGATATTGTAATTGTAAGCGCTGTCCGTACACCAGTTGGTCGATTCGGTGGATCATTAAAAAATTTAAACTCAGGATATTTAGGTGCAATTGTAATCGAGGAAGCAATAAGGAGGATCAATCTTTCTTCAGAATTAATTGATGAAGTAATTCTAGGAGAAGTTAGGCAAACAACAGAATCCTCAAATGTTGCTAGAGTAGCGGCATTAAGAGCAGGAATTCCTGAGAAAACACCTGCTTTTACGGTTAATAGACTTTGCGCTTCAGGTATGCAAGCTGTAACCTCAGCTGTTCAACAAATTTCGTTTGGGCAGGCAGAAATCGTAGTTGCTGGTGGAACGGAAAGCTTAAGTCGAGCACCAATTTATTTAAGAAATTCCAGATTTGGAGAAGGTGCTCCTACTTTAGTAGATTCTAATCTTGAAAACGGTCAGCAGCCAATTGAATTATATGGAAAAGATCTAGGAATGGGCATAACAGCTGAAAATGTCGCAGAAAGATACAGTGTTTCACGTGAAGTTCAAGATGAATTTGCTTATAACAGTCAACAAAAAGCGGCAAAAGCAATTGAAAGAGGAAGTTTTAAAGAAGAAATAATACCTGTGGTGATACAAGAAAGAAAAAAGTTTTTCAAGTGACAGAGGATGAACATCCACGACCTGCTACTAGTTTAGAAGGTTTGGCTAAGTTAAAAGCAGTTTTCAAAGCAGGTGGCTCAGTTACTGCCGGTAACTCCTGTGGTAGAAATGACGGTGCTGCCGCGATGGTTATTATGAAAGGAAGCAAGGCAAAAGAATTAGGTTTAAAACCATTAGCTAGAATAGTAGATTGGGCCACTGCTGGTGTTTCTCCCAAAGAGATGGGAATTGGTCCTGTACCGGCAATAGAAAAGCTACTTGCACGAACCAATCTGACCCTTTCCGAAGTCGGCCTAATTGAATTAAATGAAGCATTTGCTGCACAAGCATTAGCGGTTATCCGAGAGACTGGACTAGATTCACACAAAGTAAATGTAAATGGTGGAGCAATTGCCCTTGGTCACCCGCTTGGGGCGACTGGATGTAAAATCATGATTACGCTTTTATATGAGATGAAAAGAAGACAAGAGCAATATGGAATGGCAACTTTATGTGTAGGTGGGGGCCAAGGGATGGCCGTTATGCTTCAATTACTATAAAAAATATTTGTTAATGAGGTGAAAGAGATGCATTTACGATTAACAGAAGAACAAAAAATGGTTCAAAAAACAATTAGAAAATTTGTAGAAAAAGAATTAATGCCTCTCGAAAATGAAGTATTACGAAACGAACGTGAAGGGAAACCAAGTTTGCCTCCGGGAAAATTAAAGGAACTACAACTAAAAGCAAAAGAAGCTGGTTTCTGGGGAATTAATACTCCAGAAGAATACGGTGGAGCAGATTTAGGTCAAATGATGTTAGCAATTGTCATGATGGAGGTTTCGAAAACATTTGTCCCGTTCCAATTTGGTGGTTCGGCAGACAATATTCTTTATTATGCTAATGAAGAGCAAAAAAAGAAGTATTTGTTGCCAACAATTAATGGTGATAAAAAATCATGTTTCGCGATGACAGAGCCTGGAGCTGGTTCTGATACAAGAAATATTAAAATGACAGCTGTTAAGGACGGAAATGAATGGATATTAAATGGGGAAAAAACATTCATTACTGGTGGCAATGAAGCTGATTTTGTAATGGTTATTGCGATCACAGATAAAGAAAAGCATCAGGCCACAGGTCGTGATGGTGTAACATGCTTTATCGTTGACCGCGATATGGGCTGGAAATCAGAATACATTCACACGATGGGTGAGTGGGGACCAGCCGGTCTTGTTTTTGAAAATGTCCGAGTTCCAGAAGAAAATATTCTTGGAGAAGTGGGTGGCGGATATAACCTAGGCCTTGAATGGATTGGTTTTGCAAGATGGATTGTAGGAGCCAGAGCAGTAGGTGCCGCAGAAAGACTCCTACAAATGGCAATTGATTATTCGAAAGAGCGTGAAACATTTGGAAAACCGATTTCTGAACGACAAGCAATTCAATGGCAAATTGCTGACTCTGCTGTAGAAATTGATGCAGCGAAATGGCTCGTCTTAAACGCTGCTTTCACACTTGATCATGGTGAGGATAACCGTCATTTAGCATCGATGGCAAAGCTTTATGGAGCAAACATGGGGAATCGGGTAGTAGATCGGGTACTGCAAATTCATGGAGGAATGGGATACACAAGAGAACTCCCTATTGAACGTTGGTATCGTGAAGCAAGATTGTGGAGAATTTACGATGGAACAGATGAAATTCAACGGGTAATCATTTCTCGTAATCTATTAAAAGGTCATGTAAAGGTAGGACAATTTATATAAAAGGTAACATGATAAGATTGAAATACAGACGAACTAAAAAGGAGGATGTTTATGTCAGGAAGATTTGATGGAAAAGTAGCTTTTGTAACGGGTGGAAGTCGTGGGATTGGGAAAGGAATTGTTGAACTTTTTGCAAGTGAGGGAGCGAAAGTAGCTTTTATTGATGTGAATGAAGAGGCTGTCCACGAAACGACAAAAGAATTACGTGAAAAAGGATATAACGTGTTTTCGAAGGTTGCTAGTGTGGTAGAAGCTGATCAAATGGCAGACGCAATGGAGGAAACGTATAACAATTTTGGATCACTTGATATCCTTGTAAACAATGCTGGTGTGATTCGTGATAATCTGCTTTTTAAAATGACGGACGATGATTGGCAGCTCGTTATGGATGTTCATTTAAAAGGCTCGTTTAATGCGGCTCGAGCTGCACAAAAATATATGGTTGAAAACCGATATGGAAGAATCATCAATATTTCTTCAACATCTGCTTTAGGTAATAGAGGGCAAGCAAATTATGCAACAGCTAAATCAGGATTACAAGGCTTTACAAAAACCTTAGCGATTGAGTTAGGAAAATATGGGATTACAGCTAATTCAGTAGCACCAGGTTTTATTGAAACAGATATGACAAAAGAAACAGCAAGACGTCTTGGCATTTCTTTTGAAGATTTAATTCAGGCGAGTGTCTCAAAAATTCCTGTTGGTCGCAGTGGGAAACCAAGTGATATCGCAAACGCAGTCGCTTTTTTTGCTGATGAAAAATCATCCTTTATTAACGGTCAGATTATTTATGTTGCAGGTGGTCCGAAAAATTAAATTTATGTTGGTGTTTAATAAAGCAGGAAATCTTGTGAAAAAAGGAGGCATCAATATGTTTAAAGAAGCTATTGGAAAACGATCTTCAGGTGTAAAGAATGTTGTTGAAAGAGGTGCAGTAAAAAAGTTCGCCGAATCGATTGGTGATCTTCACCCTATTTTTGTAGATGAAGAGTTTGCTAAAACAACAAGATATAAGAAGAATATTGCTCCACCTACATTTCCAAGGGTTTTTGATTATGGTGTGATAGATGAGCTTGATTTACCAGCTAAGGGGTTAATTCATGGTGAACAAAAATATCATTACAAACGTCCGTTGCTTGTTGGTGAAGAGATCATCTGCTATCAAGAAGTGGAAGAATACTATGAAAAGCAAGGAAAGCTTGGGAATATGGGGTTTTTGGTGTTAAAACAGTATGGTGAAACTCTTAGCGAAGAGCTTATTTTCACTGCTGAGCAGGTTGTCATTATTAATGAAACTGTAAGGAAGGTGATGAGTATATGAGCAGGTTACTAAGGTGTCATGTAGGCGAAGAGCTGCCCATTGTTACATTACCACCTGTGTCAAGATTAGACCTTATAAAGTATGCGGGTGCTTCAGGAGATTACAACCCAATTCACACAGTTGATGATGAAGCTAAAAAAGCGGCTTTACCAGCGATCATCGCTCACGGAATGTGGACGATGGGGAATTTGGCAAAGTTATTTACCCCTTATCATGAAGAGGGTTTTATTCAGGATTATCAGATTCGGTTTAGGGGCATGGTGTTTCTTGGTGACATCATTACATTAAAAGCAAGATTAACAGAAGAGAATGTACAATATTCTACATTCAAAGTAAACGCAGTTAATCAAAATGGAGTGGATGTTATTAAAGGAATTGTTACGTTTGCAAAATATAAAGATAACGAGGGATCATCATGACATTACATCCACAAGTTATTGCACTATTACAACATTTTGAAAAACGAAATGTACCTGCAGTTGAGCAGCAAAATCTGCAAGAAGCAAGGGCTCTATATGTTGAGTCTAGTTCTTCTTTAAACATTACAGAAGAAATTCATCATGTAGAAGATAGAAGAATTCAAGGATATGAACATGAAATATCGATTAGAATATACAGTCCTAACGAAAAAAGTTCACTACCAGCCTTAGTCTATTTTCACGGAGGTGGCTGGGTAATTGGTAATATTGAAACACATGATTCATTATGCCGAATACTTGCTAACCATGCTCAATGTAAAGTAATATCTGTAGACTACGGCTTGGCTCCTGAACATAAATTTCCAGTTCCTGTGGAAGATGCGTATCTTGCAACGAAATGGGTGTATGATCATGCCAACGATCTAGGTATTGATCAAACGTTCATTGCAGTAGGTGGTGATAGTGCTGGTGGAAATTTGGCTGCAGTTACTTGTTATTTAGCAGTTCAAAGGAAAGATTTTAATATTAGTCATCAGCTATTATTTTACCCATCAACAGGTTTTGAACCAACAGAATCTTATGAAAAATATGGAGAAGGATATTACCTAACAAAATCTACGATGACCTGGTTTAGGCAACAATATCTTTCGAGCATATCTGATACACAAAGTCCTTTAGCAGCGCCTATGCTCATCCCAGAAGAGGATGCTGCTAAGCTTCCACCGGCATATATTGTTACGGCAGAGTATGATCCTTTATGTGATGGAGGAGAAGCATATTCCAAGAAGCTTTCACAAGCAGGAGTTCAAACAACGTATGTTTGTTATCCAGGAATGATTCATGGTTTTATGTGTATGACGCTGCCATTGGAGGACGGAAGAAAAGCCATTTATGAAGCAGCTGACTACCTTGAAAATCAATATCAAAAACAACAGGTAACATAATGTTTACTATTTTGTAAGGGTGAACCTATACCATGTTCATCCTTTTTTGCTTATTGGGACAATGTTTCACAAAGTTCATTTTTCGATACTCGAAGCATTTTTCTTTTATAGGAAGAAAAAACGTATTATGATAGTATTATTGTTTAATAACTTGAAAGAAACAGGTGGTATCAAATGTCTTCGGTTTCCATTGCTGCTCCTAAAAGTACAGGGGCAGAATCCATACAGGAAAACAAAATTGTTTTCATTTGGAGCTTTATTGTTTGGCTTGTTGTCATGAATACAACGATGTTTAATGTGGCTTTACCAAGTGTGTTAACAGATTTATCTCTCACCTCTTCAACAGCATCTTGGATTGTATCGGGATATTCTATTGTTTTTGCCATTGCTACTTTAACATTTAGTCGTCTTTCTGATTATATCCCAATCTCAAGACTGCTTCTTATCGGACTATCCATATTAGGAGTTGCTTCAGTTATCGGCTTTTTTGCCAACTCATTTCCACTTCTATTAACAACAAGGGTTCTTCAAGCAGCGGGAGCAGGAGCTGTACCAGGTCTTGCGATGGTGCTAGCAGGAAGATATATTCCAATAAGTAGAAGAGGAAAAGCCATGGCCCTCATTGCATCAGCCTCTTCACTTGGATTTGGACTGGGACCTGTTATTGGGGGAGCTATTACTCAATATTTAGGATGGAATTACTTGTTTGCCGTGACGGGTTTAGTTGTTTTATTTATTCCACTTTTACAAAGACTGTTGCCAAAAGAAGAGATTAAGAAGGTGAAGTTTGATACGTTAGGTGGATGTTTAACAGCAGCAGGTGTAACAGGTTTGTTGTTATTTCTCTCAACCTTTTCTTATATCATCTTATTTTCAAGCATGATTATCCTTTGGCTGATGTGGAGGCATATCAACAAAGTAAAGATGCCGTTTATCCAGCCAAAATTGCTAAAAGAGAAGCAATATCTTAAATTGCTTTTTATCGGATTTGTCGCGTTTGTCACCCATTTTTCTACCCTTTTTCTTATGCCGATTATCTTAACAGATGTTTTTGGAAAAGACCCTGCGGAAGTAGGGATGATGATTTTCCCTGGAGCTATTTTGTCTGCAGTGGCTGCACAGTTTATTGGGAGGTTAATTGATCGGTTTGGCAATGGCCCCCTTATTCTTTTTGGGCAACTTTTCTTATTTATTGCAACGGTTTTATTTACATTGTTGTCAACGAAGTCACCATATTTTATCTTACTAACTTATATGTTTATGAGCACCGGTTTCTCAGCCCTTACATCAAGTGTAGCTAATGAAGTTTCAAGGATTCTCCCAACTGAAGAGATTGGGACAGGGATGGGAATGACTCAGCTAATTCAATTTTTCGGAGGAGCCTTTGGTGTAACATTAACGGGGATCTTGATTACTCTTCAAGATGGCTTGGCTGTAGACCTCATTTATCGTAATATTTTTGGTGGATTGGCCTTTCTCGTTACACTTGCTATTATGTTGTTTCATTTTTATATCAAAGCAAGAACAAATACGACACACGGATAAACCGTGTGTCTTTTTCTTATTCCTCATCGTTGATTTCACCATCACCGATTTCATCTTCACCAGGAGCATCATCACATGCCACAACAGAAGTAGCAAGAAGTGCTGCTAGTAAAATTGCCAGTAACTTTTTCATTATCTTTTCACCCCACATTCCCACCGTATCTGTTTATTTTTTCCTGACCTAGAATTGATTATGTAACCTTTTTTGGAGACTAAAAAATTGGTGAGTAGTCCCAATATACTCGTCCACTCGTTTTTATGTTCGTTTCATAAAATGTAGTAAAAGAGAATGGAGGTGGGATAAATGTCAGAAAATAGAAAAAGGCTAGTGATTAATGCAGATCGTGTAATCATTAATGCAGATGAAGTGATTATCGTTGAAGCAGATGATAAAAGACGTCATCGTCGTTTTGATAATGATGTTGCAGGTGTAGAAGATAGAAGAGATAGAAGATATGACCGAGATGATGATGTACTAGGTGCTGAAGATCGCAGAAGAAGAAGAAGAGGCTTTCCTTGGTAGAAAAATGAATTGGAATATAAAAACAGAGTGGAGAAATCTACTCTGTTTTTATGTGTGACTATTTTACAATTGCAAAAATAATTTTTTGTAAAAATGACAAAAGATAGGAAACTATATGGGCGTTTTACATATTGTATGGTGTTAATACTATTTTAGGAGTGAATAGCATGCACCAAAATGAATCAATGTTGGTACTTGAATCGGCAAAATATCTAATGCTTGCGGACTATTACAAATATTCAAATCCTCAGCTGCACATCATGTATTATCAAAAACATTTAATGTGTGTTCAACAACTTGCAGCTGCAGATTTTCATGGACATACTTACGGAATGGTAGACAGAGCTGGACAGCAGAATTCCTTTGTACGTGTATTTCATGCCTCTCCAGACGCACCGGGTGTTGATGTTTATGTAAACGGAAATAAAGCCATTACGAATCTTGTTTTTCAAGAAACAACTGATTACTTACAATTACCATATGGTCGCTACACGATTGAAGTGTACCCAACTGGGGAAACAACTCAGCCTGTTTTAAGAGAACAACTTTCTTTAACAAGAAATACTTACTACACTGTTGCAGCAACTGGAAGGGTAGCAAACCTTAAATTAAATGTTTTTGTAGATAAACCGTATGTAAAAGTTCGAACCAAGCAAAAGTCCGGTTTATTCACCTCTCCCCAGGTGCTCCAAATGTTGATATTGCAGTTCAAGGTGGTAAGGTGCTCTTTCCCAATGTTCCGTACGAAAAAGCTACAGATTACCTGACATTATCCCCATTAACTGTTAATTTAGAAGTTAGAGTTGCTGGAACTAATAATGTCGTGTTAACGATTCCGCAAGTACAGCTTAAAGCTGGAAAGACCTATACAGCAGTTGCGGTTGGTCTTGCAGGTGGAAATCCTCCATTAGAAGCTCTATTTTTGATGCCTTAGCACCTAAAGAAACTAAAAAGAAAAAGTTACGCAAGTAGCTTTTTCTTTTAGGAATGATAACTAAACAGTGTAAGAGGGTGAGGTGTAATTATCTTATACTTAATACTCTTTCTAATATTGTTATTTTTGTTACTAATTGTAGGTAAACACATCAAAAATAAAAAGAAACTAATCCAAACTTATACCTTTCAGAACTTTATTGATACAGAACATGCTACTCATCATCCAGAAAAAAATGATGAGTCAATCGTTGAAAAAATTAATGAATTCTTTGATACCAAAGAGAAAAATGATAATGACGATATTGATTCAGATGACATGGTAGATGAAGAATAATGTTAGGAGTTTTTGATGTTTTAAAAGATTTTTTACCACTTACCATATGAACGTGATAAAATAAAGAAGTTCTTATACATACTAGGGGGATATTCATGGACGAAATGGCAAAAAGATACATAGAGTTATATTTATATTTTTCAAGAGACTTAGGTCGATTTCTTACAGAACCCGAACAAGAATTTCTCAAATGGTTAGTGACAAACGAATCATAAACAAAAAAAGGTTAACAACCATGATGTTAGCCTTTTTATTGTTTTTAGCGTTATTTGTTAGAACAAAGTCTTTGAAACTTTCCTCACCAGTTATCCGTATATAACATATAAACTCGATAGGAGTGATCAAATGAAAAAGCTTTCTTTTCTTATAATCATTGCGGCTTTTATGCTAACCACTGCGTGTTCTGTAGTCGATGAAGTAAATCAGTCGTTGGATTATGTAAATGAAGCAAATAGCTTATTGAATTCAATGAGTGATTTTGCTGAAAATGCACCAGGTCTAATTGAAAATGCTGCAAGTGATCCAGAAATGAGAACTGAACTTGAAAATCAGGTAAATACATTAACCGAAAATATTGAAGAATTTAATAACATAGACGCTCCAGCAGTTGCTGAAGACCTACATCAGGATCTTGTTTCGAAAAATGAAGAATTGCTAAATCAGTTAGAACAAGTTCAACAAGATGGAGAAGTGATGGTGGAAGAAATACAAAATAGCGAAATATTTCAAACCGTAGAGGATATCACATCACTTATTGATGCTGTTGAAAAATTGGAATTATAATAGAAATGACCTCCAAACATGGGGGTCTTTTTACATTTATAAAAATTTTCTTTTAGTACCGGTAACTTTTCATTTTTCATGATCTAGTATAAGATATATGTATGTGCTACTAAGACCAAGTCATAAGTTATCTATTTATCAATCCTATTAAATAGAATTAGTTTATATCATATATTTGTTATAAAGGAGAGAACCTAACATGAAGAAGCGAGTTGTGATTACAGGTATTGGAGCTGTAACACCACTAGGTAATGATGTACGAACAACCTGGGAAAATATTAAAAGTGGAGTATCAGGGATTGCACCTTTAACACGAATTAATTCAGAACAGTTTCAAGTGAAAGTAGCTGGAGAAGTAAAGAATTTTTCAACAGATGAGTATATTGACTTTAAAGAAGCAAGAAGAATGGCAAGATTTACACATTTTGCAATAGCTGCTAGTAAAATGGCAGTAAATGATTCGGGAATTAAAATAGGAGAAACAATTGACCCTGAACGTGTTGGAGTATGGATAGGTTCGGGAATCGGTGGACTTGATGAATTTGAGGAACAACATAAACGTTATTTAGATAAAGGTCCAAAGCGTGTTAGTCCATTTATTATTCCTATGTTCATCCCAGATATGGCCTCTGGCAGGGTTTCAATTGAGATTGGAGCAAAAGGGATAAATAATTGCTCAGTAACTGCTTGTGCTTCGGGTGCTAACTCTATTGGAGATGCTTTTCGAGTTATTCAAAATGGTGTAGCAGATATGATGATTGCGGGTGGATCTGAAGCATCGATTACCGAGATGACAGTCGCAGGATTCACTAATATGACGGCTTTATCGACAAATCAGGACCCAAACACAGCAAGTCGACCTTTTGATAAAAGTCGTGACGGATTTGTTATCGCTGAAGGATCGGGTGTTGTTGTTTTAGAAGAATTAGATCATGCCTTAGCTCGCGGTGCTAAAATTTACGGAGAACTTGTTGGTTATGGTGCGACTGGGGACGCATATCATATTACAACACCTGCACCAGAAGGAGAAGGCGGACAACGTGCTATGAAACTAGCATTATCAGATGCCAATTTGCAGGCAGAGAATGTTGATTACATTAATGCCCACGGCACAAGTACTTATTATAATGATTTAAATGAAACAAAAGCAATAAAAGAAGTATTTGGTCAACATGCATACAAACTATCTGTAAGTTCAACAAAGTCGATGACAGGACACTTGTTGGGTGCAGCAGGTGCAGTGGAAGCCATTTTCTCTTTGCTTTCAATAAAAGATGGTGTCATTCCACCAACCATTAACTATGTAACACCCGATGAGGAACTAGATTTAGATTATGTACCAAATGAAGCAAAGCAATCAGATGTTTCTGTTGTTTTATCGAATTCATTTGGCTTTGGTGGACATAATGCCACGTTAGTGTTTAAAAGATATGATAATTAAGGAAAGCACGCCGATTATTGGCGTGCTTTTTTCCAGTTGAAAATCTACCAACTTACTTATCAAACGATCCTTTGAAAATTTTCGCGGACTTAGACAAAAAGCCAAAGCACAAAACTACCTTGACCAACATTTTAATTTCATCCCTCTTATTTTTTTCTTTTATTTATTTCCTCTGTTACAACAAAAGCTAGGTCTTCATTGCCAAACAATGATAAAACATTAAGGAGGGTTTGATCTGGGATGTGTTCTGATTCTTCCTTAGAAACTGTTAAATCAATTGTTTGTTTAAGGGCATAATTTTCTGATTGCCCAGGATAGGCTCTTAAGTAAAGTTCAGTTGGATTAAGATCATGATTCACACACCATTGTGCAAAAATCAAAATCATCATTCCTTCATCTTTTTGATAGTTTTGTATGATTTTTTGTTCAAGTTCTTTTGAGTTCAATTGAAACGATCTCCTTTATTAAATATAGGAACATTATACAAAAGTTTTGCGCAATACGCGATTTTAAAAATTAGGCATTCACCCTTGTGAGATAATCTACATATGTTAAAAGCAAAGGTGTTAAGGGGTGATTAGATGACAGGAAAAGTTCATCATTATTATGCAGGAGGAAACACTGCCAAAGGTTTTTATAGTTTATATGACTCAGTATTAGAGGATCTAGAGCGTTTATATATATTAAAGGGAGGCCCAGGTACGGGAAAATCTTCTCTTATGAAGCATGTTGGTCAAATGATGGAAGAAAAGGGATTCGATGTAGAGTATTTACATTGTGCTTCTGATAACAAGTCCATTGATGGAGTCATTCTTCCAAATGAAAAAATAGGAATTGTTGATGGAACAGCACCACATGTAATTGAGCCTAAAGCACCAGGTGTTATTGAAGAATATGTAAACCTAGGTGTAGCATGGGATTCTAACAAGTTATCGCACCATAAAGAAGAAATACTTACGCTTAATCAGGAGATTTCAAAGAAATTTAATCAAGCATATGAAACATTTGCTGCCTCATTAAGAGCGCATGATGATATTGAAGACATTTATATTTCTAACATGGATTTTGCTGAGGCTAACCAATTAACAGACGAAATCATTTCCTTGTTTTATGAAGAGGCAACATTAGACAAAAAGCCTAGAGTTCAGCATCGTTTTCTAGGAGCAGCTACTCCAGAGGGAGCTGTTGATTTTATTCAAAATTTAACAGAAGATATCGAAAAACGTTACTTTATAAAAGGGAGAGCCGGTTCAGGTAAATCCACAATGTTAAAGAAAATTGTGGCTGCAGGTGAGCAAAGAGGTTTTGATGTAGAAGTGTATCATTGCGGTTTTGATCCTAACAGCCTTGATATGGTGATTTTACGTGAAAAGGGAATTGCTATTTTTGACAGTACTGCACCACATGAATATTTTCCTGAAAGAAATTCTGATGAAATAATTGATATGTATGAACGCTGCATCACACCTGGAACAGATGAAAAATACGCAGAAGACATTGCTAGAACAACAAAAGCATATAAAGACAAAATGAAAGAAGCAATATCCTATCTTGCTGAAGCAAAGCAGTTAAGAGACCAATTAGAATCCTATTATATTGAAGCAATGGATTTTAAGAAAATTGATGCTATTAAAGAAGAATTAACGAAAGAAATTGAGTCGTTTTTAAAGCAAAACTAATAGTAAAAAGAGGGCGAAGAATGATTCGTCCTCTTCTTAATATGGAAAAACGACTGTTACGATTGCCTCAATTTCAAGCTTACTTCTTTGTATAGGAGGTGCTGCTTGTAAAGTAGCTTCAGCAGATAAAGAAAGTGTATAGTCCCTTGGTGAAATGGCTGTAGAATTCTCTGTAACCTTGATCGGAACGGTATTCATGCTAACACCCAGCTGTTGACCAATGCTGGATGCTTTTTCAGTTGCATTTTTGATAGCAAGTTGTAAAGCTTGCTGGTAGTATAAATCTTTATTTGAAACAACAAACTCGATATTCTCTGCGATATTTGCCCCTGCTGCTACAACCGCTTCGAACACTTTACCGACTTGATTTAAATTTTTAACTGTTATTTCAAAAGTATGTTGTACTTTATATCCCTTTAAGATAGAAGATCCTTCAGTGAATTCGTAAATAGGCTGAATGGTATAGGAAACTGTTTGAATATCTTCTTGTTGGATATTTATTTCTTTCAGAGCCGCTAAACCCTGAGTTGTTATTTTCGCATTTTGCGCTTGTGCCTTATTAACATCCTCATTTTCAGTAACAAATCCTATCGTAATAATTGCTTGATCGGGTACAGCGGTGACTTTTCCTCTACCTTCTACGGTAACTGTTCTATGTTGAGGTGTGCTTAATTGTGAAGGGGGTGTTGAACGGTAGAAAGGTGGATAAGAAAAATAGGACATAATCAAACATCCTTCCTTATATCAAATTTTTAACCTGATAATGAAAGAAATTGTATTTTTTTTATAAAATGTCTTGAATGAAATTACATAAATTTGGCATGATAAAGAAGTAATCATCATTTATATGTACGTGTGAAGGGAGCTATTATTCATGGATAAAGTAGAAGTAGGAGAAATTTTTACAATTACGGACGAAAATGATCAGGATAATGAAGTTGAGGTTCTTGCGGCCATTACTTTAGAAGGAACTGATTATGTAGCAGTAGGATTTGTTGATGATATTCAAGAGGAATCTGAAGAAGATATTGATATTTTCTTTTTAAAGATTGATGATGAAGGAGATTTGTCTCCGATTGAAAGTGATGATGAATTTGAAAAAGTGTCAGCTGTTTTTGAGGATATGATGGACGAAGATGAATAAAGAGTATGGATAGGGAGTTGACTGTAGCTTTCTATCCATTATTAATATAAAGGAGAGCCACAGCACAACGGTGGTGAGGAACTCCCTTAGATTGATTCAAGTTCATTTTTTATTAGAATAGACCAAATGTTTGATCGCTCCATTCTCAACCTTATAGCCTAAACGGTGAAGATGTTTTCTTATTCCACTTCGTTCCCACGTATTAAGGATAGAATGCTCTAAAGTGTTTTTAGGATAAAATATACCGATACTTGTTAATTCTTCAAAATCTAAACCTTGTTGTACATATTTTTCAATCACGTTATCACGTTGGTCGATGATGGAAAGGTATTTTTTCATTGCTTCGTGAAATTCGTCTTTCTGAAATGTTCCTTTTTGATGACCTGTAATAAACGTGTTAGCGTCTAAGGAGAGAAGGCGTTGGGCTGAAGAAATAAACTCATCAATGTTACCATCTGTACCGTTATACCATGGTCCAAACGTTGTCATATCATAATCTCCTGTAAAAACAACACCAAAGTCAGGAAAATAAGGACAAGTAAAGCCTTTTGTATGACCTGGTGTATGCAAAAAAATAACGTTAACGCCTCCAAGACGATATTCTTTCTCGTATTCGTAATACCCGTTAATTTCAGAAAGACTTTGAATCCATGTTTGCGGAATGTTCTCTGCCCATTCCTTTACGCCTGCAGAACCCCATTCTTGATAAACTCCATTTGCTTTTGCAATTCCTTCAACTGTTAATGACATCTGGTATTCAATTTTATTTATCCACTTTTCTGCTTTTGGAAATAAGTAATTATGACAAGTATGATCGGGATGGTAGTGTGTATTAATAACTAAGTCAACGCCGGATTGTTTGTTTAATTGTTGGAGCGAGTGTGGATCAGCACCTGTATCAATTAACACCTTTTCATGTGAACCTTCAATATACAGACTTCTGGAATAAGGAACTTTACTTTTATGTGGACCTTCGATAATTTGAATCGGACCAATTTGTTGCACGATATCACCTCTGTATTTCTTATTGATTAAACTAGCCTTTATGAATGAATACTCATTCATTGTATCATAAACACACTATAATTCAAATAATACGTGAGATGAGGGTTAACTTTCGAATATTTTATACATTCGTCAAAAGGACAAGCATATGATAAGGAGAGACTAAAATAGAGAGGTATTTATTATGTTGTCATCAAACCATAAATTAGCCGCTTCACTATATGCCACAATGTCCATCACATTTTGGGGAGTATCTTTCGTTTCGACAAAAGCGGTATTAGACAAGCTAGATCCTTTTACATTACTTGTTATTCGTTTTGGAATTGGTGCGCTCTTTCTTCTCTGTCTTTTACTTTTATTAAAGGAAAAACTTAAAATTAATCCTGCATATATCCCACATTTAATTGTTTTAGGTATATTAGGTGTTTTTATTCATCAGGTTATCCAAGCTAGTGCATTGCTAACAATCGATGCATCTTCAGCAGGTTGGATGATATCTTTATCACCGATTTTCACAGTAATCTTGTCGATGATTTTTTTAAATGAAAAAATGACGGTATTAAAAGCTATTGGAATGATACTAGCTCTTTTTGGTGTGTTAATGATCACAACTGGTGGTAGTGAAAAAACGTTTGAACCAGCGTTAAACATAGGTTACTTACTAATGTTGCTAAGCACACTTAACTGGGCAGTCTATTCCGTTTTATTAAAAAAATTAAACATCCCGTTGTCACCGCTAGTTATTACATTTTATATGAGCTTACTAGGATTTGTTTTAACAATTCCTTTTTTGATTCGTAATAAAGGGTGGGAGGCCGTATCTCATTTACAGGCTGGAGAGTGGGCTCATTTACTTTTTTTAGGTGTATTTGTATCAGGAGTTGCTTATTGGTACTGGGCAAAAGCATTACATGTTCTAGAAGCATCACAGGTATCTGTTTTTCTATATTTAGAACCAGTTGCAACATTAATCGCAGCTGTTCTTTTACTAAACGAAAAAATTATTCTCATAAGTGTAGTAGGTGGAATCATAATTATAATAGGAGTGATTTTTGTTAACGGTCAATTTGAAAGGTTGTATGGTTTCTTTATTTCAAGAAAGTACAAATAGGTTAAGTCTTTTACAAAGGCTTCATCATTACTAAAAAAATATTTTTATACTTGCTAAACAGCAAGAACATACCAATACATATGAACAGCCTGCTGCATAAAAGACAACTAGAAAAGCAACATCAGGAGGTACATTTGTATGGATTATAAAGACCGAATTCATGAGATTCTTGGGAATTTAGAAAATACATCTAGTGATGCTTTAAAACTGGCGATGGAAGAACTTGCTATTCAGCCTGAAGAATTAGAGCCTATATTAAAGACAGAAGATGATAAACCATACTACCGAAAGTTGCTTTTTAAGAACGAAAGAGTTGAATTGTTAGTGATGAACTGGTCTCAAATTGAATGTGCGCCACACGATCATGGCAGCTCCTTTGGATGGATTCAAGTGATAAATGGAACGGCAAAAAATACGGTATATAAAGTAGATGGAACGAAATTGCCTATAGAACTCTTTACTGAATTTCAGGAAAATGGAAAAATGTTTTTTGCCCCCGAAAAGGGTGTGCATAAAATGTCTGTTTTAAATAAGTCGAAGTTGGTTACTCTTCATTTATATTCACCACCAATTACTGGAATGAAGGTGTATGATTTAAATAAATGTGCAGCATGTATTGTATCTGACGATTGTGGAGCATGGTGGCCTGAGGAGCAAAGACAAAAAGTGAAAGAAATTCAATTGGAGAAAAATTAGTTATTAAGCGGTTAAAAGCAAAAAGCTTTTACCGCTTATTTTATTACCTAGAGAACATATGTGTTTAGTATTTTAGGAAAATCGTTTACTATATAAGTTCTACAGTCAATTTATGAAATCAGGGAGAAAAATAGATGAAATTAGTATCATGGAATGTAAACGGAATAAGAGCATGTGTGAAAAAGGGATTTTTAGACTATTTTAAAGAAGTTAACGCAGATATATTTTGTATTCAGGAAACAAAAATGCAAGAAGGACAGCTTTCTTTAGAGCTTGAGGGATATCACCAATACTGGAACTTCGCAGAAAGAAAAGGATATTCAGGTACTGCCATCTTTACTAAACAAAAGCCAATGTCTGTTTCTTACGGTATTGGTGATATGAACGAAGAACCAGAAGGTCGAATCATAACGTTAGAATTTGAACATTACTTTCTCATTACAATGTACACACCTAATTCAAAAAGAGATTTAGCAAGGCTTGATGAGAGACTTCAATGGGAAGAAGAAATTCGTGCATATATCACAACCTTGGAGAAAAACAAGCCTGTTATTTTATGTGGAGATTTAAACGTAGCACACCAGGAAATAGATTTAAAAAATCCAAAATCAAATAAAGGTAATTCAGGCTTTACAGATGAAGAACGTGAAAAAATGTCTTTATTACTGAATGAAGGATTTGTTGATAGTTTCCGTTACTTGTACCCGGAACGAAAAGATGTTTATTCTTGGTGGTCTTATATGAGTAAGGTACGTGAACGAAATATTGGTTGGCGTATTGATTACTTTATTGTGTCAAAAACATTAACAAATCGTTTAATAGATTCTCAAATCCATTGTGATATTTTGGGTAGTGACCACTGTCCGGTTCTTATTGAAATGGATTTATAAATCGAAAGAAAAGGTTATACTATGTAAATAGAGTATCGCAAAGAATGGAGGACATATATTGTTAAAGAATCAGATTCAGCAGTTAGATAAAGAGATGCCATTATATCTAGTAGAAAAAGAGTATATGAAAGAAAATAATATTCCTTTTGAAGAAAATGGTAGTAATGAGAAAATAGAAAATAGGTTTTTAGGTGCTTATATTGAGCGGAGTAATAAAGAAACAGATGAATTGATTGCAACAGAATCAGATTCCTTCCTATCTGAATCTATAGCATATTTCAAAAAACATAAAGCAGAATTTCTATATGTTGAATCAAAATGGTTTAACATCATAGCTATTGATGCAGTTTCAATAGAGGTCGATGATGTTTTTGGAACATATGAGGCTATGTTTGGGTTAAAGCTCAAAAAGAATCAAGAAAAAACAATTAAGTCCATCCTAGATCGTGAGTTACTAGATGGAGAAAAGAAATATAACTTAATGTTTAATCAACAAGACGGATTATGGGATTTGAATATTACTCTTGATGTAGTAAAGGGTTTTGAAGAAACGATGACTGTTGGTGAAGTAATTGGATCTCTGTATCAATTTATTTTTCATTTGCTAGTAGAAGTTGAAAAGTCGTCATAATGTTTTAAGTAAAAGATAGAAGATAAGGTTCAGATTATGGACCTTATTTTTTTATACGTTGTGAATGTTAATAAAACAAATTGTAAGCGTATACATAATGTAATAAACTTATAGTAAGATATAAAAAATCATGACGGGGGGAGTGGAAAGGGTGAGGAGTCAAACAAGAGAGGATAATGATTATGGATACACCCATGAATTAAACACAACAACATTAACGCCCAGTTATCGAATTGATTTGCGTAATCCCACTAATGAGCATAAAGATCAATTTTTTAATGCAAATGTCGTGTCAGACTGGTCTCAACTTTCTTGGAAGGAAATAGGAAAGCCTTATGAAGTAAAGACGGTTGCGAAATCAAAAAAGGAATGGGAAAAAGAACACGGAGATATGAGTGTAAAAACCTCCTGGGAGTTTTTTAATCGTTCTTTTCATGATTGGTTTGTAAAGGATGTTCCTGAAGAAATAGCTAAATCTAAGAAGGAAATGAAAGAACACCTAGCAAAGTTTAAACTGAAAGAAGTAAAGCAAGCACTTGGAGAAACAGCAAGATTATCTCTTTGGAATTATGCTCATCGAATTGAAGACGGGATTTGGGACCCACGTGGTAAACGTGCTTTATTTGAAGGACTCGATCTTCAAAAGCCACGAATTTTATTCCTTGGAGCAGCAGAGGGCTATGAAGCAATGCAATTGCATGCAATGTATCCAGGTGGAGAGGTTGTGATGGTCGATTACGATGAATTCTGCAAAACAGATCGATTTGGTCATTTCCCAGAAACTTATCCATTTTTAGGAAAGAAAACAGCATCTGGTCAGCCTAAGATTTGGTACAAAGATGAAATGAATATCTCTTATGTTGTTGACGATATACGGAATTTGCACTTTGGTAAAGAATTTGATGTAGTTCTGAGTGTTGGGCTTTTAGAGCATTTTCCTGATGATTACAAGGGTCAGGTAATGGAATGGCATCGAAAATTTCTTAAACCTGGGGGATATGTCATTATGACAACTCCTCGTTTCCAGGTAAAGTCACGATTGTTTTATACGATCATGGCAGATGTGATGAATCATACTTATAGGGAACTGATGGACATCAGGCAAATGGGGCTATATGTATACAAAGGTGGATTTGATATCAAGAGACATGGATATATTAAGGTTCACAATGGTATTGTCGCTCAACCAAGGTAAATATAAAAAGTCGTCCTGTTATGGACGACTTTTTACATGATTATTCACCTATGTATGAACAACAATAATCTACAACAGAGTTTGCTTTTACTTGAAATGTTTCATTTGCCGGTACATAAAAAACACCTTGACCGTCAATTGTTTTCCAATCTTCACCTTGTAATTTATACTCTAAATGACCTGCTGTGATATCCATCTCTTCTTTGAAGCTAGTAGAAAATTCATACTCACCAGGCTGCATGACACCAAGAGTTTTTTTCGTTCCGTCTTCAAATAAGATGGTACGACTTGTCACCTTACCCTCAAAATAAACATTTGCCTTCTTTTCTATCGTAATGTTTTCAAATTTTGTCATTTCCTGCAACATCCTCTCAAAGTAGTCTTATTTAATTTATCATAAAATTATGAATAATGAAATAGAATGGTAGGATTAAGTTGATTAGATTGATAATGTACTAGATGTCCGGTAAAATGAGCAATATTGTATACAGTAGTCAACTAAAGGAATTTACACATGTAAGGAGTCATGTCATTTTGGGTAGTTTTAATTTGCAGTTTTTGTATTGCATCATCATTATTGCATTAGGTTATCTTTTAAAAAGAGGGGGGATCATCAAGGAAAAAGACGGTGAGGGATTATCAAGAATTATTTTTAATATCACTCTACCAACTTTAATCATCGTGACCTTTCATGATATTAAAATAGAAACATCGTTGTTTTTACTTATCTTAATGGGCTTTCTATACGGAATCTTCATCGGTTTTATTGCCCTTTTTTTATTTAGGAAAAAACAAAGAAACATAAAGGGTATGCTTGGGATGATGGTACCAGGCTTTAATATTGGTCTTTTTGCTTATCCATTAGTTGAAGTTATTTTTGGGAAAGAAGGACTTACCTATTTTGGGATGTTTGATGTTGGAAATGCATTTATTGTTTTTGGCTTAAGCTATTTAATTGGGAGTTTTTATTCAAAAGAAGATGTGAAGCTGGATCCCAAAACAGTGGTGATTAAGTTATCAAAATCGATCCCTCTTATGACTTATATTATCGTAGTGATTGTTAATTTAATTGAGTTACGAATTCCTTCAACCATATTAAATGTTGCTGAAATTATCTCTGCAGCAAATATGCCATTATCTTTATTATTGCTAGGAATCTATCTAAATTTTACATTTGATAAAAGCTATATAAAACTAATGGTGCAATTTCTAGGGGTAAGGTATGGGATTGGTTTAGTAATAGGAATTTCTTGTTTTTTTCTGCTCCCATTTGACGACATGTTTAAATACACGTTATTAATGGGCTTCTTGTTACCAACATCTGTTTCAGTGTTACCTTATTCTGTCGAATTTGAGTATGATCAAAAATTTGTCGGTACTTTATCTAATATAACGATCATTTTGAGCTTTGTTATACTATGGGTTTTAGCAAATCTTCTCATATCACCCTAAGAAACACTACTTACCTTTCTGTCTTTATTCTGGTAAAATCTTTTTAACTAGATATTAGCAGGTAAAGGAAAGAAGGAAACGGCTCCATGGAATCATTTATATATCAGCAAGAAAAAGAGATGCTGACTTTTATTGAAAAATTAGTAAACATAGATAGCGGCTCACATGACAAAGATGGTGTCGACCAAGTTGGTCACATTTTAGAGGAGAACTACTTGTCACTAGGTTTTCATGTTAAGGTTATTACACAAGAAAATTACGGAAATCATTTAGTTATTCAGCATAAAGAAGCAATTAATCCTAACATCGTTATTTTAGCTCATATGGATACTGTTTTCCCCAAAGGAACTGCACTAGAAAGACCTTTTAATATTGAAGGCAATCGAGCATACGGACCAGGTGTTATTGATATGAAATCTAGTCAAGCGGCAGTTTTATATGCTATAAAAGCATTACTAAACGAAGGACATGAAGGCTATAAAAAGATTAAAATTATCCTTAATAGCGATGAAGAAATTGGTTCACCAACATCACGGTCTCTCATTGAAAGTGAAGCAAAAGGTATGAGATATGCCCTCGTCATGGAACCGGCACGTAAGGATGGTTCATTGGTAACAGCGCGCAGAGGAAAAGGCAATTACACACTCATTGTTGAAGGAAAAGCGGCACATTCGGGAATTGAGCCGGAAAAAGGTCGAAGTGCAATTGAGGAGCTAGCACACAAAATTATTCAGCTGTATGAACTTTCAGATCATGAAAACGGCATTAGTGTTAATGTAGGATTAATTGAAGGTGGCTCAAGTGCTAACACAATTTCTGATCATGCCGAAGCACAAATTGATGTTCGAATGAAAGAAATGGAACAGGTTGAAATCATTGAAGAACGACTCGAAGAAATTTGTTCAACTACTGAAGTATCTGGAACAAAAATAGTTCTTGAAGGTGAAATGAATCGACCACCTATGGAGAAAAATAAAAAAACAAGAGCGTTGCTTCGAATCATTCAAGATGTTGGAGATGAAATCGGAATCGAAATAGAAGATACAGCAACAGGCGGTGGCTCTGACGCATCCTTTACCTCCTCACTTGGGGTAGCAACGATAGACGGATTAGGCCCTGTTGGTGGAAATGCTCATAGTGATAAAGAATATTTGGAAATACCGAGCTTAGTAGAAAGAACACTTCTTTTGGCAACCATTATTAAGAGACTTTCTCAAGATAAATAATAAAAAGGCAAACTATTTTTTTATAGTTTGCCTTTTTATATTTTACAAGACAAAACGTTAATTAACATACATATTAATACAACCTCAGCAAAAACAGGAATAGTACTAAATGCCTTTCTGTCACATATTTATTAATAGGTATTTTAGCCTTATGTTGAATTTGTAATGAGGAATATACTACCATTTAATGTTAAAAAATACAAAAATATCTATATTATGGCTCAAAAATATGTTATTGATATATAGTGAATTGGTTATCTATAGACGACATAGACATCCATTTCAAATCACTTATACATAAGTGAAATAAAAATTCATTAAAAGGAGAGGTTACAATGTCAGGTACAATTCGCGTTACACCAGAAGAGCTGGAACAAGTCGCAGATCTCTATGGAAAAGAAGGAGTAGAGGTACATGAACAAATTGTTCGTCTTGACAAAATGATTGAGAGATTAGAAGGAATTTGGGAAGGGGAATCCTCCAAAGCATTCCAAGATCAATACATTATGTTACGTCCATCATTTCAAGATATGGAAGAATTATTAGAGAGTATTAATCGTCAACTCAAAAGCACTGCTGGAGCAATTCGCGATGCAGATGCAGATATTGCTAGTCAAATCCGTAGATAAGACGAACGAGTTTATAGATAACATAACCATAGGGAGCGCTTATCTAATAGGCGCTCCCTCATTATGAGGTGGTATGTGTGTACATAGAGGTTACTGTAGATTTATGCAATTATATCGATGATAAGTTAGAAATACGTTTATCGGATTACCATACAGTTAAAAAACTAGTTGATATTGCTTGGAAACAAAAGCAATTAGATAGAAATATACGTGAAGGAACATGGGTACGAGTTGTGAACAAAAATAACATCATTCCAGGTCATCAACGATTGGTAGATGTTGGGATCATGACAGGAGATAGGATTGAAGTTTTATAGTTAAAGCAAATGAACCAAGCGTGGTAAAGGAGATTATGAAGTCATGGCTGAAAACGAGCTTTCTTACATTGAAGAAAAATTAGAAGCAACGATAAAGAAAGAAAAAAATATCGTTACCTTTTCTTTTCAGAAAGAAAAAATAAAACTAGATTCACTAGAGGAGATATCCTTCCTCGAACAGATAGAAAAGCAGTTTAACAAGAAAGTAACCATGATGGATGATCAAGTAGTAATTGATTATCATTTGCCGGATTCTTATTTAGGAATAAGCTCTTTCCTTAGGCTAGAAGAGAGTGATAGAACGGTAACCGCCTATCAGTTAGTAGGTAAAATAAAAAAACATAATTTACTTCGAACACATTTAGTTGTTTGTCCCGATAATTTAGTTTTTGACCAAGGCTTAACACCGTATTTTCTACATTATGGTGTGATGGAAAGCATTCCACCTTATGAAAAAAATCACGAGGTCCTTTTGTTAGAAACCAAGGCAACCGTAGCTGCTTTACTCGATAACCACTATTCCTTTGAGGAATACTTTCACTATTATAAGACATTAAATTTATCAAAACTTGCGCAATCGATTCTTCAAGCAACTGATTATGATCATTTACTAAAAGTCATTCAATCTCATAGGAAGAATTTAAAAGAAAAAGAATCTACCCTGATCCGTATCAGTAAGAGGAAATGGAAGTGGAGTCGATCTGTATTTTGGACTGTTTGTGTATGTTTTGTTCCAGTTCTTATTTATTTGATTTATTCTTTATTTTTTCTCCATCCTAGACAGTCCAATGTAATTGAAGCTCAGGAGTATTATTTAAATAAACGTTATAGTCAAGTGGTGACCACATTAGAGTCTTATGAAATTGACCAGTTGCCTAATGTTGCACAGTTTGAACTAGCGATATCATACATTGTGAATGAATCATTAACGGAAGAACAAAAAGATTATGTAGAAAATACCGTAACACTGCAATCAGATCCACTTTATTACAAGTATTGGATTCATATAGGCAGAGGAGAGGCTGACCTGGCGTTAGATGCAGCTAGGTTTCTAGAAGATCGCGATATTATCATTTACGGTTTAATAAAATATCGAGAACAAATAAAGGCAGACGAAGAAATGGAAAATGAAGAGCGACAACAGAAAATCTCAGAAATAGAACAAGAATTAGATGCTTTTATGAAAGAGATTGAAGAAGAGAATAGTCAACAACAAGAAGCTGATGCTCAACCTAGTGTTGAGACAGAAAAAAATGGTGAAACATCGACTACAATTAATGAACAAACGGATAAAGCTCAAGAAAAGACGAAAGAATCACCAACAGAACAGAGCAATGTCCAAAACGAGGTAACAGGGCAAGAGGAGAAAACAGAGCAGAAGAAACCCGAGTCCAACTAAACAGGCTCAACCAACAACGAAGCAATAGAGGTGAATAGCTTGATTCGACTTTGGATATTTTATCAGAACACCTATCAATCTATTTTAGTAGAACAAGGAAGCAAAGAACCGGTTACGATTGGTACTAGTCTTTCTGATACGTTGACAATATCAAGTGTAAAAGAGGTGGAGGACACTATTTTAGTATGGGTAGAGGAAAGTGCTGCTCGTATAAAGATAGATAATGAATTAGAGATTAATATTAAGCTTAATCAAGAACAACAGGTTTTCCTAGGGGACCATTCATTAAAAATAATGATAACAACGGAATTTTCTTTCGAGAGTACATTTTATATTGGTCATAAAGATGAGTGTCTGTTTACGATTGCTCCACAAACTGGTGATTTAGTGAAGGGGATACATTCCCAATCTGATGTTGAAGAATTCACTTTATATAAACAACATACAAAGTGGAATATAAAAGCATTGAAAACTAGATTATATGTGAATGGTCATCAGCAAAAGGAATGTTCTTTTATTAAAAAGGGAGATACTATTCTTTGGGATTTTATGCAAATTACTTTTATTGCTGAGGATACGATACAAGTAAAGTACCTTGAGAAATTTGAGTGTAGCTTGCCTATCATAGATATGCCTCAATCAGAAATGCAAAAGCGTTATCCCATTTATCGACGGACACCTCGAATGATTTATGATCTTCCTGATGATAAAGTGCAGTTGTCTTTCCCCTCACAGGAAGTAGAAGATAACCGTCGTGGTTTGTGGCTTATTATCCTTCCTCCGTTAACAATGCTCATCGCGATGACATTCATAACGATTTTTGTTCCAAGAGGAATTTTTATCGTTGTATCGATTGTGATGTTTCTAACAACTTTACTAACTTCAACCGCACAATATGTTAAAGATAGAAAACGCCATAAACAAAATGAACAGCGTCGTAGAAGAATTTACAAGCAATACCTTGTAACAAAACGGGAAGAGTTAGAGCAATTAGCTCAAAAGCAGCAGAAGGTTTTAGAATTTCACTTTCCCAGCTTTGAACGAATGAAATATCTTACTTCTCATATTTCGGATCGAATATGGGAGAGAACAATTGAGAGTGATGATTTTTTACAATTTCGACTTGGTAGAGGGACAGTTCCTGCGAGTTTTAGTATGACAAATAATAATACAGATATGTCAAAGCGCGAAATGGATGATTTATTAGAAGAGTCACAAAAGCTAGAAAGTACTTATCGTTCGTTAAATAATCTTCCGATTACAGTCAATCTTTCGGAAGGAGCAATCGGGTTAATTGGTAAAAGGTCTGTACTTAAAAAAGAGTTACATCAACTAATTGGACAATTGGCTTTTCAGCATAGCTACCATGATGTTCGTTTTATTTTCATTTTTAATGAAGATGAGTATGTTGATTGGGAGTGGATGAAATGGCTTCCACACTTTCGATTTCCACAATCATTTGCAAAAGGGTTTATCTATAACGAAAGAACCAGGGATCAGCTTCTCACCTTTATCTATGAAATGATAAGAGAACGTGACCTGGTAGAAGATAAGGGAAAAGTGAAATTTTTGCCTCATTTTATCTTTTTTATTACTGATCAGCAATTAATTTCTGAGCATGTGATTATGCAATATTTAGAAGGAGATTATACTCATTTAGGAATATCTGTAGTATTCGTTGCCGAGGTAAAGGAAAGCTTCTCGGACAATATTCATACACTTGTTCGTTATATTAATGACGAAGAAGGCGATATATTAATTCAGCAGAAAAAAGCAGTGCAAATTAGTTTTCGCTTAGATGAACATACACAAAAAAATAACGAAGCTTTTGCAAGAATGCTGCGTACTCTAAATCACCAGATTGGTATGACCAACTCAATCCCAGATCATGTATCGTTCTTGGAAATGCTTCAGGTGAAGGATATAGCGGATCTTCCAATCTCACAAAACTGGTTAACGATGGAGTCGGCAAAGTCATTGGCTGTTCCTGTTGGTTTAAAAGGAAAAAATGACCTTGTTGAATTAAACTTGCACGAAAAGGCTCACGGTCCTCATGGTTTGCTTGCAGGAACAACGGGATCAGGGAAAAGTGAATTTTTACAAACCTACATATTATCTCTAGCTGTACATTTTCATCCGCATGAGGTGTCATTCCTGTTAATTGACTATAAAGGAGGAGGAATGGCTCAACCATTTAAAGGAATTCCCCATTTGTTAGGGACAATTACAAATATCGAGGGGAGCAAAAACTTTAGCACACGAGCACTTGCTTCGATAAAAAGTGAATTAAAACACAGACAGCGTTTATTTGATGAATATCAAGTAACACATATAAATCAATACACGCGAATGTACAAAGAAGGAAAAACAGCTGATCCACTACCCCATTTATTCATCATTTCAGATGAGTTTGCTGAATTGAAAAGTGAAGAACCTGAGTTTATTCAGGAGCTAGTCAGTGCAGCTCGTATTGGAAGAAGTCTCGGTGTTCACCTTATCTTAGCAACACAAAAACCAGGTGGGGTGATCAATGATCAGATTTTGAGTAATGCTAGATTTAGAGTAGCGCTAAAAGTTCAAAATGTTGAGGACAGTCGAGAGATTTTGAAAAATGGTGATGCAGCTGGTATTACCATAACTGGTAGAGGGTACTTGCAGGTTGGGAACAACGAGGTATATGAACTTTTTCAATCAGCATGGAGTGGAGCACCGTATCAAGAAGATACATCGATAAGTGAGGATGAGGTGGCGATTGTAACTGACCTGGGACTGATCCCATTATCTGATCTAGCAACTGAACAGAGTGTAGTAAATACAGTGAAGACAGAAATTGAGCAAATTGTGGATAAAATTGAGAGCACGCAAAAGAAGCTTGGCATTAAGAAGCTAAGAAGTCCATGGCTAGAGCCATTAGCAAATCGATTATATAAACATTCAAATCATCTTGCTAAGGAAAATTCACCACGTGTATTAGTGGCTATGACGGATGAACCAGAAAAGCAAATTCAATCACCATATTATTACGAATTAATGGAGGATGGAAACATCGGGTTGATTGGTTCTTCTGGCTATGGAAAAACGCAAACACTAATAACACTTTTAATGGGAATGGCACACGAATATACTCCAGAGGAAATAAACTATTTCCTATTAGATTTTGGAAATGGTGGCTTACTTCCATTAAAACAATTACCACATACAGCAGAATATTTCATTATGGATGAAGATCGAAAATTAGAGAAATTGGTTGGTAGATTACGAGAGGAAATGGCTAATCGAAAGGTGTTGTTTCAGGAATTAGAGGTCAGCTCGATAAAAATGTACAACCATTTGTCTGATAACAAGCTACCACTATTATTTATCACGATCGATAATTTTGATGTTGTAAAAGAAGAAATGCTTGATTTTGAAACAACGGTGCAACAGATTGCCAGAGACGGACAATCGTTAGGAATTTATATCATTTTATCTGCAACAAGAATAAATTCAATTAGACAATCATTATTAAATACATTAAGAACGAAAATTGTTCACTATTTAATTGATCATAACGAAGCATTTTCGATAGTTGGGCGTGTACCGTTTATTCCTGAACCAATCCCTGGACGGGTCCTGATTAAAAAGGATGAAACTTATCTTTCACAAGTTTATTTGTCCAATGAAGGAAAGGATGATTATGAGCAATTGCGACTATTGAAAGAAGAAGTACAGCATTTACAAGACAAATACAGTGACTTGGATGAACCTGTTGGAATTCCAATGCTACCAACAGAATTAAATTACAAACAGTTTGTGACTTATATGAAAAAATCACAAACAGGTGTGACTCCAATCGGCTTAAACGAAGAGACTGTACAACCTGTATGTGTTGATTTTAAACAGCATAAGCATTGTGTTATTGTTGGCCAATCTCAAAAAGGAAAAACAAATATAGTAAAGGTACTCCTCCATAACACAATAGATCAAGGTGCCCAACAATTGGCCATATTTGATTCAATTGACCAAGGTTTAATTGATTACAGAGATAAGGAGCAAGTTGTCTATCTAACTACTAATGATTCTATTAAAAACTGGTTAGATTCACTCGATGATACCTTACATGAAAGAGCTAGAGAGCAACAGCTTATGCTTGAGCAAGGAATTAACACCGTTCAGTATGAGTCAATTTATCTGTTTATTGATGGTTATGCAAGATTTTTACAAACGATTGATAAAAAGACACAAGATCAACTCGTTCGGTATATGACAAGCTTTGGACACTTAGGCTTCCATATTGTTGTTGCTGGTTCTAATAACGATTTATCTCGAGGATTTGAACCATTAACAGCTGAAGTGAAGCAGGTTCAACAAGGTATTGTTTTAATGAAAAAAACAGACCAAACCTTATTTAATCTCCCTTATGTTCGAAAGGAACAAGAAATTCAACCAGGCTTTGGATATTATGTTGCGAATGGAAAGGATACGAAAATTCAAATTCCACTTATGTTAACCGAAAGGAAGGTGCATACGTAATGAAGAGCGGCTTGTGGAAGCTAATCATTATAACGATTTTCATTATTCTGGCTCCATTTGTCTTTTTTCAGGCAATCGGGAAAGAGCCTTTTAAGATCAAAGAAAATGCCACACAGGTTATCGCTATCGTCAATGAGGACATTGGAATGGAAGAAGATGGCGAGAAACTGGAGTTAGGCAGTAAGATTACAAATATTCTTGAAAATGATTCCAATTATAAGTGGAATGTGGTGAGTCGGAGTTCGGCTGAAAATGGCCTACGCAATTTAAAGTATGATGCCGTGGTTTACATTCCATCGGATTTTTCACAAACTGCAATGACTTATGATGAGAACAACCCTAGCAAGGTAAACTTTGATTATAAAGTACAAACACAATTGAATGCGGTGAATCAGGAAAAAGCGTTATTAGAGATTGAACAAGCAAGTAAACGAGTGAATAAAAATTTGTCTTCGCTCTACTGGAACTTTATCGCGACCGACTTAAATTCTGTTCGTGAGGAATTTGATCAGATTTTACAAAAAGAACGAGATTTCCAAGAAACGATGCACGCTTTTTACAAGCCTAGCTCTAAGAGTTTGGCGGAGCAACTAGATGGTCAACAATCACTTCTTGTTAGTTTACAAAGCTCGATTCAAGACGTAAACCAAGAGTCAGATGGACAAGAAGATGTTCTAAATGGATTCACGCAGAATTTGTCTAACTTTATTCAGGGTGTGGAAAAGTATAAAGCCTACCAAAAAGGACAGCAGCAGCTAT
The DNA here is from genome assembly GCF_023078335.1 of Metabacillus endolithicus. GTDB lineage: Bacteria > Bacillota > Bacilli > Bacillales > Bacillaceae > Metabacillus > Metabacillus endolithicus. The sequence goes on along the minus strand of NZ_CP095550.1, from coordinate 460,211 downwards.
TAGCACAAATACAGACAGAATCAAAGTTGAAAATTAATAAGATAACACAAATGCAACAACCACGCCTACAAAAAACAGAACAACTATTTAACAAAAATCAGCTGCAGCTTTTAAGGCAAATGACTGAAATAGAGCAAGGAATGGAAGAGGGACAACAATTGTTCCAAACAATGCAGGAGCAACAAAATAGCTTTACCAATAACCAGAAGCAATCACTGCTAAACTATCACTCAAGTCTTCTAGATCACTATCAAAAGCAATTGATTAATACTGTTTCCTTAAATCATTTTCAAACGAAAATAATTGAATTGAAATGGAAATTAGCGGGATTAGAAGGAGATCCAATCATACCAGATATTCCAGACACGCCACCACCACCTACTTATGGAGGAGGCGGAGGAAATGATGAAGACCCGGAGAATCCTGGAGAAATTGGTGGGGAAGAAGACCCGACGAATCCAGTAGGAAATGATGAGACAGCTGAACCGCAGAATCTCGAAGGAAATGATGGGGCAGCAGATTCGGAAAGTCCCGAAAGCAATGGTGCGGCAGTAGATTCACAGGAGTCCGGAGATAATGAAGATGCAGCAAAAGACTTGCCTGAGTCTGAAGACAAGGCTGGGACAGAAAATCAGTCTGAGGTTGGAAATGAAAGTGGGGCTTTAAGTTCGCATGATCCTAATAATGAGGAAGATAATAAAACTTCACCAAATTCAGGAAATGTAGGTTCACAACCTCCAACATCAGGGGATGATACTACAAACCAAGATGAAATTCTCGTAAGTCAGAAATCATTAGCAAATGTCTCTAGTCGAATAGATGAAGTGAAAAAATCCATTAAAATGGTGGAAAATGAAGATCAGGATCAACTATTAACAGAAATGGATGATTTAAGTAGTCAAATTAACAACCTTAATAAAAAGATTGCCGAAAAACCCGAAACTGATTCTTTGGAAAAAGAGGTAAAAAGTTTAGCTGCGGCAAACGATAAGTTATTGAAACGCTTTGAGGTAATGACGGAGAAATATAACGAATTATCTAGCTATAAAGACGATTTAATAGAGATAAATAAGCAGCTAAGAATTCAAATTGCACAGGTGACGGATGATATTTTGATCATAATTGATGAAATTAATAAAAAAGAACAAGAAATCTTGAGTTCATCTTTACTTTCAGATCGTAGAAAAGAAGTATTGACGGAAATGTTCTCTAATGAAATTGTTTCTGGAGATATTATTGACTTACTACATTATTATGCATACTTATCTCAATATGAGACGACCTTGACTGGTAATACTCTGGATAAAGATATTAAAAAGGAAGTTCTTGAGAATGAAGAATTAGTAAGTGAGCTTGAAGAGATTCTTAAGGTACCAGACTCAAATACAGATATCTGGGAAAAGATGGAGCATCATTTACCTACTACAAAGGATGGGTTAGTAGCTTTAGAGGATGCATTCGCAGTCTTTGCTGCTCAATATCAAGGAGCGATACAAGAAAATCACGAAGATTTAATGAATGATTTAACCTCTATAGGTGATGGAGCAGAAGCGATTCTGGAGCAAATAATGCTAGGAGAACTGGAAAGTATATCAGAAGCACCTGTATTAGCTAACAGTAAAACTAGTAGTGACCTTGTCTCGAATCAGGTACAAATGGCTGGGAAAATACAATCTATTTATCAATGGATAAACTCTGCTAAAAATAGTCAGGATATAATAGTTGACTATACCAATAACCTGCAACAGCAAGTCAATAAAGTTCAAGCAAATGCAGATCTTTTAAATGATAAATGGAATGCAAATGTCGTTTCAACTGAGCTTATCCGAGATGATGTGTTTAGCGTACTAGGAAATGCTTTTGTGGATGGACAAACAAATGGTCATGTGTATGAATTTTTAGCAAGTCCTCTTCAGTTAACAGCAGGTGAGACTGTGCAAAAGCAAGAAAAAATCGTTCCACCTGTAGTTGTCATGTTCATCGTTTTATTAGCAAGTTTAATGATTGGCTTTTTGATTCATTTCTTTCATTCTTTACCGCATTGGTTAAAAGCAGTACTGTTTGTTTTACTAAACTTAACGGTCGGTTTTGTGATTAGTTTGTACGGAATGAATATATATGGGTTAGATGAGACAAAAGGAATGGAATGGACAATCTTTACCATTATGTTAATGCTTGTTAGCTCGGGAATTATATTGGTGTCCTTTACAATTCAACGTTTAGTTGGAGCGATAGCTGTAATGGGAATGATTGTATTCTATGTTGTTCCGTTACTATCTCTAACAACGCCAAACTTTACTTTTAATGACCCAATGTCAAAAGTGTATACATCAATCCAGTATGGTCGTGATTCATTATTTTTACCTGGAATAAGTGTATTAGCGGTTATGTTCCTTATCCTTCTAGCTGTACAAATTTTATTGGAACGTCGCAGTTTGAATGCAATCCAAGCGGAAACAGATGATTATAATGAAGCGATGTAAGTTGATAGCCTTCATGCTTATTATTTTCTTTTCGTTAGGCCTTGCTTCTCCTGTTAAGGGGAGTACTAATATTGAAAGCATAGAGGAATTAAGTCCGAATGAATACGAACGAGAAACGGGTAATAAAGATACAGACCTTATTGAGGGAGATGCTTTAACGAAAGAAAAGCATCAAATTCCTGAAGAACAAAAGATATTAACGTTTAAACGAAAAAAGATCTTTAACGTTGATGAAATAAATGCAGAGATATTTAAAAAGGAAAATCAAAACACAAATACAATTATCCACCAAGCAAAGCAGCTAAACCTATTCTCAGGATCACAGTCAATCAAGGTAGTGAAAACAGAAGAGGATTCTAAATCCTCTTCATCCTTATCTCTGTTAATTCTTGGTTTCATTATCTTTTGCTTAATTATGCTTACAATTGTGTTTGTTACATATGGTAAAGCAAATAAGAAAAGGATAGAAAGTTCATAGCTTTGAATAGGGAGGAGCGAAAGGATGGGGCTATACGCAGGAGCGATACGTGCCAGAATTCAAGAATTACAAGAACAAATTTCTAGACTCCAAACAGCCAATGGTGAAATTGGGGGAGAACAGCAATCTTTATTACAAGAAATCAAAATGATCAAGGAGCCTGAATTAGCACCTAGCTGGAAGGGTGTTCGATCAGATGAATATGATGATAAACGAGAACTTGCCTATAACAATATGCAATGGATTGGGTCCGCCAAATATGACACCTATCAAAGCTCAATAAGTGAAAAAATAGCTTCCTTACAGACGGAAATAGCAAGTCTATACGCCTTATTGTGGTCACTAGAAAATGATGAAGACTAAATATTAGATTAAGATAGGGTGACTTTTTATGAAAATTCAACTAATTCATTCAGATGTAATGGATAAGTTAGACGAGGTTCAAAAAGCAATCGAAAATGTAAAGCTTGAGGATGTACCTGTCTCTCTGTTAGGCGAAAACTATCTTACTTATACAATAGAATGGAAGGAACGAGAACAAAATATTATTAGGTTAATAAATGATTATATGAAGGAATTAGAAAAAAATGTAGCAGATACTAAAATTAACATAACGGCTATGAAAGATCAGGACGAAGCCATAACAAGGTGAATAGAGTTTAAAGAGATGAGGTGGACGAATTGAGGGTACTTGATTCACAGTCATTGGTCGATACGATGGAAAAGAGATCGAATGATTACGAAAAACTACGATCACAGCTAGAATCCTTACAAAAAACGTTTCAAGCACTTGTCGAACTAGATTCATTTACCGGTAAAGGTGCTGATGCGATAAAAGGGTTTTATAAAGCGCACACGGAAGTCATGGATGCCTGGTTTCAATTAATAGATTGTCAGATTGCGTTTTTTAATGGAGTTAACTATAAATTAATCAGTGATAAGCTAGGTGCAGAAACAATTGTACATAGCAGCTTTTTAGAAGATAATTTAAGTAAAAGTGAAAGACAAGCAGAAGATATGGTCGATCAACATCGAAGTGAATTAAATAGCATCTTCCAAAAAATAAATGATATACTTTCCTTACAAGTATTTTCCACCTCAGACTTTCAAGCATACATGGACGATTCACGAGTGAAAAGGCAAAAAACGATAGAAGCTGTTGAGAGAGTCGATCAAGAATTACTCAATGAGTATATGTATTCCATGTATGAACAGGACAATGCACAATCATTGTATCAGGCATTGAAAGATGCTACATCAACAGGAGTAAAAATACAACCTATTAACTTTAATGCCGAAGCTTTTCGTACTAGTGAAATCTATCAGCTTCAAGCAGGAGCGAAGTTTCATACAGATAACTACTTACGACTGAAAAATAAAGAGCTTGAGGAACAGGGAATTCAAACGAATACATTGTATGAAGGCAATTGGAATAATGATGAGTTTAATGTGGCTGAATTCTCTGGTTATAATGATTTACTTCGTGCAATCTATGGATTTGATCCTGTAACGGGATCACAGCTAAGTAAAGATGAACGATTGAATTACACAATGCTACTATATATGAGGTATGGTTTATTAAAAGTTTCGCCCGAGAAAGTAGAAAAAAAGGAAAATGAAGAATTAAATTTCTTTGATAAATCTTTGAATAGTTTTAAAGAGATAGGTCAAGACGTCTGGCACGGTCTCGAAACTAGAGCGGATAAAATGTTTGATTCTCCATATGACTTTACTAATTATCTTACACTGGGTGGGCTAGATGGAGCGAAAGTCACTTGGGAAGGGGCAAAACTTCGTTACAATAACTCTACAGACTCTTTCTATGACTTTTTAAACTATTTAACTTTTGGTTCTGCAGATATAATCAATGGTACATTCAATCCTGAGGATCCCTTATCTAAGGAGCACTGGTTGAATAGTCTTGGTGTGTTTACATTAGCTGGCGGAGGAGCCTCTTCAGTTTTGCTGAAAAATAGGCCGAAAATTAATGGTTCTATTGAAGGGAAGCGAAAGGGGAATGAAGATGGTGTAGAGGGTACGGGTAAAAGTAAAAACATTAGTCCTTCAGAAATTGCAAGAAGTTGGCAAGGGCAAGGTGCATATCCTGGTATTGATAAATATAGAGATATAACACTAAAAAAAGGAACCGTAATCTACAGGGGAGAACCATTTGGGTCTGAATACTTCACTACAAGTCGAGCTATTCAAAGGTCCGGGAATGATGCAACAGTCCTGTTTGAAGGTTTGCAAGTGCAAAAGCACCCCCAATTTGGTTATAGACCAGGAATGACAGCATATGTTGTAGATGATGATTTAACGGCAGCATTTGGAATTACTAAAGCAAATCCACATTATGGGCCTGGAAATTTACCACAAATGTTTGTACCGGATGCAAACGAATTAATCGAGCAGGGGATTCTTAAACCAATCCACTCTCAGCGTCTTACAAATTTTAATTAATAATAGGGAGATTAAGAATGATTGATAAAATAACCGGTTCCATTATATTAGATAATGGAAATATAGTTTTAAACTCAGAAATGACACCTGAAACTTTTATGACTACTTCTTTGTACAAGGGAGGAATTGTTAATAATAATTACATATTAAAAGATACACAAGAGGTAAATGGGAAAAGGTTCTTACTAACACTCTTCTTCAATAATGGAAAGCTTAAAGAGGTACATTTATCAGAAGTAATTAATGGACTTTCTTGGAATAATTGGACAGAAGATGTTGAGATTGCAAAGAAAAAAAGTCATGACCAGTGGTTGTTAACTGTTTTAGGTAATGAATCTTATCATTATTCTTGGGGCAATGTAGAATCTGTATTTGACAAAAAAGGTTGTGTTAGTTCAATTATTCTAAGATATCGTTAATTTCTAAAAACCATGAAAACTTAAGTAGTCTTTCATGGTTTTATTTTTTCTGAAAAACTAACATTGTACCTAATATTGAAATAATAGTAAGAAGATAAAAAGTTATCCCTTAATGTGGATATAGATATGCGATTGTTAATCTTCAAGATAATAAATACATATACTGCTAATATATAAATTTAGAATTGGATAAAAGGAAAGAGGTTCCGGTACGATGAACCTGTTCCTCTGTCCCCTTCTTGAAGGAAAGGGAAATGAAGATGGTGTAGAGGGAACGGGTGAAGTTTCTAATAGGAAAAAGAAACATTTGAATATAAAAATAAAATTTTTAGAGATAGTAATATTGATGGAGATAATATAAGGTTAGTAAGTGAAGATCTAGCCGATTTAAACAATGGTTTTAAAGAAAAGCTATATTCAGTCAATATTAAAGATAGTACCAATCTCCCCAGCCTGTATATTAAGGAAGTTAAGAAAGAAGAGATTGACGAAATTTTTGAAGTTGATTACAAAGCAAGACAAAAAGGAAATATATTCAATTTAAGTTTTAATGCTGCAGGATCACAATTTAGGCTAGGAACTACTAACGCAGAACTTGCAAAGCAAAATGGATTCGAACGAACAGATAAATACTATTATGAGAAAATAGTAACACAACATGAAATTGAAGTTTTGGAATTAAAAAAATCTGTAATGTTGGGGAATCTGTTCAAAACAGATAAATAAATTTATTGGTGTTTGGTAAATGTACTACGTATCTCAACTCATGGGCAGGCGAGAGAGAAAATAGAAAGAATAAATCAATTTCTCTAAACGAGAAACAAAGAATAGTTATACTCCATTAACTGTTCTTTGAAGGTCTATAGGTTATATGGTTTTTACTTTCCTGTTTCAAGCAATCTAAACCAAAACTGATGCATGATTCCAAGAATCTATTTGTTTGATAAATAATAGTACTTTATAAATTACGTTCCTCCACCTTCAAAACCGAATAGTGGATTTACAGTTCCTGCCGGTATATTGCTCCTGCATCCAATTCCACATCTGCTACAAACTTCTTTATAAGATGGTCAAAGTTTAAATGATTACTAAAACTAGGGACACAACTAGAAACATTATGCATTTGAATCAAGTGTCCTTCAGTTTTCAACTTACTTTCTTAGTATTGATTCGTTTTGTTCTATTCTAACTAAATGCATAATTTTGTGATCACCTAAAGATATTTCATGGCTGTGAAGGAGTGAAAAGTAGTGAACCTTACCAACATTTATAACCTAATCTCAAAAGAATTTTGTATTATGAATAGGGAAAAAGGAATTATTTCTATCGCTCCGTTAGGAATCGACCATATCCTGAAAATTTTGCTAAATTGACTTTTGATATGTCAAATAGCTGTTTTGATCTTATTAGTGTATCAAGAGGAAAAGAGTTTAAAGAAGCTTCCTTTTTAGAGGAATATAAGTCGGTTGTAGCTTTATATATATATGCAAAAAATAGGCTAGAGGTTAGAGATTATCATTCAAATTTTAGTGATGAGATCGAGAATACACAATCATTAAAAGAAATCCAAGAAATTTTTGAAAAAGCTTTTGGTAATCGGTATTACTCCTTTTTTGATCTGAAACTAAAAAGAATTATTTTAGAAAAGGAAAAGGAAGATAAATATAATGTTTTGTATTTAGGAGAAGATACTTCTAAGATTTACATCACTGAATCCAGAAGGCTAAAAATTGCTGCTGGAGTTATGTTTAATTATTGTTCTAATTTAGAACGTTTCTATGATCTTATTGATAAAATTAAAGTAGAGGGAGATTCTAATCTAATAGAAGAGCTGAAAAGGTTGTATCTTTTTGGGTAAACTAAGAGACTATGTTATCTTTATGATATGTTTTGTTTAGGGGGAGCTAATTTAGACTCGGTTAAATGATAGTTTTGATAAACTCGAAGAGGGTGCAAAAACTTTTCAAGTAGTTGAGAGAAAAGTGTTAAAATAGTCGTTAATTTTATATTATACCAAAGCTTAGTAAGCGATAATTGGTAACCCAGTTATCGCTTATTCATTTAAGTAAGGGTATAGATAAACCCGCTTTTAAAAAATAGCGATTTAATAAAGGAGAAATTCTATGAAGTTAAATTTCTTTATTAGTATTATTGGAAAAACAATTGATGAAATAAAAGAGTGTAAAAAAATGGGGAACATCGCTGCTACAAAAACAGAGAAGTCTAAATACCTAGCATTACTTATAATGAACATCCTGTTTTTACTTGTCTATTTAATTCCTATCATCTATTCCTTTGTTATGATTGTAGGAGCTTTTATCTATGGACCAATAGTGTTATTGGAAATTTAATAATGTGCTTTCCATTTATTCTATTTGTACTTCTTATAAAAGTAAAAGCATACCCCGAAATGAAAAAGAACTTTCTGAGAGTTCACAATAAGAGTTAGTAAAATCCTGTTTTTTCTATAACGGGATTTTTTTGAAGATAAATAAAGGTGTGATAGGCACAATATTCCTTGATCAGTCCTGACCTAGATTTAGACAAAACAAATGCGAGAAACATACATTATTAGTTATCATTCTTCTAATAAATTTGAACTGTATCTGACAATACAGATAATAAAAACGTACACAACTTATTGATAAATTTAGAAATTAGATAATAGTAATGTTCCGGGACAATGAACCTGTCCCCATGTCCCATAAAAAATTCAAAATGTTGATACTTAATTGATAACGCTTACATATACTTTCCTTGAAGTGATTTTTTCGATTATTAAAAGTGGGAGGGGAAAGAAATGCATGCTGTTTGGTTGGCTGTAATTGGGACAGTTGTATTCTGGTTAGGTTATCGTTATTATTCTAAGTTTGTTGCAGAAAAAATTTATCGCCTTGATCCTAACTATGTTACACCTGCACATGAATTTCAGGATGGAGTTGATTTTGTTCCAACGAAGAAATCTGTTTTATGGGGTCATCATTTTACTTCTGTTGCTGGTGCAGCACCAATTGTAGGTCCTGCAATCGCAGTTTATTGGGGGCTGGCTTCCTGCACTGCTTTGGGTGCTATTAGGAACTGTTTTTGCTGCAGGTGTTCATGATTTTGGAACACTAGTATTATCTGTCCGTAACAAAGGGCAGTCAGTTGGAACACTAGCAAACAAGTTAGTTGGGAAAAAAGCAAAGTTATTATTCCTCTTTATTATTCTCATCTTAGTACTTATGGTAAATGCCGTTTTTGCTTGGGTTATTTCAAATCTCTTTATTAAGTTTCCGGCAAGTGTTATTCCGGTCTTTATCGAAATTCCGCTAGCGATCTGGATTGGCTACGCTGTTTACAAAAAGAAAGGCAGTATGCTTTTACCATCAATTATTGCTTTAGCCGTTATGTATGGTTCAGCAGTTTTAACAAGTAAAATACCTGCCTTACAAATTGATTTAGTAAAATATTTCGGCGGGGCTGAAGCTAGTGTTGCTTTCGGGTTAAATGGTGTATCAATGGCTTTCTTTATTTGGATTATTATATTAATGATTTATTGCTATTTCGCTTCAACTCTTCCGGTGTGGAAACTGCTACAGCCAAGGGATTATATTAATTCTCATCAATTAGTTGTTGGTTTAGTGATTATGTACGCAGGGTTATTATTCTTAAATCCTGAAATTACAGCACCGATCACAAATCCGGATGCTGCAGATAAGTCTTGGTTTCCACTTTTATTTATAACGATAGCATGTGGAGCGATTTCAGGTTTTCACGGTCTTGTTTCCTCTGGAACTTCATCTAAACAATTGAATAAAGAAACAGATGCACGATTTGTTGGTTACTTAGGAGCAGTTGGAGAAGGGTTTTTAGCTTTAATTTCAATTATTGCCTGCGTAACCGTATTTTCAAGTGCAGGAGAATTTAAAGAAGCTTACAGTTCATTTGCAGCTGCAAATGGTGGAGGACTTGGTAATTTTATTGCAGGCGGAGCACAGCTGGCTACTGGAATCGGCATACCGGCTGATATTGCGGCTACCATTATTTCTGTTATTGTAGTTAGCTTTGCAGCGACAACACTTGATTCTTCTGTTCGATTAATGAGGTACATTATCGCTGAACTTGGAACAGAGTATAAATTGGATACTTTAACAAAACCACATGTGGCAACATCAATTGCTGTAGTTGCAAGTGCTGCTTTAGTTTTATTACCAAAGGGACCAAACGGATTTGGATCAGGTGGCTATCTACTTTGGCCTTTATTTGGAACATCCAACCAGCTTTTAGCAGGAATCAGCTTGCTGCTTATTTCCATCTGGTTAAAACGACTTGGTCGAAACTATCTTGTGTCCTTTATTCCAATGGTGTTTATTCTGTTTATGACAATATGGGCAATGATTCAGCAGGTTGTGTTTGAATGGTCAGGCTTAGGATCGACTGACATGAATCTTTTATTATTTATCTTCGGTAGTATTATCCTCGTGTTTGCGATTTGGATTGTGCTAACAGCTTTAAAAGAATTAACGAAAAAAGATCATAAAATAATTCAGGACTAGTATGTTGATAGGGGAACCTTTTCTGAGGGTTCCCTAGTTGGTTATAGATTATTAGATGAAAATATTAGATTAGAAAAAAGCAGGTGAGTACATGTGATAGGACTTTCCTCCATTAAGAAAATACTTCAGCTATATGACGATATTCTCTCTGTTCAACATCGAACGGAAATAGCAAGAGAACTTAGAGATGAAGATGATTTGTTTTTATTTCTTTGTTTATCGGAAACATTAGGTCTTCCAAATCCAGCGTTTTACTACACGCTTGAGCTTTATCCTTATATAATTGAAAAATTTCATGATTGGCACTTGCGAATGGGAATGGAGAAGTCTCCATTAGATGGAATACGATGTTGCTAGGGGGAAGCTAATGATTAAGGAAGAAAAAATCTTGTTTGTTGGTGGCAAAGGCGGTGTTGGAAAATCAACAAGTGCGGCAGCAATCGCCTTAATGCTTGCAAATCTTGGGGAAAAAACCTTATTAGTGTCAACGGATCCAGCACATAATGTTGGTGATATTTTTCACAAAACTCTTAAAAATGATCCAATTCAAGTGTATCCGGGTTTGGATGCGCTTGAAATTGACCCATCTATTGAAACAAGCAACTATATTAAAAAGGTTAAGGAAAACATACGTGGTGTTGTAAAGTCACATATGCAACAAGAGGTATACCGGCAGATTGATGCTGCAAGTTCGGCCCCAGGTGCTGAGGAAGCATCATTATTTGATCGAATTGTTTCCATTATCCTTGATGAGGGAGAAGCATATGATCGAATAATCTTTGATACAGCTCCAACAGGGCATACGTTAAGATTATTAACACTTCCTGAGCTTATGAGCGTGTGGATTGATGGAATGCTTGAGCGGAGAAAAAAACGAAATGATACCTATACACAGCTCTTGAATGATGGTGAGCCAGTCGAAGATCCTGTTTTTCAAGTTCTTCAACAACGTAAAATTCGTTTTCTGAATGTGAGAAAAATCCTTCTAAACAAGAATAAGACAGGCTTTATCTTTATTTTAAATCCAGAGCGATTATCAATCATAGAAACGTCTAAAGCTGTCAAAACGTTAGCTGACCATGATTTACATGTTAGCACTCTTTTTATCAATAAAATTCTATCTCAAGAAGTTGATGGAGACTTTTGGAAAAAAGAAAGCAGAATGAACAAGATTACCTTTCCTGGATTGAAAAAGAGTTTGCGCAGCAGGATAAGCATTATATCCCTTTGTTTGAAACAGATATTAATTCTTTGGAACTTTTAAAAAGCTTTGCAACATTCTTGAACAACCATTTAAAAACAACATAAAGTGGAATGATTGATTGATGAGCGACAAAAGTACTGGAAGAGCGAGGATGGTGTCGTTCATAAGCGATATGAACGACAAAAGAAAAGGGGAGCTCTGGGGTAGTGTCGTTCATAGCCGGTATGAACGACAAAAGTAAAGTAATACACCTGTGCAATGTCTCTCATCACCCAAATTTATAAAAATCTTGAGTAGCAAATAAAACGTCTTTCACACAGCAAACGAGTTTAACGTAAAAATATTATGGTAAACTAAATAATCGATCATCCAAACCACATCTTTTTTTTATATAGAAAAATAGGATACACTAAATAAAAAGAAAAAAAGGAGGGAAACGTTTGGATCGTATAGACGAATACATTCAACAAGGAATCACTGGTCCTCGTGAAATCAATCCAGATGAACGAAGGAAATTTCTTGGCACCTTAAGAGAAAGAGTCGTTGTTGCCTTAACACAATCTCAAGTTAGAGAAAAAGGCACCTATTCTGAAGTGGAAGAGTTAATGAAACAAAATAAAGAAGCAACATTATTTCTCAATGGAAAGATGAATTATACGTATTTGTCTGACTATATTAAGCTTGCAAATAATGTTGGGAATAAGTATCTTATATCAACAGATAAAGAGCATGATACTGATTTAGGACTTGTTTTAGCCTTTGATTATGCTATTGATAAGGAGAATATATACATAACAAAAAAAGAGAATTCACAAACCCCTGAACAAGATACTGATGAAAATCACCTTGTTCAGTTTTTTAAGAAATTATTTTAAGCCAATACATGATGTGTTGGCTTTTTTCATCACTGTAGACAAAAACTGATTTTTCTAAATAATTGAAATTCAAATATCCGATTATAAGTGAATTTTTATGCGAATAGGATAGTAATAGGCATTAATATGCCATTAAGTAGGTGGGAGGGATTACTTTTGAGTCACATACAAGCAAATATGGCCGGAAGCGTTTGGAAAATACTAGTCAAGGTTGGGGAAGACGTTGCAGAAGGTCAAGATGTGGTGATTTTAGAATCAATGAAAATGGAAATTCCGATAAGCGCTGAAGAAAGTGGACTGATAAAAAGAATTAATGTAAACGAAGGTGATTTTGTCAACGAGGGTGATGTATTGGTTGAATATGAATAGAAAGGAGGAAATTTGGTGAAGTGGCCACTATCAGTTTCAATTAAGGAAGTTGGCCCTCGTGATGGCTTACAAAATGAGAAGAAATTTATTTCAACTGAAGATAAAATACAATGGATTAATCAACTTTCACATACAGGATTATCTTATATTGAAATTACATCATTTGTTCACCCAAAGTGGATTCCAGCTTTAGCTGATGCGTACTCTGTTGCAAAAGGAATCGAACGAGTTGAAGGTGTAACTTATGCTGCACTTGTTCCAAATCAAAAGGGTCTTGAAAAGGCACTTGATGCAAACATAGATGAAGTATCTATCTTTCTTTCTGCAAGTGAAACACATAATCGAAAAAACATTAACAAATCAATAAATGAGACTTTAACTATTCTTACTGATGTTGTACAAGAGTCTCTATCTTCCGGAAAATCAGTTAGAGGCTATATATCAACTGTTTTTGGATGTCCATATGAGGGTCATGTTTCTGTACAAAAAACAATGCGCATTTGTGAAGAGTTATTTGAAATGGGAGTTTATGAAGTATCTTTAGGTGATACAATTGGTGTTGCTACTCCCAAACAAGTACAAGAGATTACCACCGAGATGTTAAAAAGGTTTCATTCGGATAAACTAGCGATGCATTTTCATGATACAAGAGGAACTGCGCTCGCGAATGTAACCGCTTCCTTGAATTTAGGGATTACTCGATTTGACAGTTCTATAGGAGGCCTTGGAGGGTGTCCCTATGCACCGGGTGCATCGGGAAATGTAGCAACAGATGATTTACTATATATGTTAGAAGGAATGGAAATAGAAACAGGTATATCTAAGGATAAAATCCACAATGCTGCTTTATTTATTCAAGAAAAAATCGGACGGTCATTAGCCAGTCATAGCCTACAAGTATATCAAGCAATGCAATCATAACTCTATGAATCTGAAAATGGAGGGAGCAACTGTGACACTTGAAAAATCCTTACAAGAAAGACTTGAAAAAATAAAAAAGGGTGGACCAGATAAATATCATGAAAAAAATAAAGAAAAAGGTAAATTGTTTGTTAGGGACAGACTAGCATTATTATTTGATCAAGGTTTAGATACAGAAGACGGACTGTTTGCTAATTGTTTAGATGAAACATTACCAGCAGATGGTGTTGTAACAGGAATGGGAAAAGTAAACGGTCAGACTGTTTGTGTATTGGCAAATGACTCCACAATTAAAGCTGGTTCTTGGGGAGCAAGAACAGTAGAGAAAATGATTAGAATTCAAGAAACGGCTGAAAAATTAAAAGTACCGATGATTTATCTTGTTGATTCAGCTGGAGCAAGGATTACAGATCAAGTGGAAATGTTCCCTGGACGAAGGGGAGCAGGAAGAATTTTTTATAACCAAGTAAAGCTGTCCGGAAAAATTCCTCAAGTTTGCCTTCTGTTTGGACCATCTGCAGCAGGTGGAGCTTATATACCAGCTTTTTGTGATGTTGTAATTATGGTGGACGGAAATGCCTCCATGTACTTAGGCTCTCCACGAATGGCAGAAATGGTGATTGGTGAAAAAGTCTCCCTCGAGGAAATGGGTGGAGCAAAAATGCATTGCACAACATCAGGCTGTGGAGATATACTAGCAAAATCTGAAGAAGAAGCCATCGAATTAGTGCAATTATCTCTCATTTTTTCCAGCAAATTATACAGAAAAACCACCACAATTAGATTTGATACCTCCAAAATCCTTTGAAAAAACATTAGAAGAAATCATACCTACTAACCAAAATGCACCTTTTAATATGTACGATCTTATTGAACGAATCATTGATGCTGATTCATTTTTTGAAATAAAGAAAAAGTTTGCTCCAGAACTTATTACAGGCTTTTGTCGATTGAATGGTCACCCGGTTGGGATAATCGCCAATCAGCCGCGTGTAAAGGGCGGAGTTTTATTTCATGATTCAGCTGATAAAGCGGCTAAATTTATTACATTATGTGATGCCTTTCATATTCCATTACTTTTCTTAGCTGATATTCCTGGCTTTATGATTGGAACAAAGGTTGAACGAGCCGGAATTATCCGTCATGGAGCGAAAATGATTTCAGCTATGGCAGAGGCAACAGTTCCAAAAATATCGATTATCGTTCGTAAAGCATATGGTGCAGGTTTGTATGCAATGGCAGGTCCTGCTTTTGATCCAGATTGTTGCCTAGCGCTTCCGACTGCATCAATTGCTGTTATGGGGCCTGAAGCGGCAGTAAATGCTGTTTATGCAAATAAAATTGCCGAGCTTCCTGAGGAAGAAAGGTCACAATTTATTCAGGAAAAGCGAGATGAATATCGTGAAAACATTGATATTTATCGGTTGGCTTCTGAAATGATTATTGATGGAGTTATTCCTGCCAACTCACTAAGAAATGAGTTAATTACACGATTTGATCTTTATCGTTCAAAGTATGTTACTTTCTCAACACGTAAGCATCCTGTTTATCCCGTATAAGCATCAATCGCTCAAAACACAAGAATAGAGGGGATTGAAGAAAAAATGAATTTTGACTTATCGAAAGAGCAAGAGATGATTCGTCACATGATTCATGAGTTTGCTGAAGAACAAGTGGCCCCGGAAGCAGATGAAAGAGATCGTTCGGGGGAATTTCCGGAGAAGATTTTTCAACAGTTAGCAAAATTAGGGATGATGGGTTTACCGTTTCCTGAGCAATATGGTGGTGGTGATGCCGACACAATTAGCTTTGCCATTGTTGTTGAGGAGTTGAGTAGAGTATGTGCTTCAACAGGTATAACGTATTCTGCGCATATTTCGTTAGGTGCTGCCCCAATATTTATGTTTGGAACAGAACAGCAGAAAGAAGACTATCTCACACCATTATGTAAAGGTGAGTACTTAGGTGCCTTTGGCTTAACGGAGCCAAACGCAGGCTCTGATGCAGCAGGCACTCAGACCACAGCCATTTTAAAGGAAAATGAGTGGCAGCTTTCTGGTTCAAAATGCTTTATTACAAATGCAAGCTATGCAAAAAATTTGGCCATCACAGCTGTAACAGACCGAACAAAAGGGATAAATGGTATTAGTGCCTTTCTTGTCCCAACAGACTCTGAAGGATTTACGGTAATAGCTAATTACGAAAAAATGGGGTTACATGCATCAAACACAACAGAATTAATACTAGAAGAAGTTACGATTCCAAAGGAAAATCTTCTTGGTGTGGAAGGAAACGGATATAAACAATTTTTGGCTACACTTGATGGAGGAAGAATCGGAATTGGTGCAATGGCAGTTGGTATTGCACAGGGTGCTTATGAAAAAGCCCTTCAATATGCAAAAAATCGTACTCAGTTTGGAAAAAACTTATCAAAATTTCAGGCAATACAATTTAAATTGGCTGATATGGCAATGAATATCGAGGTTGCTCGTAATATGGTGTACAAAGCTGCATGGCTTAAAGACAAAGGAAGAGGATTTAAAACCGAAGCGGCCATGGCAAAGTTATTTTCTTCCGAAATTTGTATGAAAGTATGTGATCAGGCGATTCAAATTCATGGTGGTTATGGCTACATGAAGGAATACCAAGTAGAGCGGTTTTTCCGTGATGCAAAATTATTAGAAATTGGTGAAGGGACATCAGAGGTTCAACGAATGGTTATCGCAAAGCAAATTGGATGCTAATGATAAAAATGGAGGTGTACTTCATTTGTTCAAAAAGATACTTGTTGCAAATCGAGGAGAAATTGCGGTTCGAATTATGAGAACATGCAAATCATTAGGTATTAGAACAGTTGCTATCTATTCTGAGGCAGATCAGGACGCTCCACACAGACGATTTGCTGATGAAGCATATCTGGTAGGTGGGCCACGTGTGGCAGACAGTTATTTAAAGATCGATACTATTATTGAAATTGCAAAAGAGGTAGGTGCTGAAGCTGTTCATCCAGGCTACGGACTATTATCTGAAAATCCAGAGTTTGCTAGAAAATGTGAAGAAGAGGGACTTGTTTTTGTTGGACCGTCTCCGCAGGTAATTGCTAGCATGGGAAGTAAAATTGAAGCACGTAAAATAATGAAGCAAGCCGGAGTACCTGTTGTTCCTGGTATTTTAACTTCTTTATCAAATTCAGAACAAGCAGTTAAGGTTGCAAAAGAAATTGGTTATCCAATCATGTTAAAGGCCTCTTCTGGTGGCGGTGGAATAGGAATGCAGATTGTTAGAAATGATGAAGAAATGGTAAAGGCTTTTGAAGGAAATCAAAAAAGAGCCATTGCATTTTTCGGCAACGGAGAGATGTATTTAGAAAAGTACATCGAAAACCCGAGACATATTGAAATACAACTTTTAGCAGATAGCAAAGGAAATACTGTGTATCTATGGGAAAGGGAATGTTCGATACAAAGAAGACATCAAAAAATCGTAGAAGAAGCTCCATCAGCTTTTGTAGATTATGACTTAAGAAAAAATATAGGGGAAACAGCTGTTCAAGCAGCAAAGGCAATAGGCTATCAAAATGCAGGAACAATTGAGTTTTTAGTAGATGAAAACAAAAGCTTCTATTTTCTTGAAATGAATACAAGGTTACAGGTCGAGCATCCTGTAACAGAAGAAATTACCGGAATTGATCTAGTCGAAGAACAGCTGCGGTTGGCAGCAGGAGAATTGTTGCGTTTTTCTCAAGAACAAATACCTCTAAATGGACATTCCATTGAAGTTCGAATCTATGCGGAAGATCCGAAAACCTTTTATCCTTCACCTGGGACTATTACTTCTCTTTCCTTACCAGAAGTAGATAAAATTAGGCATGAGCTCGGGGTACATGAGCAATCAATTGTTACTCCTTACTACGATCCGATGATTGCAAAGTTAATAGTTAAGGGAAAAGATCGTGAGGATGCGATCAAAAAACTTCAACTTGCATTATCTGAATACCACGTTGGAGGTATTAAAACAAATATTCCTATTCTTAGAGAGATTGTTGAACATAGTGCATTTCAATCTGGTGATACAACAACTAATTTTCTGGCAAAATACTTCGGTCGGTAGGAGAAGATGTATTGATGAATAACAAAGCAATCATAACAGTTATAAATGAAGGTATTTTAAAGATTGAATTAAATCGCCCTAAAGCAGCAAATGCATTGTCTATTACTATGTTAAAAGAACTTCAAGAAGCTTTTGAGCTTGCTAAATATGAACAAAGCATTAGATGTATTGTGATAACAGGATCTGGGGGAAAAGTGTTCTGTGCAGGAGCTGATTTAAAGGAACGTTCAGAAATGGATGCTATTTCAGTAAAAAAAACAGTATCTTTGATTAGAGAGACAATAAATAAACTAGAAACTTTGCCTCAGCCCGTGATTGCGGCAATTAATGGAGCTGCATTTGGTGGAGGGTTGGAGCTTGCTTTAGCGTGTGATATTCGAGTTGCTTCCCGAACTGCTAAACTTGGATTAACGGAAACATCACTTGGAATCATTCCTGGTGCAGGGGGAACGCAAAGATTGCCTCAGTTAATAGGAAAAGGAAAAGCAAAGGAATTAATTTTCACTGCTAGAAAAATAGCCGCAGAAGAAGCGCTCCAAATAGGCTTAGTAGAATATGTTGAAGAGCCTGAGAATGTAGGAAGGAAGGCAATTGAGATTGCCAGGGAAATTGCTCAGAACGCTCCAATTGCTATTACGCAAGCGAAAAAAGCGATTAATGAAGGGTATCATGTTAACCTAACAACAGGCTAAGTATTGAGAGAGCAGCATATGAAATGACCATCCCAACAAAGGATCGATTAGAAGGGTTAAAGGCATTTAAAGAAAAGCGAAAACCGCATTATATAGGAGAATAAGAGGAAAACAGGACAATGTTTGATGTCCTGTTTTTTAATTAATTAGATAATATTATTATGTAAACTATACAGTTTTTTAACGTAACAGTTGGTGAAATGGAACTTCTATAAACTTTGTTAATAGTCAGTTTATTTTCGCATTGCGTTTCATTTGAGGAAAGTGATATATATAGGATAATGTAAATTTAGAATGGAGTGACACCACATGGTAGAAAGTAATCCAATACTGAAGAAACTACAATTTAAAGATAGTGGACAACCAGTGCTGATAATGAATCACCCTAATTCCTACAATGAAGTTATTTCATCCTTTACAGGAGACGTTCATAACGAAGCTAAAAGCGATGAGTATGATTTTGTACAGATTTTCGGTACAGCAAATGATCAATTGAAGTCTCTTGCTCAAGTAGCAGTACAAGCTATTAAGGAAGATGGTTTATTTTGGATTTGTTACCCTAAAAAATCATCAAAAACATATAAGGGTTCTGACTGCAGCCGTGAAACAGTTGGTGGATTATTAGCTGCGGAGGGATATGAACCGGTTCGGCAAATAGCCATAGATGAGGATTGGTCAGCTTTACGGTTCCGTAAAGTTGAAAAGATAAAAAAGATGTCGCGTAAATTTGCTGTAACTGACGAAGGAAAGCAGCGTACTGAGCAAATTTAATAATGAAAAGGGTAAAAACAACAGACGTAGAATATAGTAGTAAAGGCACCTTTTAGAAAGGGGAGATTTCATGACAACATACACTTCCAGAAAAGATGTTCCGATTGAGGAAAAATGGAATTTAGATGACCTTTATTCAGACCTGAAAGATTGGGAGAAAGACTATAATACAATTAATGAAAAAGTAGAAGAATTAAAGAGTTTTGACGGAAATATTCATGACGGCCCATCACTTTACTCATTTTTAAAGAAAAAGGAAGAAATGTCTTTTACCTTTAACAAGCTTTATGCGTATGCAATGTTAAATGTGGATGAAGATACACGAGAAACAAGTTCACAATCGCTTTTAGAACGTGCTAAACAACTAAGTATAAAAGCTGGCTCATCAACTTCTTTTTTTATGCCATTTCTTTTGAGCTTAAAGGAAGAAACATTAAAAGAATACATAACATCAGAACAAAAGCTTGAGTATTTCGAGGAAGACTTATGGGAATCATTCCGTTACAAAAAGCATGTATTAAGTAAAGAGCAAGAAGAAGTGATTTCAAAGCTTGGTGAAGCTCTATCTTCACCAAGTCACACATTTGGCATGATGAACAATGCTGATATCAAGTTTGGAGAAGTAACAAGCGATGATGGTGAAAAAGTTGAATTAACAAGAGGCATGTATGCAAAAATAATCGAGGATGAAAATCGAGAAAAACGTAAAGAAGCATACAAAGCATATTATAAACCATATCTGCAACTCAAAAATTCGATCGCTTCGACTTTGTCATCTGCTATTAAAAACAACGTCACAATGGCAAAGTTACGAAATTACCCTTCTGCCTTAGAGAAAGCATTATTTGGTGATAATGTTCCTAGAGAAGTATATGAGAATTTAATTGAAACAACGAAGCAAAATATCTCATCTTTGCATCAATACTCTAAGCTTCGTAAGCAAAAATTACAACTTGATGAACTTAGACAATATGATTTAAGCGTTCCATTAGTAAGTGGTGTAAAGCAAGAAATAACATATGACAAGGCATATGAGATCATGTGTGAAGCTCTTTCACCATTAGGCGAAGATTACATCAAAACACTAAGGGAATTTAAGGAAAACCGATATCTTGATGTGAGGGAAACACCAGGTAAGCGATCGGGTGCATATAACCTTGGAGTTTATGGCGTTCATCCGTATATTCTTTTAAACCATCAAGACAATTTGGACAGTTTGTTTACTTTGGTTCATGAATGCGGTCATGGTGTTCATAGCAAGTTAAGCTCGTTACATCAACCACAAATCACAGCGCGCTACAGCATATTTGTTGCAGAAGTTGCTTCTACTGTTAACGAAGTGCTTTTAATTAACTACCTTTTAGATAAAGAAGAAAATGCAGATGTACGAAAGCATTTGGTTAATCATTTTATTGATCAATTTAAAGGAACATTTTTTACACAAGTCATGTTTGCAGAATTTGAAATGAAAACACATGAAATGGCAGAGAAGGGAATGCCACTTAATGTAGAAGTTTTTAATACAACATATGAGGGGTTGTTCCGTGAATATTACGGAGATGAAGTTGTTTTTGATGAAGAGGTAAAATACGGCTGGTCAAGAATTCCTCATTTCTACCGTCCTTTTTATGTGTATAAATACGCGACAGGCTTTGCTTCAGCTATTCACCTTGCTACAAAAATTTTAGAAGGTGATGAAAAAACATTACATTCTTACTTGGAATTTTTAAAAAGTGGAAGTGCTGATTATCCATTGGAATTATTAAAAAGTACCGGTGTGGATTTAACTGCACCATATCCGATTGAAAACTCATTAAAGAAATTCAAGGAACTTGTTGAGGAATTTTCTTCATTATAATTCAAAACAGAGAAGACAATGATGGTTTGTCTTCTCTGTTTTTTATGCTTTAGTAATTTTTAAATGATATTATTAGGTATATATACCTAACTAATCCTAAAAAGTAACAAAAATCGACTTTTCTTTTTTATCCGATAGACCTATAAATAAAGATACTAATGTATATTTATTTAAGGGGGAAGTCAAATATGAAAAAATCTATTTTTTCGATCAAAAAGATAAGAACAAAGCTCATTATTATTTTCTTACTAATTGGACTAGTCCCATTAGGAACTGCATCTGCCATTATTTACTCACTTAACAGTAAGGAATTAATAAAGAAAGAGGAAGTAGGGCTAAGAGATTTAGCAAAAAGTACTTCAAACAGTATAGAACAATGGCTAGACAAAAGAATGAGTGAGATACAGCTAGCCTCAAAAACAGATACAATGAGCTCTCTAAATCCAAAACGACAGTTAAGCTTTATAAAAAAAATAAAAGACCAATCAGAAGCTTATGAAACTGTCGTTTTCACGGATAAAGAAGGAATTGTTAGAGCTCATACAACGGAAGAAAATATTGGTGTGATGAATCTTGCAGATCGCGAGTATTTCAAGCAAGGTTTAAAGGGCGAGAGTAATATTTCCAATGTATTGACGTCAAAAGCAACCGGTAACAGAATTTTAGTTCTCGCAACTCCTGTTAAAGATGAAAAAGGTGAGATTCTTGGAGTTTTGTCAGCTTCGGTAAATTTTGAGCTTGTTATTCAAGAGTTTGTAGGGAGTAATATAGAAAAATCAATCATTCCGAACTTGGTAGACAACGAAGGTATTTTACAAGTACACCCAACAAAAGACTGGGTTGGAAAAGCTGTTGAAGAAACGTCAATTTCACAAGATGTTCAGCAATTAATTAAAAAAGGAAAAACAGAATCCGGATATTCAATCGTAGAAGATGAAGGAAAGGAATATGTAATTGCATATACACCAATTGAAATTTCTGGTTATGTATTATATTTTAAAACACCAATTGAACTAGTCCTTTCAGCAACAAACCATATTAAAAATATGACCTTTTTAATCTTTGGAATTTCATTTATCCTAATTGTGTTATTAGCTATATTCGTTTCTAATTCAATAAGTAAACCTCTTACAAATGTTACTCGTCACATTAAGAAAATTGCAGAAGGTGATTTAACGGGAGAAAATATAGAGGTTAGAACAAAAGATGAAATAGGAATATTAACAAGTAGTATTAATACAATGTCAGGAAATTTAAAAGAACTTATACAAGAGGTAAATCAGAGCTCAGAGCTTGTTGCTGCTCATTCTGAAGAGTTAACTGCCAGTGCAGAGGAATCTAAGACGACAACAGAGTATATAACAACTGCTATCCAGGAAGTAGCAAGCGGAGCGGATTCTCAGAGTGAAAAAGTTTCTCACAGTGAAAAAGCATTAGAAACGATGGCAATGGGAATTTCTCAAATTGCTATTTCATCTTCATCCATTTCAGAAACGTCACAAAGCACTATTGATAAAGCTCAAACAGGTGGAGAGTCTGTAAAACAAACTGTAGAACAAATGAAGTCGATTCAATCATCTGTTCAAACATCAAATGAAATGATTAAATCACTTGACGAGCGCTCAAAACAAATTGGAAATATCGTTGAAGTCATAACAGGTATTGCTGATCAAACCAATTTATTAGCATTAAATGCAGCGATTGAAGCGGCTCGTGCAGGTGAACAGGGGAAAGGATTTGCAGTTGTTGCAGATGAGGTGAGAAAGTTAGCTGAAGAATCGAAAAAATCTTCTGATCAAATTCGCCAACTAATTTCATCCATACAATACGAAATGATTAGCTCACTTAAAGGAATGGGTCAGGTGACACAAGACGTTAATGATGGATTAGAGCTAGCAAATAGAACACAAGGAAATTTTTTCGAAATTATAGAATCAACGAAACTTGTTTCAGAACAAATAGATCAAATGGCAGCTACTGCTCAAGAAATTTCAGTTGTTACGGCTGAGGCTGCAGTTTCTTTCGGTGAGATATCAAATATTACTAAAGAAACAACAGCAAGTACACAGGAAGTTGCTTCTTCATCAGAAGAACAATTAGGATCTATGGAGGAGATTGCTACATCTGCTCAATCATTGAGTGAAATGGCAGTAAACCTGAGAGAAATGATCAGTAAGTTTAAAGTTTAAAAAACACAAAAACACCTCTTCTCTGGGAGGTGTTTTTTGTGTTAATAGCTTCTGTTAAATCCTCTTCACAAGAATAGCCTCACGCATTTTCTTTAATGCTTCTTTTCCTTCATTGCCACGTTTTAATAAAATATTCACATAAAGAACATCAATTAGCGTTAGTTGTGCGATTCGAGATGATAAAGCTTCTGATCGATATTCGGTTTCCTCAGACACTGTATAGAGAGGAATATCAACGGCTGCACTTAACGGAGACTTCGCATAATTGGTAATTGCGATCATTTTCGCTCCCGTGGATTTTACTACATTCAAGATATGAAGAATATCTTTCGAAGAACCTGAATGAGAAATAAAAACGGCGCAGTCTTTTTCCGTCATTTGCGATGCTGCCATTAGCTGGAAGTGTGTATCAATAACAGAGTGAACCTTTAAGCCTGTTCGCACCAGTTTGTGATAGGCATCAAGGGCGATAATGCTTGAACCGCCGCTCCCAAAAAATTCAATCGAATTTGCACTAATCATGCAATCAACAGCTGCTTGTAAATGTTCCTCATTTAACACAGATAATGAATCTTCAATCGTCTTTATATTTGATCGAAATACTTTTGAAGCCACTGTATCAACCGTGTCACCCTCCGTAACTTTTTCATGAATATCCTGAATAGGCGAGACAACTTCGGATGCAAGGGCAATTTTCATTGCTTGATACCCTTTATACCCAAGTCGTTTACAAAAACGGAAAACAGTTGAATCGGCAACCTCTAAATCTTCTGCTAATTGATTAATGGAAGAATGAATAATTTTATTTGGGTTTTTTAAAATATAATCGGCAATCTTTCTTTCTGTAACACTGAACTTTGGATAGAGCTTGCGAATCGTGACCAAACAAGGCTCCTGAGTTTTTTTCATAAATCTTCCCTCCTGATAGGCTTTCTTTTATTATACTAAATTTCACAAAAAGAAAAAATATTTTTCTGGAATCGCTTGCAAAAAGAATTTTTTTTCATATAATAAAGATATCAAGAAAATTTATTCCGTAAACAGTTAGGAGAAATACACATGCAAATAGGAATGATAGGCTTAGGAAAGATGGGATATCAGTTATCTCTTAATTTAGTAGATAAAGAGTATGATGTTGTAGCCTTTGATGTTAATGAAGAATCTATGAAAAAAATTTCCTCAATGGGAGTACAAACAGCAAATTCAATTCAAGAGTTGGTTAGTAAACTATCAAAACCAAGAACCGTTTGGATGATGGTCCCAGCTGGAGAGGCAACACAATCTGTTTTTGAACAATTGCTTCCATATTTAGAAGAGGGAGATCGAATTATAGATGGTGGTAATGCCCACTACAAAGATTCATTAAGAAGAAATGAAGAGTGTGAAACGAACGGAATTTATTTCTTTGATTGTGGAACAAGTGGTGGTGTAGATGGTGCTCGTAATGGAGCTTGCACAATGATAGGTGGAAATGAAGAGGTTTTTAAAGAAATTGAACCGGTTTTCAAAGACATAACAGTTGAGAACGGTTACCTTTATTCTGGAAAAGCAGGTAGTGGTCATTTTCTGAAAATGGTTCATAACGGAATAGAATACGGGATGATGCAAGCGATTGCGGAAGGATTTGATCTTCTTGAGAAAAGTCCATTTGACTATGATTACGAAAAAGTCGCAAGAGTTTGGAACAATGGATCTGTTATCCGTTCTTGGTTAATGGAGTTAACGGAAAATGCATTTTCTAAAGATGAAAAGCTCGAAGGAATTAAAGGAATCATGCATTCATCTGGTGAAGGAAAGTGGACGGTTGAAACGGCACTTGATCTTCAAACTGCTGCACCTGTTATTACGATGGCATTGATGATGAGATATCGTTCGCTTGAAGATGATACGTTTACAGGTAAAGTTGTCGCAGCACTTCGTAACGAATTTGGCGGACATGCTGTAGAGAAAAAATAAATTTTTTTCGAAAATTAGGAAGACTAAGAAGATAGCGTTTTAAAAACAGCGCTTTCTTCTTACCCCAAATCAAGTAAGGAAGGTAGTGTTCTAGATGTCAGATCAAATGTTAATTTTAGTGGCATTAGCCGGAATTTTTCTTTTGTTATTTTTAGTTATTCGTACCAAATTACACGCATTCGTTGCGTTATTATTAGTCAGTTTAATTGTAGGTATTTTAGCAGGAATGCCTTTAAATGAAGTTGTGACCTCAATGCAAAACGGTATGGGTGGAACCCTTGGATTCGTAGCAGTTGTTGTTGGTTTAGGTGCAATGTTTGGTCAAATGCTTGAAGTTTCAGGTGGTGCTGAGCGTTTAGCACAAACGCTTGTTAAAAAATTTGGTGAAGATAAATCACAGTGGGCGTTAGGTGTAACAGGTTTCCTTGTAGCGATCCCGGTATTCTTTGATGTTGGATTTATCATCTTAGTACCAATCGTTTATGGTTTAGCAAAGAAAACAGGAAAATCATTATTATACTATGGTATTCCATTGTTAGCAGGATTAGCTGTAACACATAGCTTTATTCCTCCAACACCAGGTCCTATTGCTGTTGCTGACTTAATCGGTGCTGATCTAGGTTGGGTTATCTTATTCGGTACAATTGCAGGTATTCCTGCGATGATCATTGCTGGACCACTTTTCGCAAAATATATTTCGAAAAAATTACATGTTGTTGTTCCAGATTATATGAACTTAGAAGAAATTGAGTATGACAAAGAGTTACCTAGCTTTAAATTAATTGCTTCATTAATTATGATTCCACTAGTTTTGATTTTACTGAATACGGTTTCAGGAGTATTATTAGAAGAAGGAAATATTGTACGTTCGATTCTTACATTCCTGGGACATCCTTTCGTAGCATTAACAATTGCAACGATCTTAACTTTTGTCTTCTTAGGAACAAAACGTGGATATTCTCGTCAAGAAGTACAAGATATTGCGACAAAGGCATTAGAACCAGCGGGTATTATCATTTTAGTAACAGGTGCTGGTGGGGTATTTAAGCAAATCTTAATTGATTCCGGTGTAGGTCAAGTTCTTGGTGATATGATGGCAGGATCTGCTCTACCACCAATTTTGTTAGCGTTTTTAATTGCAGCAGCAGTTCGTGTTGCACAAGGTTCTGCAACCGTTTCAATGGTTACTGCAGCAGGATTAATGGCTCCACTTATCGAAATCTTAGGATTACAAGGACCTGTACTTGGATTACTTGTTATCGCGATTGCATCTGGTGCAACTGTACTATCACATGTAAACGATTCAGGTTTCTGGTTAGTAGGACGTTATTTTGGTATTAGCGTAAAAGACACATTAAAATCTTGGACGGTAATGGAAACATTAATTGGTTTAGTGGGTGTAACAGTAGCGTTAATTTTAGGAGTATTTATTGGATAATAAAGGATAAGGGACGACCATACCGGTTTTCCCTTTTCTCTCATTTAGGAGGATATTGCTATGGGTAAGTATATGATGGGCGTTGATATTGGTACAACAAGTACTAAAGCTGTACTTTTTAATGAAGAAGGAAAAGCTGTTAGTCGATTTGGTGTTGAGTATCCACTTTATACACCAACACCAGCAACAGCTGAACAAGATCCAGAAGAGATTTTTCAAGCAGTTCTTACAGTTATGAAAAACAGTTTGGTAGAAGCAAATGTTTCAGGTGAGCAAGTTCGCTTTGTATCCTTTAGTTCTGCCATGCATAGTTTAATTGTTGTTGATGGAGAAGGACAACCGATAACAAAGTCAATTACATGGGCTGATAACCGCAGTGCAGAATATGCTGATAAATTAAAACAAGAACATAATGGACATGAAATATACTTACGTACAGGTACACCGATTCACCCAATGTCACCCTTAGTTAAACTGTTTTGGTTAAATACTGAACATAAAGAGTATTTTAATCAAGGTAACAAATTCATTTCAATTAAAGAGTATGTTTTTTATCGATTATTTGGTGAATATGTGATAGATTATTCAATTGCTTCTGCAACCGGGATGTTTAACCTTGAAAAGCTGGATTGGGATGATGAAGCTCTTGAGATTGTTGGTGTAAAAAGAGAACAGTTATCAAAGCCATTAAGTACAACAGAAAGTATTAAAGGCTTAGATCCGGAATTTGCAAAATTCACAGGTTTACCTGTTGATACACCATTTATTGTGGGAGCAAGTGACGGGGTACTTTCCAATCTTGGAGTGAATGCCATTGAGCCTGGTGTTGTAGCAGTAACAATTGGAACAAGTGGGGCTATTCGTGCTGTAACAGATCGCCCTGTAACAGATCCAAAAGGAAGGATCTTCTGCTATGCGCTAACAGATAAGCACTGGGTAATTGGTGGACCTGTGAATAATGGTGGCATGATTTTTCGATGGGTGAGAGATGAATTAGCAAACGCAGAGGTTGAAACAGCTAAAAGGCTAGGAAAGGATCCTTATGATGTGTTAACTGAAATTGCGGCTACAGTTGCTCCTGGATCAAATGGATTAATTTTTCATCCGTATATGGCAGGAGAGCGAGCTCCTCTTTGGAATGCAAATGCACGTGGTTCATTCTTTGGTTTAGGCTTGCATCATAAAAAAGAACATATGATTCGTGCAGTCCTAGAAGGTATTATGATGAATTTATACAGTGTTCTGCTTGCTCTTGAGGAATTAATCGGAACTCCGACTCGTGTACAAGCAACAGGAGGGTTTGCTCGGTCAGTGTTTTGGCGACAAATGCTAGCTGATGTTTTTGACCAAGAAGTTACAATTCCAGAAAGTTTTGAGAGCTCATGTTTAGGTGCAATTGTGTTAGGAAAATATGGACTTGGAGAAATTGAGTCCTTAAGTGAAGTGGAAAAGATGGTGGGATCACTTCATTCACATCAGCCGAATAAAGAAGCAACGGCTGCTTATCGCGAACTCATGCCAATCTTCATTCGCTTACCGAGATTACTTGAAAAGGAATATAACGCAATTAGTGAGTATCAAAATAAATTTTAATAAAACTGTATGGCGTGTAAAGAATGAATAACCTTTACACGCCTTTTAGTCTATTTAATAGAGGAAAAAATGAAAGTTGTGTGGAATATCAATTAAAAACAAGTAGGAGGTTTTTTTATGTCTCATTTATCTCTAACAACCTGGAGTCTTCATCGAGAGCTTGGTCCATTGCGCTGGACATACTGGGATGATGTGGAGAAAACACATAAAACACGTATAGAGCAACAACCGGAAAATACTAAATTAGTGGGATTACCATCTATATTGGAAAAACAGGGCCTTAAATCACTAGAAGTTTGCCATTTTCACTTTCAAAATACCGAAAATGAATACCTCGTAGAAATGAGAAATGCTTTTAAAAAATCAGGAATAACCTTTCATTGCTTATTATTGGATTATGGTGATATTAGTTCTCCAGATGATGAGCGAAGAAAATCAGACATAAAATTTATAAAAAAATGGATTGATATCGCTGAGAAGGTAGAAGCAAAAAGTATTCGGGTAATTGGTGGAGAAGCAAACCCGAGTGATACAGCAGCATTAGAACGGTCAATGGATAGTTTTCAACAATTAATTGATTACGCTGAGCCAAAAGGTGTTCGCGTTGTAACGGAAAATTTTAAATCGCTTACATCAACTAAAGAAAATTGTGAGAAACTCATTAGCTCATTCAATAAGAAATTAGGATTAACAGTCGATTTTGGAAACTTTGAACAAGGAGTTAAATTTGACTCGATTCAAGCTTTAGTTCCTTTTGCAGAATCTATACATGCAAAAGCGAATTATGATCATAATGGTTTAATAGATAAAGGAGAATTTGAAAAATCATTACAAATTGTAGCAAACAGTGATTACAATGGTCCGATTACGTTAGTTTATGATGGTCCAGGTAATTTATGGGATGGAATAAATGAAGTCAAGATGATAGCTGAAAAATATTGTGACTAACTGTTTGTTAGTGCCGGAGGGATTGGCTTGAAGTGTGCTTTGGTTATAGGTGGTTCTGGAATGTTAACAGACGTTTCAATTCTATTAGCTGAAACTGGCTATCTTGTATATGTAGTCGGAAGAAGTACTGAGAAAATGAACAATTTATTAAAAAAATCAAATGACAACAAAAATCTTATACCTGTATTTATTGACTATTCAAATGAGCAAAGCTTGAATAAGAAAATAGATGAAATCATCCAAGAAAACAATACCATTCATTTAATTGTAGCTTGGGTTCATTCATATGCTGAGCATGCCATTCAATCAATTATAAACGGAATACCGAGTACATCTGAATCATCTAGATTTGTCCATGTACTTGGCAGTCGCTCGAACTTAGATAAAATAAAGACAGAACTGACAATTCCTAATCACTGTTTTTATAGTCAAGTGAAATTGGGGTATATGATGCAAGACGATGAAAAACGATGGTTGACACATGAAGAAATTTGCAACGGTATTATAAAAACAATCAATAATAAGAAAAACGTTCATGTTGTAGGAATGTTAAGTTAATGACTACTATATTCAAATATGTAAGGAAAATGAAATAAATGCCTATAACGCTTACTCCTTTATTGAATAAAATATAACGACTATAGGGGTAAAGGAGTGGGGAAAATGTCTAAAAGAAAAGAACAAGTGATTAAGGTTGATACATTAGTTATCCACGCGAAGGAAGTAAAAGTGGTAGAAGATCGTGACAAACATGATGACTACAGAGATGATGATCGTTATGAAAGAAGAAGAGATCCTTGGGGTATGTTCTGGGGAAGAAGACCAGTTGTAGATGTTGAAGAAGACCGAGATGATTACAAAGAAGACGATAAATAAAAAACATCAAATAGACGGGGAAACTCGTCTTTTTTTGTAAATAAAATTTTTTTGTTTTTAGTTGAATTTTTATTCAAGTTATTGTATAAATATATGTATAGTTACATAACGATACAATGAATATAGAAGGTGAATAGAATGAGCCATCAATTTTCCGATCAACTTCCTTCCTTTGAACAATTCGTTTCTTTGCATGAAGCGAGTGGATTAATAAAAAGTAAAAAAGGTACGTATACGAGGGAACAATTATATCAAGCAGCTGAGAATAGCTGGTATCACATATCCATTTATGACCAAGACCAACTAATTGCATTTGGAAGAATGATCTCTGATGGTGTTTATCAAGCATTAATTTGTGATGTTATGGTTGATCCTTCTTATCAAAAACAAGGTTTAGGTAAAAAAATAATTGAAGCACTTTTACAAAAATGTAAAGACTCTGGTATACAATCTGTTCAGCTTTTTTCTGCAAAAGGAAAGCAGCAGTTTTATAAAAAATTAGGATTTGAAGAAAGAGAGCTAGATGCTCCTGGAATGTCACTTATAATATAGAAAACTCAGTGTATAAAGAAACACTGAGTTTTTTTTATAAAGTATTAGTACCAAGTTCTAATAACAAGTGTTAAAATGTTTACAAGCAAATTCAAGGAGGAATAAAATGGTAGATAATAATAAAATAAAAGAGATCATACAACATCGTTATCCTTTTTTATTGATAGATAAAGTGACAGAGATTGAAGAAGGTAAGAGTGCCGTTGGAATGAAAAATGTTACAGGAAATGAACCATTTTTCATGGGGCATTTTCCTGAATATCCAGTAATGCCGGGTGTATTAATAGTAGAAGCATTAGCGCAAATGAGTGCGGTTGCCATGTTAACGAAAGAAGGAAACGAAGGCCGGTTGGGGCTATTAGCCGGAATTGATAACTGCCGGTTCAAACATCAAGTAAAACCAGGAGATCAATTGAAGCTGGAAGTGGAAATTACGCGTGTAAAAGGTTCGATTGGAAAAGGAAGAGGAATTGCATCAGTGGATGGGAAAGTCGCTTGTGAAACAGAATTAATTTTTGCATTTGGTAAGTAAGCAATGGAGATAACATTAATCAGGCATGGACGCTCTCAGTTAGATGGTAAAAAAAGGATTACATTCCGAGAATTTTCAGATTGGGTGATCCAGTATGATTCACTTGGTGTGGTTGAAGAATCCTGTTTTCCGAATGAAGCATTAAAAAAAATAAACGAAGCAAATCTTGTTATCACAAGTGATTTAAAAAGATCGATTGATTCAGCATCCCTTTTAAGAAAAAGTGTAAAAACAATATCTAGTAGTCTTTTTCGTGAAATAGAATTACCTGTAACAACTAAAAGTTTCTCAAGCATTAAATTACCTGCAGATACATGGGCTGTTTTGTTCAGAATTTTGTGGTTTAGTGGCTATTCTTCTAACTGCGAATCCTATAACAGTGCCAAGGAACGAACAGAAGTTGCAACCAATAAAATGATCGAACTTACATCTATACATAATAATGTTGTTTTAGTAGGACATGGCTTTTTTAATCGATTAATTGCGAAAGAGCTTCAAAACAAAGGCTGGAAAAGAGAAACAAAGATAACCTCTAAGCATTGGGGTACCACCACTTTTACAAATCATTTGTAATCTATCTAATCGTTTCAGAAAATTCTGTTATACTCAATATAACAATTTTGTATAACTGAAAGGATAGAAGATATGGAGACTTATAAAAACATAGAAAATGGGATCGTGCCTTCTGTTTGCTCACTTGATTGCCCTGATCAGTGCGGATTGCTTCTTCATAAAAAAGATGGTCGAATCAGGAAAATTGAAGGAGATCCGAACCATCCGGTAACAAAAGGAGCGATTTGTAATAAAGTTCGCCATATGGGAGAGAGAATCTATGATGTTAAAAGACTTCAATCTCCTCTTAAACGCGTAGGGAAAAAAGGAGAGGGGCGTTTCGAGACCATCACCTGGAAGGAAGCAATTGATACGATTGCTTCCAGGTGGAAGAATATTATTTCTGACGCAGGAGCTGAATCAATTTTACCATATAGTTTTTACGGAAATATGGGAAGAATTAATTCAGAAGGAATGGATCGACGTTTTTTCAATCGACTCGGTGCAAGTCAACTTGATAGAACAATATGTTCAGTAGCTGGCTCAAAGGGATATCGCTATACAATGGGCGGGAGCTATGGAACAGATCCTGAAGAGATGACAGATACTAAGTTATTTATTATGTGGGGAATCAATGCAGTTAGTACGAATATGCACCAAATGATGATTGCTCAAAAAGCAAGAAAAAATGGTGCTAAAATCATTGTGATTGATGTTCATAAAAATCAAACGGGGAAAATGGCAGATTGGTTTATTCCTATATTACCAGGAACTGATGGAGCACTTGCACTAGGAATTATGCATATTCTTTATAAAGAAAATCTAGTGGATCGTCCTTTTTTAGAACAATATACGATTGGTTTTAATGAACTAGAGGAACATGTCCAACAATATGAACCTCAACTTGTTTCAAGTATTACAGGAGTTCCTAAAGAAGATATTTATTCATTAGGCCGTATGTATGGGGAAACCTCTCCATCGATGATTCGAATTGGAAATGGCCTGCAGCATCATGATAATGGTGGAATGATTGTTCGTACGATTTCATGCTTACCTGCTTTAACAGGTCAATGGAATGTAAAAGGTGGAGGTGCACTTAAAGGAAATTCAGCATTTCTAGCTTTTAACACAGATGCATTACAACGACCTGATTTATTAAAGCAAAATACGAGAACGATTAATATGAATTCATTAGGAAAAGAACTTTTAGAATTGAATACTCCTATTCAATCATTGTTTGTATACGGCACTAATCCAGCGGTTGTTGCACCAGATGCGAATAAAGTAAGGAAGGGCTTAGAAAGAGAAGATTTGTTTACGGTAGTTCATGAGTTGTTTATAACAGAAACTGCCATGTATGCTGATATCGTTTTACCAGCAACTTCTGCCTTTGAGAACATTGATTTTTATACGTCCTATTGGCATCATTACATACATTTACATGAGCCAGTTATCCATCCTTTTGGTGAAAGTAAATCAAATACAGATGTTTTTCGAATGCTTGCTGAAGCGATGGAATTTGAAGAACGAGAATTTAAAGACAATGATGAGCAATTAATTAAACAATCGTTAATTCAAACAAACAATCCTTTTTTACAGCATGTAACCTATGAAAAGCTAAAGAAAAAAGGTATTTAAAAGCAAATAGAAATAGTCAATTGTTAGATAACTTAAAAACACCTTCAGGAAAAATCGAATTATTTTCTCAGCAAATGAAGGAAGAAGGTTATCCACCTTTACCTACTTATATCCCGATTTTACAGGAAAGTGATTTTCCATTTTTATTCGTACCAGGACCAAATCATAATTTCTTAAACTCTACATTTTCTCATCAAGATAAGCATATGAAGCTTGAGAAAACACCAAAGCTTTTCATCAATTCTCTTGATGCAACAAGACTTGGTATAAATGATGGTGATACTGTCCGAATTTGGAATCAGCGAGGTGAGTGTGAATTAACTGCTTCAGTTGGTGAACAAGTTTTACCGGGTGTTGTTGTAAGCCAGGGGTTATGGTCTGATTTGAATGGTAAAAATCATTTAGTAAATGCGTTAACTCCAGATCGTATTGCTGATATGGGGGAGGGGCTGTGTTCTTTTCAGGTCGTGTGAAAGTAGAAAAGATGTAGAAGAAAGAATAAAATCACTTCAACTGGAAATAAGAAACATGAGGTGATTATGTGATGGATCGTTTTGAAGAAGTGTTTAATCAATACAAAAGTAAAGCAGATCAAGATGAAATTAATGCTGAAATATCAACTGATATGAAGACGAATCAAGAGAAAATCATTGCTGTAAGAAAAAACGATGATGGAGATTTAATCGCATTTCAAACAGAATCTGGTAGACAGTTAGACTATATGCAAGCACTTTCTGAGGCAAGAGATGGTAGGTTAGCACATGTTGATGTATTTCATAAATATGGGCGTGACATTCTTCGTAGTGAGCCGGATGGTGATAAAAGTAATAACTTAGATTCTTTACCGGAATTCTAAAGTTAAACAAATATCCCTTATATAGGTATATATCTATTACAAAAGTAAGCCTCCTAACATATTTATAAATAAAACATTATCACAAAAGATATGTTTTAGCATATGAAAAGGAGGAAATAACATGGGCTATGGTTGTAATTACGGATGTGGATATGGATATGCTCCAGTTGCTTCAGCAGGAGTAAATCCTTTTGTGTTGATTGTTGTTTTATTTATTCTTCTTATCATTGTAGGAGCAGCTTGGTGCTAAGAAGTAGAAAAAGGTTGCCCTGGCAACCTTTTTTATTATTTTGCTAAGTATAAGGAAAATTAGGTTTTCTTCAAAGGGGCTTGTCAATAAGCCAAGTTTTCTCTTATTCAAGAATCATTCCTTTTTGATAACCCCTCATAAAGCCTGATAAAACCTCTTCTACTGATTCATTTGCTTCAGGAATTTGGACAATTACCTCATTGCGACTTTCTACACTTGTGATTGAAATCGTTTCCATCCTGTTTATGTTAAGTTGTACTTTGAGATCATCTGCAACTTGGTTTGCTTGAAATTCATCTTGTATTAAGTAACGTACATTTCTCAATGATATACCCTCCATTATTACGAAGAAATTTGCTTCATCTTATGCTTTGTATAAAGTACCCATTTCATGTATGAAAAACTTTGTCTATCTTTTCATTGAGTAGGGACGTGTCCACAACAATATACATAAATTCCATACAATAGCGTAAAAGCTCTAACGAAAGGGGGGCTAGCTAAATGCCGTGTTTTATTAAAAATTTAAAAATTGATAGTGTTAGTGGTGGAGTGATTAATTTTGGTGATTCATATAGCATTTCTCCCAAAAGCATCGACAAAGCCATAACAGGATCAGGTGGTGGGGGAGTTGGGGACTATCAATTAGTTATGAATGGTCAGAGCATAACAAATGGTGTTGATCCTGAAGTTTTAGATCAAAATTTACTTGGTAATAATTAAAGTAGGTACCAGATTTTTAATAAATCCCCTTAAATCATCCTTCATTTTATTATATGCAGAACTGAAATTTGTGTTGCCTGTAAAATAAGTAAAAACCTAATCATTTTGATTAGGTTTAATCTTCCTTTATTTTATGATAATCTGGAGAAATTTCTTCCGATACTTCAGTAGTGTAACGTAAATTTCCTATATTCACATGGCTTTCTTTTTCGTGTAAAACGTTTTTTCTCATATATCGATGGAAGACGCTCTCAAATAACGCAACACCAATTGCTGTGATAAGTGATGCGATAAATACATTCGTGGCATAGGTTGTGATCGTCGCTAGGTAAAACCATGTAAGTAACATTGCAATGGCAAAATCAGAAATTGTTGCAGTAAAGTTTGATGTTCTTGGTAAAAGCATTAAATCTCCAAGTATATAAGAAACTAAGCCTAAAATTAGAGTAAGTCCTAATATAACTGAAAGGGAATATTGAAATAACAAGCCAAGCACAACAAAAAGTAAAAGAAAAGAAACAACAGATTTTATCGCCAGAGCTTTTAAATGGTTCACGTTTTTTCTTCCTCCAATCTTTGCACTCTTAATATCTTCTTTATTGATATCCCTTATGTTAGAAATTGCATCCAAATTCACATCATTATGGATAATAATAAAATAAAGATAAATACTAACGTAAGAGAAGGATTTTAAAGTAGGAGTGACTTAAAAATGAAACAGCTAACAATGAAGGAATTATCTTTTATTGAAGATGAAATTAGAGCGGAAGAAATTACAGCAAAAACAATGAACTGGTGTGCTTCTCTTTGTGAAGATGAGAGCTTAAAAAAGTCATTAGAGCAAATGGCAGAGCAGCATCAGCTAAAAGTTGCAGACTTATCACAATACTTTAATCAATCAAAAATGATGCAATAAAGGAGATTTTACAATGCCTAACAATATAGAAGGACGAGGATTAACAGATCGTGAAATGGTACAACTTTGTTTGGAGCTAGAAAAAGGAAGATGTCGAAGCTTAGGAAGCACGATGTTGGAAACCACTCATAAGGAACTTCGGGACATCTATACTCAGTGCTTTGATAATGCTTCAAAAAATCATTATGAATTATATCAGTTAATGGATGAAAAAGGGTGGTATAAAACAGAACTTGCTACTGTAGATCAAATTAAGAATGTTCAGGAATATATGCAAAATAATTTACATCCTGATGATCAGTTTTAATCATAGTAAGTTTTCTTTACATATACGAAAAAAGAGCATTTCTGCTCTTTTTTTGTTGTTTAAGCCATCAATTTTAACATTGAAATGAATCTGAACACTAGGTAATTTAATTTTGTACATTGATTTTATTTCATTGGACATAATGAATTCAGAAGGTCCTTAAAGTGTATGTTAATAGAGTTAAGAGGAAAAGGAGATCATCATGAAAGAAAATAATAAACAGTTTCAACAAGATGCAGATCAATACAAAATGCCTCAAGCATTACAAGAACAACAAGACGTTACCTATAATGTAGGGTACGAGGCATCAACAGGAAATCAAACAAATCCAAATCATGATATATCAAAAAAAGAAAATCGTTCATAAAGATTTATAATAAAGGAGTGTATAGGAATGGCGGTTAATAAAGCAAACGAAAACACTAAAGATCTTGCAGGAAAGATTTATGATGTGAAAGACTATCAAGCAACCGATACTTTATCTGCTGGAATAGCGACAACACATGAACAAGCATCTGATGCATCTATGGAAGGTGAGATACACCCTGTTATTGATGATGTAAATGGTAAAGATGTTGAAGTGAAAAAAGAAGGTTACGAAAAAGAATCACGATAAGAACAAAGGTGAGCCATTTTTTACGGCTTACCTTTTTACATATTCAGTTTTTCCGTAAAGTAAATACTTTTTACATGGCTGGTTAAAATACAAATAGTTATTAAAAACGGAGGTTATTAGAATGGAGTCACATCATGTTCGTTTAACAGCTTCTGAGATTGGTGGGCTTTGGACTAATTATGTATCAGATAGCATGTTTATCTGTGTGTATAAATATTTTTTAGCACATGTTGAAGACAAGGAAATTAAATCTGTTTTAGAGCATGCTTTAGATTTGGCTCAACAACATGTTTCAGTCGTGACAAAGATTTTTACAGAAGAGAAACATGCTATTCCTGAAGGATTTACTGAAAAAGATGTTGATATAAAAGCACCAAAATTGTTTACAGATGAATTTTTCCTTTTTTATACAAAACAAATGGCAAAGGGAGCTCTTGTTACTTATAGTGCCTTACTTCCACATACTTTTCGAAATGATATAAGAGAACACTTTATGTCATGCATCTCCTCGACAATGGAATTATTCAATGATACAACAAACATTATGTTGTCTAAAGGGCTGCAAGTGAGAACACCTTACATACCTTACTTAAAAGAGGTAGACATGGTTGAAAAGCAACGCTTTTTTAGCAGGTTGGATTGGTGAGCAAAGACCTTTAACAGCGATGGAGATTACAAATTTTTATGCAAATTTACAAACAAACTTCCTTGGAGGAACTTTAGTTACAGCATTTGGACAGGTTGCTCGAACTGAAGATGTTCGAAGCTATATGAGAGAAGGAAAAAAATAGCAAAAAAACATACAGAAATTATGAGTAACTATTTAAAACATGATGATCTTCCTGCTCCAACTCCATGGGATGCTTATGTGCTAGTGACAAAAGAACCTCCTTTTTCAGATAAATTGATGATGTTTCAAGTATCTATGATGTCTGCTGCAGGGATGGGGAATTATGGAACAGCTATTGCTGGGAGCCGCGACGAGATATTGCAACAGAATATTCGAAATTATTAGGTGAAGTTGGTTTATTTGCTGAGAATGGGGCAAGCATACTCATTAAACATAAGTGGATGGAACGTCCACCACATGCAGTTGATCGGAATGAATTGATGAAATAGTCAGGTGTGGAGTGTTCTTAGTTACCTAATCAAAAATGGTTTGAGAAGGGTTATACCTACGTGAATAAAATAGAAGCAATTATTTTTAGAGCGTTGAGTTGCCAGGATCTCAAATACTTAATAAAAAATATATAAAAGGCATTACACTTAATATATTAGAAATCATCATAAATGTTCTTGCAAATTTTAATACCATTATTATAAACAGTTTTCACGGAGAAATCATTAGGACCTGTTTGGCTACCTAAAATAGCTGTTATTCCTGGATTAACAGTCGGGTTTCTCTGAAAAGGCTGTGGAGATAAGAGAGCAGAAGGGGGCCCTAGGCTTCTTATTGTTTTTTCTAACTATATAAGTGATAAAAAATATCCAGATTGATAGAAATATGTGTGGAGGTCACAAATGATATTTTCACATAAATATCAATTCTCATTCATAAACATGATGATAAAAGACAAAAGAGGGAATGAAATGAAAAAACACAACAAAAATTTTAATACCTTTCAAGAAGCACAGAAAGTATTAGGGGAAGATTTTTGGGATGTTTTATCGGATGCATATCCTTTAATTGGACCTCGAGCAGATATCCTTCAGTCTAAGGAAGAAATGGTTGTTATTATGGATATACCAGGAATAAGGACGCAACAAGATATAAAAATTTCCCTTCAAGACCCATACCTAGTCATTCAAGGTGAGATTCCAAATATTGAAGTACCACACTATGAGTATCTTCAACAAGAAAGGTTTTATGGATCTTTTAGAAAGAAGATAAAAATGCCTTCTAATGCTATATATCAGCAATTAAAAGCTTCTTACCGTTATGGTATTCTTCAAATCAATATTCCTACTTCAGGTCGTACCTCATCAGATGATGTTACTGTTCCAATTGAGTTTTTCAATGAATAAATAGGGGTGACATTTCAGTGGTAAATATAAAAATAGGAGAACTTAAGATTCAAGAGGTAGGATCAACTTCAGGTGTTTTTTCGGGGAAAAACCTTCAAAAGAACTTTTCGCACTATAGTAAAGAAACGGCGGGGTTTGGCACTGTTGACGGGAATTTTAACAAAGTGGGTAAAAACATAGGTATGTCAAAGCATGATCAAATAATTGATCAAGGTTTTTTTACTGAATAGTACTAATTGAGTTATACAATTAATACTATTCAGCATTTATCTTCTGTTAATAGGAGTATCAATCACATCGTCATCTTTAAATAAAATAAAATTTTCAGAGACTTTATTAAAATTGCCATAAATTGAACCAAATCCATTTTTTCGGTCTGAGGAAGAAGTCCAATTTAATTGTGTATTTGTACCAACAAATATTCCTGAATTCGTATCAATTACATATACTTTAATCGCATCAAATTGTACAAATGGACTAGAATAGGTCATAAAAGTTCACCTACACTTGCATTCCAGGTGCCGGAATCACTTCATTTGCCATTATAGGCGTGTCAATTGCATCATTATCTAAAATCACATTATAGTTCGCAGGAAATGTATTGAAAGCTCCTAAAATTAAACCAATCGAAAAGATATTTTTATTATGTGAATCCCAACCGTTAGCATTATTTTGGCCGATAAACAAACCAGCGTTTGTTTCTTGTGCATTAATTGCAATTGTATTAAAGATGATTGAATTTGGCATGTTACCCCTCCATCCTTATGATATATAACAACCTATGTAAATACAGAATAAATCGTTACAAAATACGAATTGAGTTGAAGGAAATGAGCAAAATAGATGAGTTGTTGAAAAATATAGAGGAAATAAATAGCAAATTAACACGAATTGAATCTCTTTTACTAAATAAGGGAAATACAATTAATATTGAGACTCTTACAATGAATGAACCAACATTAAATGAGTTAGTGTTTAATATTGATACTGTTGATGTAAAAGAAAACAGTGGTTCTCTTAATATTGGCACAACCTTTAATCCGACAGTTGTTAACGAGAAAGAAAAGCAAAAAAAGAAAGAGGAAGAAAAACATAAAGAGGAAAAAGTGAAGGAAAATGAAATCACTATTTTCGTAAATGGAGAGCATAGGAATTATTCTATTGAAAGAGGTGTCTAGCATGAAGTTTCCCGCGCCAATTATGAATATTCGCAACTTAAATATCGGAACAGTTGAAGGTGCCTCATGTGTGAATATAGGAAACAATTTTCCGAACAACTTTACAAGTCATAAAAAACTAGTTCAAGGCTTTGGAGCTATTTCAGGTGATTATAATAATATTCAAGATATCATTTCACAGGGATTGACGAAAAGTCAATTTGAAATGATTAATCAAGCAAAAGAATAAATCCTAAACCTTAAAAAGTTGTGGTGAAATATGAAACCAACTATTGATTATAAAATACCTAAAAAAATTTTGACTCCCACAAGCGGGTTTTTATATGGATATACTCATTCATTGAATCCATATGCTGGCTGCTCATTTGCTTGTTCTTATTGTTATGTAAGGCAAAGTCCGGTCGGTTTATTTCGAAAGCAGGAGTGGGGAACATGGGTTGATGTAAAACAAGAATCTCATGATAAACTCTCTCGTGAAATCAAAAACTTAAGAAAAAGAGACAAACCTGTAACAATATTCATGTCTTTAAGTACTGATCCCTATCAGCCTGTTGAATATAAAGAACTAATTACAAGGGCTTTACTTGAGGCAATGGCTGAAAATCCACCAGATTTTTTATTTGTTCAAACAAGAAGTCCTTTAGTAACCAGAGATATAGATTTGTTTCACAAGCTGAGGGAGAAGCTAAGGATTAGTATAACAGTGGAAACAGACGATGATGATGTTCGCAAACGATTCACTCCGCAAGCACCACCAATACAAGCAAGATTAAAAGCTATTTCTCAGCTTAAAGAGGCTAATTTACCTGTTCAAGTAGCAGTTGCACCAGTACTGCCATTTTCAAATGAATTTCCAAAAATTCTTTCAAGCTTAGTAAGTCGAATAGTTGTTGATGATTACTCAGGTGATGGAAGCCAAGGCAAAAGAAGTGAGAGATTGAATATAAGGGAATTGTACAAAACAGAAGAATTAGATACATGGTACGGAAAAAACACCTATCAACTTGCAGTAGAAAAGTTAAAACAATCACTTTCTTCAGATCAAATATTAATTAGCCAAGAAGGCTTCATGCCTTATTAATGACGAATAGAAACCCTTTTGTTAGATAAACTATGACAAGATGAAATTTCATAGAAAGAGGGGACAAGCTTTGCGAGCTAGTCGCAGAAATGAAAAACAAATTGATACAATCTATTGGTTTTCAATTATTGGCTTTTTATTTAGTGTTGTCTATACCATTGTGGTTATGACAAAAGGGGCTCAAGTAATCGATAAAATTGATTATATTTATAACCGCAACCAAAGAGAAGCAGAAAGAAAATGGCGAATGACTTTAAAATAGGAGTGGTGCAAAATGAATCAGGAAAAACTACTTGCAGATGAATTAAGTAAAATGATTGAAGAAGATCAAATTCCTTTATCTATTACAGAAGATATCCATGAAATTAGTGGAAGTTTACGCTCAGGTAATATGAGTTTAAATGACTTAAAAGGAAAAGATGAATTTATAGAAAAAGCTATAAATGAGGCTAAAAGTCGTTTACATATGTGAGTAATAACGTAACGTATACAGATAAAAGACAGGTTAGGCGTAGCATCTAAAATTAACATGACTACGCCACTCTCTATCTAGGAACAGCAATCGGGAATTTTATTGTAAACTTTGTTCCAACCCCTTGCTTTCAATTGAAATGCTTCCTTTCATCCCCTTTATAATACTAAACACAACCATCATTCCAAGTCCTGTTCCTTTTTCCTTTGTTGAAAAATATGGCTCCCCAATCCGATTGATTTGCTCTTGTGACATGCCAATTCCTGTATCAGATATTTCAATTAAAACGTGTTTATTTAAAATCGACGTATAGATGTTTAAAGTCCCACCATCCGGCATAGCTTCTATACAGTTTTTCGTGATGTTTAAAAAACATTGCTGAAATTGTTGCTTGTTGCCCTGTATAACACATGTTACAAGATCTGATTCAATTCCTACAGAGTTCATATTCGCATAAGAGGAGATAATGTCTTCAATATGTTTAAGATGAATGCCTATATCAAGTAACTCCCAATATGCAGGAGCCGGCTTTGCAAATGTTAAATAATCATTAATAATGTTTGAAGCAGTATCAAGCTCATCAATCGCAAGCTTAATATATTCATCTCTTTTCTCTTTCTCAATGGTGTCACTTTCTAACACAAGTTGTAAAAATCCTCTTGTAACAGTCAAGGGATTACGTACTTCATGAGAAACACTAGCAGCAAGTTGACTAACTACTTCTGATTTTTCAGTTTTAATAATTTTTTGCCTTAGAGAGATTGTTTCTCGAATGCTTTCAAATATATAACCAACAACAAATATGGCGACTGTTGGTGAGAATAACATCATAATGGTATGAATTGTGATTATTTCTTCTTTATTTGTGAACACAAATAAGAAAATGGTAAAAACGATCGTAACATAAACCATCGTCTCAAGTTTCTTTGAAAGGTTTGAATTCAAGAAAGTGGGAGACATGAAACCGCACACTAACCCTAATACCCCATACATAATTAAAAAAGTAATGTATGTGTCAGTTACCCCATAAAAGAAGGTAAATACGACAACAATGACAACAAATAAAATGGTTGAAGTAACAATTCCGCCATAAAGCCTCCGATTATATAAGGAATAAGCTTTAAATCCTCAACAAATGAGCTTTCTAGGGGGAAAGGAATACAAAGCGTAATTGTTATGGCAGAAGCAATACCTATGACAATTTTATTTTGGTGATGACCCGTTTTTTCTGACCAAAGATGCTGAAGGAAGATTCCGACCAAAATAAAAAGTAAATTCAATAAAAATTCATTTAGCATATTACGACCTTGCTTTCATCTTTAATTTCAAACCTAAGCAATGTTTGTATTCGGCTAGTTAAATACAAAATCCTCTTATTTCGATAAAAATTAACAATCTTTACATAGAGAAAATTGCAATTGATTAAGTTAATGAAGTATTGGTTACATTTGGGCGTTATATCTTTTCTTACTATCCCCACACTAATAGAGTAAGTTAATTTTACGATACTTTCTTAAGGGAGAGATTTTATGTTTTATCATGTTAAGGAACTGCAATATAACGCAAAACCAAGTCAACCAGACCCAGTATATGCAAAAAAATTACAAGAAATCCTTGGTGGACAATATGGGGAAATGTCAGTTATGATGCAGTACCTTTTTCAAGGCTGGAACTGTCGTGCTGAAGGAAAGTACCGTGATATGATTTTGGATATTGCAACAGAAGAAATTGCCCATGTAGAAATGATCGCAACAATGATTGCCCAACTACTTGACGGTGCACCAGTACAAGACCAAGAACAGGGTGCAAAAGATCCTGCAGTTGAAGCTGTACTAGGTGGAATGAACCCTCAACACGCTATTGTAAATGGCCTTGGGGCACAACCAAATGACAGTGTTGGCTTCCCTTGGACAGCTCGTTACACAATTGCAAGTGGGAACTTATTAGCAGACTTTCGTGCAAATTTAAATGCTGAATCACAAGGTAGACTTCAGGTTTGTCGTTTATATGAAATGACAACAGACCCTGGGGTAAGAGATATGCTATCGTTCTTAATTGCACGTGATACGATGCACCAAAACCAGTGGATGGCAGCCATTGAAGAAATTGAACAAACACAAGGTGCAATTGTACCAAGTAACTTTAACCAAGAGTATGAGAAACAAGAGGTATCATACTCATTTATGAACTTCTCTGAAGGAGAAGACAGCAGCACTGGTAACTGGGCACATGGACCAACATTAGATGGACAAGCGAATTTTGAATATATCCAACACCCAGAGCCAATGGGACAAAAGCCACAATTACAACCAGGGCCTGCTTATATGCATGGAACAAATCCTAAAGACATGCGTATTCAGCAAGGAATGGGAAAATTAGAACCAACTCAATCAGCAAATAACAATAACAATATCTTTTCAAAATCACAGCAACCAAAAAAACAAAACTTCTAAAATAATGAACCCAAAGCATCTACCATGTTGGTAGGTGCTTTGGAGTTTGAAAGGAATGAAAACTTTGGAAAAAGATCATTTTGGAGAAAACTTAAGTCTAGACGGTAAAAGAAAAGAGGAACACTTAGAAATGAGCTCTACAGGTTATGGATTAGAATCAGTAACTTCATCTGATCCAACTAAGTCAGAGGAAACGAAACAGTCAACTTGTGGAGGATTATAATAACAGGTTAATCTTATGAACATAAGAAAGGTCCTCCTTAGTTAGATTTTTCATGATACCATTGTAAGTAACGATGATATGCAGAGGAGGACATTTTCTTATGGAAAAAACAT
The DNA here is from genome assembly GCF_023078335.1 of Metabacillus endolithicus. Classification (GTDB taxonomy): domain Bacteria; phylum Bacillota; class Bacilli; order Bacillales; family Bacillaceae; genus Metabacillus; species Metabacillus endolithicus. The sequence goes on along the minus strand of NZ_CP095550.1, from coordinate 415,549 downwards.
ATAAGGTTTTTGTTTATGGTACACTCCGTGAACATGAATTCAATCATCATTTTCTAAATGGAGCGGTGTGTCTTGCAAGGCAATGCTGGACACATGGAATTCTTTTCGATACAGGTTTAGGTTATCCAGCGATGATTACAGATAAAGTAAATGTAATATACGGGGAGTTATATGAAGTAAATGAAATTATATTAAAAAAGCTAGATTGGCTAGAGAGTTTTACGAAGCAGAAGGAATCGATAACGAATACGAACGGATAACCCAAACCATTTTTACTGATCATCACTCAGAACAAGCCATTGTATATAGTTACTTACATAAGAAAGTAGAAAATCTGTCTATGATTAATGGTGGTGACTGGAAACGTCACTTATATACAAATAAATCTAAATTACTTTATTTTGCTTATGGTTCATGTATGGACAATGAAAGATTCAAGCTGGGAAAAGTAGATCACTTGTTTAAAAACATCGTAGGCTGTGGTCTTGCCACAAATTTTTCTTTAGCCTATACCGTTCATTTTCAAGATGGAAGCCGCGCGGATATGATAGAAGCAGATGATATTGTTGAAGGAAAAGTATATGAAATTAATCAAGAAGCCTTACATTATTTGTATGAACGAGAAGGTGTAATGGCAAACATTTACCGGCCTGCATTTATTAATGTAGAAATAAATGGTGTATTGCATAAAAATGTCCTTACATTTCTTGTTATGAATAAGAAGGAAGAAGTTGCACCACCTGAACATTATTCAAATGAAATACTACGAGGTGCTAAGGGATTTGTGAGTAGTGGTTATTATCGTAAGTTGGAAAAAAAACTATTGACTTTAAAGTAGGGATAACATATTGCTATTTTGATATAGTAATTAGCGATTGTGAACTTTTTTATTTTATTTCCTAAGTATGATGATCACGAACTTTCATTGAAATATAAAGAAAAATTGACTATAATCGACAGTAAGAGACATTTAGTATGACAAGAAAGAGACATCTAGAAAAGAATTAATGTGCTGGTTGACCTTACACATAGTGAAGACGCATTAATCCTAACTTTTTCAAGGAATACATGTGAGACAGGAGCAAGAAAGAATGCGTTTAGTTAGATTAGAGCGATGCTCATCAGGAATAAAGCTAGGAAAATCTATTTATAGTGAAAATGGCAAAATTCTACTAACAAAGGGAACTGAACTTACTGATAGCTTTATTAACAGACTTAAAAATCTTAATATTAATACAGTTTACATAGAAGATACAGCATCAGAAGGTATCGATATTATTGAATCTATACCAGTTGAACTATTAAATGAAGCAACGAATGTCATTACTGATGGATTAAATACAATTGCAGATATAAATATGACAAAACCCACTGTTAAGGGTATGATTGAAACGGAAAAAACAGTTAGAAATTTTCAACGAATATTCAAGGATATTTTGACAATCTTAACTGAAAACCCAACAGTCCTAAATCTGCTTGCTACCACAAAAATACATGAAAGTCATGTGTATACCCATAGCTTGAACGTAACAATTTATTCGTGTCAGCTTGCAATTAAAAACGGTCTTCAAACAAACGAAATCGAGGAGATTGGTTTAGGAGCATTATTACATGATCTTGGAAAAATCTTTGTAAAACCTGAAGTGCTAAACAAACCTGGTCGATTAACACAAGAAGAGTTCGAACAAATGAAATCACATTCACAACTAGGTTTTGATATTTTAAGAAAAGTACATGAAGTACCTTTTGTTGTTGCACATTGTGCTCTTCAACATCATGAAAGAATTGATGGAGCAGGTTATCCAAGGGGACTGAAAGAAAACGAAATTCATCCCTATGCAAAAATTTTAAGTGTGGCCGATGTGTTCGACGCGGTAACAAGTCACAGAGTCTATCGCCCAGCTATGCTTCCACACCAGGGAATGGAGCTTTTGTATTCGGGAAGTGGCACGCAGTTTGATACAGACCAATTGAAGTTATTTAAAAACTGCATTGCGATCTATCCACAAGGACTAACTGTTAAATTAAATGACGGAAGAACAGGAATTGTCACTAAATACAATTTCCATTCAGTAGGACGTCCGGAAATACGGATCATTCGTGACGAAGAAGACCAGGAAGTAGCACCATATGAAATTGACTTATCATCTTCAGGAAACCTTACGCTAGAAATCGTAGAAGCTGATGCGTTGTTATAATTTATAGAGTAGATGACCCATGCACTTGAAATAGGTGCTGGGTTATTTTTGTGAAGAGCGTTGTTTTCATATCGGGACAGGAACTGGTTGAAGCAAGCATGGTGTGTCTCGATAGGAGGAGAATGGGGACAGAAAACGTGAGAAGCAAGTATGGTGTGTCTCGATAGAAGGAGAACTGAGACAGAAACAGTTGAAGCAAGCAAGATGTGTCTCGATAGGAGGAGAATGGGGACAGAAACTGGTTGAGGCAATCATGGTGTGTCTCGATAGGAGGAGAATGGGGACAAGAACTGGTTGAGGCAATCATGGTGTGTCTCGATAGGAGGAGAATGGGGACAGAAACTGGTTGAGGCAATCATGGTGTGTCTCGATAGGAGGAGAATGGGGACAGAAAACGGTTGAAGTAAGCAAGATGTGTCTCGATACATGAGGAATCGGGACAGAAACTGGTTGAGGCAATCATGGTGTGTCTCGATAGGAGGAGAATGGGGACAAGAACTGGTTGAGGCAAGCATGATGTGTCTCGATAGAAGGAGAATCGGGACAGAAACTGGTTGAAGCAAGTATGGGGTGTCTCGATAAATGAGGAATCTGGACAGAAAACGTGAGAAGCAAGTATGGTGTGTCTCGATAGAAGGAGAACTGAGACAGAAACGGTTGAAGCAAGCAAGATGTGTCTCGATAGAAGGAGAATGGGGACAGAACCTCGTTGAAGCAAGTATGGTATGTCTCGATACAACGGGAATCGGGACAGAAAACAGGCCATTAAAACAGAATGTGTCCCCAAAAACACCACTACCTTAACTAAATAAATTCGCTAAATTAACTCAACAATGGATTTTTTCCTAAATAAAATAAAAAAAATAACATCCGCTTCAACAACATATGCTAAAATTAGGAAAAAAACATATTTCTTTATCGAAGTTACAAGGACTATATAAAAGTTACTCTTTAATCCATTCTAGAGATAACAGCTAAAAGTCAACACACTCACACTTTTTGAAACCGTTATCAAGAACGTAAGGGAGGTCCCTATGATATCACAAGAATGGAGGACATTGTTTTGGGTTGGTCTTTCTGTCTTATTCGCCTTGAGCTTATGGTTTAGTGCATCAGCTATAGCACCAGAGCTTATTCGCTTTTGGGATATTACCTCGCAATTAGAAGCATGGCTATCAGCTTCAGTACCTCTTGGCTTTGTAGTAGGAGCATTTTGTAGTGCTTATTTTGGTATGGCAGATCGCTTTCATTCCCGGAAAATTTTTGCTATTTCTGCATTAAGTGGTTCATTTTTTAATGGAATTCTCATCTTTGTTGACCAGGCTTTACTCGGAATTCTATTAAGAGTTTTAACAGGTGTATGCCTTGCTGGTGTATATCCTATAGCTGTTAAAATATTATCTCAATGGTTCCCTAGGAAGCGTGGACTTGCTATTGGTATATTAATAGCTGCATTAACACTAGGTTCCTCTTTACCACATTTTGTGTTAATGTTTTTTTCATCATTTCAATGGCAGTTGGTACTCATCACGAGCTCTGTACTCTCCTTTCTTTCAGCAATTATTATCTATTTTATTGTAAAAGATCCAACAATAACTTCGACAAAAACTCCTTTTTCCATTACATTTATTCATCAAGTTGTAAAAAATAAACCTGTAATGCTAGCGAACTATGGGTATTTCGGGCATATGTGGGAATTGTATGCGATGTGGACATGGCTGCCAACATTCTTAGCTGCTAGTTTTTACAACAATTCACCTGGGGTTTCACCTTGGATTATCGCCTTTTCCACATTTCTATCTATTGGAATTGCAGGAGGAATTGGATGTGTGTTAGGAGGCATTATTTCTGATAAAATTGGAAGATCTAATCTTACAATGATCTCGATGATGATAAGTGCAATATGTTCTATTTTGATAGGTTTTACATATGGTCAGGTTATTTGGCTGACTCTCGTAGTATCATTTATTTGGGGGATGACTGTTATATCAGATTCAGCACAATTTTCAGCAGCTGTTTCTGAGGTATCAGATAGTAGTTATGTAGGAACAGCATTAACTTTTCAAATGTGTATTGGATTTCTAATTACTATATTTTCAATTAATCTTATTCCAGTTTTACAAAAAATTATGGGGTGGGAGTGGGTTTTCACACTATTAGCGATTGGACCGGTCCTTGGAATTGTATCTATGGCCAAGTTTAAATATTATGAGGTAACAGCAATCGGAGGAAATAAAAATGAAGATACAGCAACAAGAATTTGAACAAAATCAATTGAAGTATATGATTAGATCCGCAGAAGAAAACGATGCATTAGTCTTATCAGAACTGAGAGTTAAGATTGATGGTGAAACGGAAAATCTAGACAGAGAACCCGGTGAAGCATATATAGATGAAGCTGGTTTTAAACAGTTAATAAAAAAAGATACTGAAAAGCAATGCAACCTTTTTTTGGTTGTTGAAGTGAATAACAAAATTGTAGGTTTTTCACGATGTGAAGGAAGTGAGCTAAAAAGATTAGCTCATAAGGTGGAATTTGGAATTTGTGTATTAAAGGAATTTTGGGGATATGGTATTGGAAGGAATCTTTTAGACGAATCTCTAAAATGGGCTGATTCTACTGGTATCAGGAAAGTAACGCTTAGTGTTTTAGAAACCAATGTTACCGCCATAGAGCTTTACAAAAAATTCGGTTTTGAAATAGAAGGCATACTAAAAAATGATAAGTTGCTTTCTGATGGACAATATTATCATACCCTGATTATGGGGAGACTTTATGAAAAAATGTAATGAGTTTCAAAAGTATTTTTGCTTGGTGATAGAAAATGGAAAAATATTGGAAAACAATACAATTAAACGTTATAATGAGTTAAGGTCTAAATGGTAGGAGGGGTTCCAATGCAGATGGGAGCATTTACTGTTTATCTTATATTAATCGCAGCCATTGTTCTTGATTTCTTTTGGCTTGATGTTGAACAAAAAAGATGGGGTTGGATGAAAAACTGGTCCAGGCTACATAAGGGTTTATTTTTCTCTGGATTTATTGCCGTAACTGCATGTATTTATGTTGGCTTAAGCTTGAATTATATGTAAGAAAGCTCTCAATGTGATAGCTTTCTTTTTTTAAGTTAAGGAGGAAAAATGGATCTTTTACTAAAAATTCTAGCCTATGTTGTATTTATTTTAGGATCACTTTATTTTTTCTTTGGCAGAAGCAACCCTGAAAATAAGCAGAAAAGAAAGCATAGTAGGTTCATCATGTTAGTAAGCATTGTGCCATTAAGCTACTACTATTGGTTCTCGAATTAAAGTAAAAAAGGCGTTTATTAAGGATGGAAACATTTTTATTACAAGATAGTGATAATTATACCTACAATTGTTATGATATGGTATTATTGCAAGGTAATTTTAGATATAACGAGGCTTTTTAAAGGGAAGTGTAATTCTTGTCTACGAAACTACTAAATAGTGAAAAATATAGCGCTGATTGTGTAAATTGTTTTGGGCTTTGTTGTGTGGCCTTACCTTATACGAAATCAGCAGACTTTGCAAAAGATAAAGCTAGTGGATCTCCATGTGAAAATCTTCAAGAAGATTATCGCTGTAAAATTCATAAAAACTTAAGAAATACAGGATATCGCGGGTGTACAGTTTATGAATGCTTTGGGGCAGGACAGAAGGTTTCCCAAATAACATACAAAGGGAAAGATTGGCGTGAACACCCAGCAATAGCGAAAGAAATGTACGATGTTTTTCCAATTATGCAGCAACTGCATGAAATGCTTTGTTACTTAACAGAAGCATTGCAGCGAGCAGAAGCTAAAGCTATTTATAAAGATCTAAGAGATATGCTTGAGAAAACAGAGGCTCTCACTGCTCAAAATCCTAAGTCGATACTCGAGTTGAATCTCCATGTTCATAGAGCTGGTGTAAGTGAGTTACTACAAAAGGTAAGTGAGTTAGTTCGTTCACAAGTAAACAAAGCTGAAAAAAGACATGAAAAAAGAAGCGATTTTATAGGTGCAAAGTTAAGAAAAGCAAACCTAAAAGGAGCAAATTTAAGAGGAGCACTGCTAATTGCAGCTGATTTAAGAGAAGCTGATATGAGAGTAACTGACCTTCTTGGGGCAGATTTACGCGATGCTAACTTAAGTGGAGCAAATTTAATGGGATGTATTTTTCTAACGCAAGCTCAAGTAAATTCCGCTAATGGAAATCGTGATACGAGGTTACCACTTGGTTTAAAAACACCAGATCATTGGGTGGTGAAATAGTAATCTATTCAAAATCTACAATTTAGGTGATGATAATAATATTATGTTAACTGAATTTCAGTTTTGTTATTTTGCGATAATAAAGATGGAGTTTTATCAAAGACGTTTTGCCAAGTGAAAGGAGTGAACGTATGGCCAGCAAAACATGCTTGATAACTGGTGGAAATTCGGGGATTGGAAAAGCTGCAGCCATTCAACTAGCAAAACATGGGTTGAAAATTATAATCGGTTGCAGAGATGAAAAAAGAGGGTTGGTTGCATTAAAAGAAATCAAGGAGAAAAGTAATAGCAATTCTGTGGAATTATTACTACTAGATATGAGTTCTCAACGTTGTATTAGATCTGCAGTTAATGAATTCATATCTAATCACAGCCAAATCGACATTCTTATTCATAATGCAGCTGATTTTGATATTAGTAGAAAAGCACCTCAATATTCAGATGAAAACATCGAAACTGTTTGGGCAACTAACCACGTTGGACCTGTTTTGTTGACAGAATTATTACTAGATAAACTAAAACAAAGTGAACAAGGTCGAATTATTACAATTGCTTCACAAGGATTAGTGTTACACCCGTTTTTAAAAATTAATTTTGCTAATCCTGAATTTACCAATGAAAAATTCCGAGTTGAAACAGCGTATTATCAATCAAAACTTGCTCAAGTGATGTACACATATTGGCTGTCCGATAAGTTGAAAAACACAAAAATTACAGTGAATTGTATAAGAGTTACCAATGTGAAAGTTGATATTGAACGTTATCCAAACTTATCTCAACTTATGAAATTTATGTATTCATTAAAAAGTAAGTTTTCCATCTCTCCCGATGAAATGGCTCAAACCTACTTATATTTAGCAACATCACCTGAGTTACAATCAGTTACAGGAAAATACTTTGACGAAAAAAATAGACTAGTAACTTCATCAACGTTCAGCAAAGATAAACATCAGATTGAGAAATTGATGGAAGTAACCGCAAAGTATATTTTTACTGACTCAAAATCTTGATAATTTATACTAGAAGATTATTTGCTGTAGCATGTTAAAATATTTGGAGAAATAAGTCAGTATATGCGCTTACCCAGGAAATGATGTAATCTATAAAATGGTACAAGGGTAGAAACTAACGACATTATTATGGAAACGTTTAATTATTTAGTATGAAATAACAGAAAATAGTACTCAAAAGTTTAAACAAGAATATTCTTAAAATAACTGTTGAAGTTCACGCCAACTGTGTTAAAATGTATTTAATTCAAAAGGCTATGTGTAACTGGCGAAACACGGATAACCGTGAGGGAGCACATAGTGTCGAAGCCGTTCGCCTGGGCAAAGGTAAGGGAAATCTTCCCTTGCCTTTTTCTGTTTAATAGGAGAGGATAATTCGAGTAAACTATGTTATAATTCCATTATTCTATTAAAATGAAAATATTCATAAAATTTGAAAACTTACCAGATGAAAAGAGGAGATCGAAAGATGAGTACAACAACATTAGAAAAAGTAAAGACAATTAAAACGTTAAATAACATTGCAGAAGTTGGTTTAAATGTATTTAACAAAGGTAATTACACTATCGATAATAATAGTGAAAATCCTGATGCAATTGTTCTTCGCAGCTTTAACATGCATTCAATGGAATTTGCAAACAACTTAAAAGCTATTGCACGTGCAGGTGCGGGCGTAAACAATATTCCAGTTGATAAATGCACAGAGCAAGGTATTGTTGTATTCAATACTCCTGGTGCGAATGCAAATGCAGTAAAAGAAATGGTTCTAACTACGTTAATGGCTTCTTCACGTAATCTATTTGCAGGTGTTGAATGGACGAAAACATTAGATGGTGAAGGCGAACAAATTCCTAAGCTTGTCGAAGCGGGCAAAAAACAATTTGTTGGGAAAGAGATTAAAGGTAAAACGCTAGGAGTTATCGGTTTAGGCGCGATTGGTGCGCTTGTAGCTAATGATGCCCTTGGACTAGATATGGATGTTATCGGATTTGATCCATTCATTTCTGTAGATACTGCTTGGAATTTATCTCGTAAAGTTCAACGTGCAATGAGCCTTGAGCAACTTTTTGCTAACTCTGATTATATTACAGTACACGTTCCTCTAACTAACGACACAAGAGGTATGTTTAATCAAGAAACATTCAGCATCATGAAACAAGGTGTTCATATTATGAACTTCTCACGTGGTGAGCTTGTAAACGAAGATGATATGAAGGTTGCTTTAGAGAGTGGAAAAGTAGGAAAATATATAACAGATTTTCCAAATCAAAACATCTTAAAAATGAACAACGTTGTACCTATTCCGCATCTTGGTGCATCTACGGTAGAGTCTGAAGAAAATTGTGCAATTATGGCAGCACGTCAAGTGAAGGAATTCTTAGAAACAGGAAACATTCGAAATTCTGTGAACTTCCCGAATGCTTCTCTTCCATACGCTGGTAAACGTCGTGTAGCAACTTTCCATAAAAACGTGCCAAATATGGTTGGCCAAATCACTCAAGCTATTTCAAGCTATAACTTGAACATTGCAGACATGGTAAACAGAAGCCGTGGTGAGTATGCGTACACAATGATTGATATTGACAACGAAGTAAATGGTGACATTATCCCTCAACTGGAAGAGAAAATCACTCAAATTGAAGGAATTGTCACAACACGTTTAATCTAATAAAAGCTATTTTTATTAAAGGTTGCTGTTAAACAGCAGCCTTTTTGTGTTTGAAAAAGTCACTTTAGAGGAAGTAATGGTTGGTTTTTTGTAAAATATAAACAATAAGACCACAATTGGTTGTAAGGAAGTGATATAAATGTGCTTAATTAATTTTGCGTACAAAATAGATCCTGTTTATCGTCTAATACTTTCTGCAAATCGAGATGAATTTTATAAACGACCTACAGCTCAAGCTGGTTTTTGGGAAGATGCATCAAATATATTAGCAGGAAGAGACTTAGAAAAAATGGGAACATGGATGGGAGTTACAAAGAACGGTCGTTTTGCAGCGCTTACGAATTACAGAGAACCGGCAAAAGAAAATAAACAGCTACGATCTCGGGGGGAACTAGTGAGCAAATTTCTGCAATTCAATGAAAATCCCGAGGACTACTTAGATAACATTCAAGAAAATCGTGAACATTATCCAGGATTTAATTTACTTGTTGGAAATCAAGATGCACTTTACTATTATTCAAACGTAGAAAATGAAATAAAATTACTTCAACCGGGTTTGTATGGATTAAGTAATTCTTTACTTGATACACCATGGCCAAAAGTTCGTAAAGGGAAGGAAGGTTTACAAAGCTGCTTAAATCAAGCAGGTGAAAAATTGACAGAGTGTTTGTTTTCAAGCCTACAATATGCAGATCCAGCTGCCGATTCAGAATTACCAAGTACTGGTGTATCTATCGAATGGGAACGAAAGCTATCTCCATTATTTATAAGAACACCGGAATATGGTACAAGATCTTCGACAGTACTTTACATGAAGAATGAGGAAGTTAAATTTGTTGAAAGGACATATATTGGGGGTCAGGTCAAGGAAAAAGACTTCGAATTTCAAATTGAAAAGTAGTAAGCATAAAATTTTTTTCTTCGATTTAAATTGGTACGATAGTAAAGAACTTGATGAAGAAAGGACAATTACTATGTCAAATATACAAATACCTGTTTCGGTTTTGAATTTGGTGCCTATTCGCAAAGGACAGGAAGCTAAAGATGCAATCGATTCGATGGTTGAATTAGCGCAGGCAACAGAAAAAATGGGTTACTCACGATATTGGATTGCAGAGCATCATAATACATCAACACTTGTTAGTTCTGCTACATCCATTTTAATTAAACATACTCTAGAAAACACGGAAAGAATTCGTGTAGGATCGGGAGGAATTATGCTACCGAACCATTCTCCACTGGTTGTTGCTGAACAATTTGGAACAATGGCTACTATTTATCCAAACCGTCTCGATTTAGGTTTAGGTCGTGCACCAGGCACAGATATGATGACAGCAAGTGCACTAAGACGATCACAAAACGATTCAGTTTATACGTTTCCGGAAGATGTTAACTCATTACTTACTTATTTTGGTCCGGTGGAGCGCCAAGATTATGTGAAAGCACATCCAGGAGTTGGGACAAACATTCCTATTTATATTCTTGGTTCTTCAACAGATTCTGCATACTTAGCAGCTAAACTAGGCTTACCATATGTATTTGCTTCACATTTTGCTCCACGATATATGGAGGAAGCTATTTCAATTTATCGAGCAAGATTCCAACCATCTGAATATTTAGATAAACCATATATGACCGTATGTTTAAACGTGATTGCAGCAGAAAGTGACGAAGAGGCTAGAAGAGAACAAACCTCAATGCAACAATTTTTCTTAAATGTTGTCCGCGGAACGCAGAATCCATTACAACCACCAGTAGAAAGTATGGAAGACTTATGGCAGCCTCATGAAAGAGAAATGGCTACATCTATGTCCAGTGTCACGTTGCTTGGTAGTAAGGATTCAATTCGTCAACAACTAACAAACTTTCAAGAAAAATATAATGTTGATGAAATCATGGCTGTTTCCTATATCTATGATCAAGACAAACAAAAACGTTCGTATGAGATTTTTAAAGAAGTGGTAGATGGTAAGTAAGAAATGTGCAAAACCATAAACTAGGATGATAAGAAATAGGGATGGTCCTTGGCCATTCCTATTTCTCTGCTTTGAATAATTAATTTAATGGTGTTGAACAAGATATTTAAGTTTAGAAATTATGTTAAAAGAGGGAAGGTGAATATACTATTTACTTTTAAGTAAAAGTACTTATAAAAAGAGAAATATCATACTTTTTGCTATAATTCTAATTATCCATAAAAGTAGGAGGAACAACAATGGAAATAGGAGTAAGTACCTTTGTTGAAACAACACCAGATTTGAAAACAGGCAAGGCGATAAGTCATGCTGAGAGAATACGAGAAGTCGTAGAGGAAATTGTCCTTGCAGATTCAGTTGGACTAGATGTATTTGGAGTAGGTGAACATCATCGTGAAGATTTTGCATCTTCCAGTCCAGCAGTCATACTATCGGCTGCTGCCTCGCAAACTAGGAACATTCGTCTAACAAGTGCGGTTACGGTGTTATCATCAGCTGATCCAGTTCGGGTTTTTCAAGACTTTGCAACACTTGATGCCATTTCAAATGGACGTGCAGAAATTATGGCAGGAAGAGGTTCTTTTATTGAATCATTCCCTTTATTCGGTTTTGATTTAAAAGATTATGATGAATTGTTCGAAGAGAATCTTGCATTATTATTAAAAATCCGTGAATCTGAAAAGGTATCATGGAAAGGTGGACATCGCCCAGCTATACATAACCGAGGTGTTTATCCCCGACCAGTTCAAGGTCCTTTACCAGTTTGGATAGGAAGTGGAGGGAATTCTGAATCTGTTATTCGTGCAGGTATTCTGGGGTTACCACTCGTATTGGCTATTATAGGGGGAATGCCCGTACAATTTGAGCCACTTGTACAATTGTATAAAAAGGCTGTTGCTCATGCTGGCCACGACATTTCAAAGTTAACCGTTGCCTCACATTCTCATGGGTTTATTGCAGATACAACAGAAGAAGCAGCCGATAAATTTTTCCCATCAACACAATATGTGATGAACAAATTAGGCAAAGAACGCGGCTGGAGTCCATATACAAGAGGAAGCTTTGATACAGCTCTCACTCTTGAGGGTGCCTTATATGTAGGAGATCCAAAAACGGTTGCTGAGAAAATCATTTACCTACGAAAAAATGTAGGAATCACTCGTTTTATGTTACATGTACCTGTTGGCAGCATGCCTCATGATGATGTGATGAGAGCGATTGAACTTTTAGGAAAAGAAGTTGCTCCTTTGGTACGTTCGGAAGTTGCAAAGTGGGAGAAACAAGAAAGCGGAGAATAGCTTGGACGACTCTATTTTCCGAGAAATATCTATACTCAAAATAAAGCAAACCTCTGTTCATTCATGAGGTTTGTTTTATTTTGAAGATTAGGGAAAATTTACTTGGTTTTGCGTTTACTTTGAAACAAAAAAGGATACGTCATTTTTACTAAAAGGATCAGTTTTGAAGTACAAAATACGAATTAACATTGTTTTTCAAATAGTAATTCCCACCAGGCTTAAAAAACGATTTGGCAAGGAAATCTGCAAAGGAAAGTGCTTGGTGACATGTGTATCAGGATAGGCATCCGGTTTAAGAAATTTCCTAATTTACAAATTACAAGGAAATCAGCTGCTAAATAAGCGGAGAAATTTCTCTTAATGTGTTAAAAGCATGAAAAATTGATTAAATAGACGGAAAAATTCCACCTATTTAATCGAATAAGATGAAAATGGACCATTTTTCTTTGCTTAAACGGAAAAATTCCGCTTATATCGTCCAAACCAAGTTCCATTCTTCATTTAAACGGAAAAGCTCCGCTTATATTTATCCGCCTCTCGGACATTGGTGTGCTATTCGAAAACCTAACCCGTTACACTTTACTAAATCTTTTTAGCAATCTATAACTACGATGATAGTAGTTTCTTTTTAATAGTTGAATATATTCCTGAACTAAACAATAATAATGCTGCTATGATGAATGAAAAACTAACAGAGTACAACTCTGTTAAAAATCCAAATATAACAGAAGAAACAGCAAAAACTAGAGAAAGCAATGCACCTTGTGCCGCATAAATTTTAGGTAATTGATGAATTGAAGCCGCTCTTTGTAAAGACGTTTGTAAGGAAATGCTTTTTACCTGCTCTAAAAATCCACATAATGCTGAAAGAAAGAGGGCTGCTATTGGTGATGAATTTAAACCAAAGGTAAGTGTGCCTAGACAAATTACGAATGAAGAAATAATGATCACATAAGGAAGATGCAAATCAACAACCTTGGCAAACTTCACCGCAAAAAGCCTCCAATAACAAGACCAAGAAAAAAGGTCGCATTAATATAACCCCACCATGACTGATCTTTTCCTAGGATCTCTTCCACATAAACATAAAGAATCGCTGCTATCCACACTGCACTTGCAAAATATTCAAAAACATAAATCAAATGAATTGAACGTATTGACGGAACTTTCCAAATGAAAAGCCAACCTTCTTTTAGTGATTGCCACTTAGATTGCACCGTTGTATTGTCTTCCTCACCAATTTGTTCAGTATCATCTTTGAGCAATCTCATAAAAAAAGTAGAAATAACAAATAAACATAGAGTGAGCCAAATCATTTGATTTCCGCCAATTAGAGCAACTAATATTCCGCCAGATGCCCATCCTCCGAGTTGAACAGTTTGATCCAAAGTAGCAACAAAGCTGTTCGCTTTTATTAAATCATCTCTATGGACAAGACGAGGTAGCATTGCATTTCTCGCAGGTGTTGCCCATCCATCTAAAAAAGAAATACAAAATACAAGAACAAAGGTGATGACGAGATTCCATGAGAAAGTGATTGTTACCATTTGCATTGTGAAAAGTAACAATGTCTTAGCTAGCTGTGAAAAAACTAATAGCGACTTTAATCGATATTGATCCAAAAGCAGCGGTGCAATAAAGCCACTACTGAATTTTGCAACAGTGATGATAAACGGTACAACCGCTAAATACATAGCTGAACCTGTTTGCTCATGAATAATGGCCATAAAGCCCAACAATGTAAAACACATCACCACTGTTTGCTAGTAACTGTCCGAGCCAAAGGTGTCTAAAAGATGTTGTTCCCATTTTTCTACCTCACTTATATTCAATTTTAGTTTTGGGTAGAAAAACAGCCTACATCTTTTAAATTTCCCCTAGTGTGATTTATACAAAATTATAATACAGAAACACACCACCTGAAAAGCAGTACTTGTCAATTAAAGTGACTATTTGTGTACCTTTACTGACTAAAATAGTGACGATCAGATACTAGTTGAGTATGACTTTTTTTCAATAAAATCAGAAGTATAAAGAGCAGTTAGAAAAATCTGCTTAATAAATTATCGTGTAAAGGAAGGAAAGAATATGAAAAAGCTTATGTTAATTACTGGAATTTCAATGTCATTTATTTTAACCGGTTGTTCAGTTGACTTAGATATGTCAACTTCGGAAACGGAAGAATTTGCAATGGAAGTGGAAAAATTGGCTGATGTGTTTATGGATACAAAAGGAGAACTGGAATCCTTAAAGGAAAACAAGTCATTATCGGAGGAGGATGAGCAATTAATTTCTAAACGAGTTGATGAACTTATTGATCAAATGGATGAATTTAAAGAGGAAAATTCATCCATTGTTGCAAAACTCGCTCAAACCGTAGCGGAAGAAAAATTGAACGAAAAAGAAGAGATATTAAAAAATATCAAAGATAAAATTAAAAATCAGCAAGTAGAGATGTCTGATTTAGATACGATGATAGAGGTAGTTTCTGCGGATGTTGAATGGAAGTTATTTGAATAGATAAAGAGACCGGTGACTGTGTGTGATGTGCACCCCAAAAGGTAGACGAACCAATTCTAACTTTTGGGGTGTTTTTTACTGATTAATTCTCTAATAATAAAAATCTTATAGAAGAAATGAGAGGAAACTGTTGTTTTTTTTGTCGCATTGATATAGGGATATATTCCTAGGTATCATTTCTTTCGTAAAATAAAAGGAAAATAGGAGTTGTTATCTCTAAAACATTTTTAGTATATAGATATAGCGTTCTTTTTTAAAGTTTAATACAAATTTCGAGCTTACGAGTAATTTTGTTAAATATTGTAGAATCATCAATCGTGTTTTCGACAACACTATATTTATAGGAGAAAAACGACCAATTGTTAAGAATGTGTAAATATGACTAGATATAGAGTGTTCAAGTTTTACAATCGTAGTATTTTTAGACTATGATAAATGAGTGAGCAATAATTTTTTACTAAAATAATAGGACAGAATTGAGGATAATTATTATGCTGGTATCTAAATTAGCAAGCGTTTCCAAATCATCCCATGTTTTAGACGAAGTTTCAGTACTAAGAGCAATCGAGAAATCAGTTGCAATGATTACATTTGATCCACATGGAAAAGTATTATGGGCAAATGAAAACTTCGCGAAAACAATGGAATATCAAAAGTCAGAAATGCCTAATCTGTTGCATAAACAGTTTTGCACAGAAGAATTTTCTAGAGGAAGAGAGTACCTGGAATTTTGGAGAAATTTACGGAAAGGGAAAAGTTTTCAAGAAAAAATACAGCGTGTAACGAAAACAGGTCGACATATTTGGCTTGAAGCAACATATTCACCAGTTTTAGATGAATATGGGGTAGTACAAGGTGTTGTCAAAATTGCTACAGATATTACAATACGAGAAAAACATACAGTAGAAGTTGCCTCGCGATTAAAGAGAATGTCCGCTGACCTTTTAGATCGGGCAGAAGAAGGAATTTCTACAAGTGAAGACGTAGCAGATGCGAATGCTGAGCTAGTCTCACAATCAGGTGAAAACTTAGAAATTTTAAAAATGTTAAAACAGAAAGCTTCTTCTATTGAAAACATCACGAAAACAATTCGTGAAATTGCTTCACAAACCAATCTTTTAGCTTTAAATGCAGCGATAGAAGCAGCTCGTGCCGGAGAACATGGAAGAGGATTTAACGTTGTAGCAGATGAAGTTCGAAAACTAGCAAATCGTGTACAAGATTCTGTTCAAGAAGTTAATGCACATATTGAAGGAATTACAGGTGAAATTGTTAAAATCAGTGATGTAACACAGCGTTCACAAACAGGAATAACAAGCAGTCAAACATTGATTGAGCAAGCAATGCAAGAGTTTAAAAACATATGCATGTCAGCACAGCAATTAGATGAACAAGCTAGAACATTTAAGGAAATGCTTTGATATTAAATATACTATCTTGTTTATTTAATGATCTGTTTATAAGGAAGTTTACCTCTTAATTTACAATGAGGTAAGCTTTTTTTGGTTAAAAATGACAACTTTTCCTTTCACTTTTTTCATAGCTTGCTATACTAAAGGTAGATGACAAAAGTTCTATTATTTAGAGAGAGAAGGACCGCCAGTGAGTAGAACCATTTTAATTGTTGATGATCAACCAGAGATTACCGAATTGCTCAGCCTTTATCTAAAAAAAGAAGGCTTTCATATTATTGAGGCACATGATGGAATGGATGCATTTCAACTAATTGCAAAAGAACAAATCGATTTAATGCTTGTGGACATTATGATGCCGATCATTGATGGCTATCAACTTATTAAAAAAGTGAGAGAAACGATACAAATTCCGATTATTATTATTTCGGCAAAACAAGAAGATCAAGACAAGATAGAAGGTCTTAGTTTAGGAGCGGATGATTTTATTCAAAAGCCATTCAATCCTTTGGAAGTTGTAGCAAGAGTTCAAGCTCTTTTAAGAAGGAGCTATAACTATTCCTTAGAAGCAAAAACACAACTAGAAGATCATGAATTACGAAAAAAAGTTGTTGGAAATCTCACACTAGATGAAAATTCGTTTTCGATTATAAAACAAGAAATGGTCATTCAGTTAACGAAAATTGAATATAGAATTCTTGAGATGTTAATGGATTATCCAGGAAGAGTTTTTACCAAGCAGCAAATTTTTGAAAGAGCATGGAATGATTATTACATCGGTGGTGAAGAAGATAACACCATTAATGTTCATATCTCAAAGCTAAGGGAAAAGATTGAAGAAAATCCGAAAAAACCAACCTATATAAAAACAGTGAGAGGATTAGGATACAAGTTTGAAAAGATGACTTTATAGGCCTTTATTAGGTCTATTTTTTTGAGGTAGGGATGAATTTGAGTTTTAAGCTGTTTCCAAAGGAAGAAGGATTTCTTCCATATATATATCTTGCTAATATGTGTATTCCTTTTTACTTTTTGTTACAAGAACCTTCAAACAAGCAGTATCCTGGTTTATTGTTAATGCTTGCATTTATGATCATCTACAGGCAGATATTTTGGAGTGAAAAATTAGTAAAATATTTATTAACAAGTGAGATCATCATTACTCTTATTTTTGCATATTTTTACAACCCTATGTATTTATATATCATTTTTGTGTTTGTGTACCTGTTTGTGCGATTGCCATTAAAGTGGATGTACGTTTTATGTGGCCTTTTTACATTATCTAGTATTCACCTTATCTATCAAGAAATTTTTCCTGATCAACTGCATTTACTACTTAGCTTTCTTCCTATGTTATTTGGTGGAGGAATATTACCATTTATTATGAGAGCATCGCTTAAATACCAAGAACTAAATGAAGATTTGAAGCGACTGATAGGAGAAAAAGAACAACTTGAAGAAAGTAAAAAAAGAATGCTGGCAGATCTTTCTCATGATTTAAAAACACCAATGACAACCATTCAAGGATATTCAAAAGCATTATATGAAGAATTTGTGGAAGATGAAGAACAAAAAAAACGTTATTTAAAGTATATTCATGACAAGTCTGTAAGAGTAACAACATTAATTGATGAGCTTTTTATGTTTTCAAAATTGGAAACACCGGACTCCCAATTGAATAAAGAGAAAAAAGATCTTTGTGAGTTTTACAGAGAAGTTATTGTAGAATATTATCAGTTGTTCTCAGAAAAGAAAATGGAGCTAAACATTGACATCCCAACTACTAAATTAATATATGAATTTGACTCGAAGCTTCTATATCGTGCTATTTCAAACTTATTAGAAAATGCTGCTAAGTACAATCCCGAACAAACAACCGTGTTTATCTCGTTAACAAAAAGAGCGAATTGTATCGCTTTAGAAATTGGAGATGATGGAACTGGTATTAAAGACGACCTGACCAATACATTATTTGATCCTTTTGTAAGAGGAGATAAAAGTAGAAAGAATGACGGTGGCTCTGGTTTAGGATTAGCTATTACAAAAAAAATTATCGAAAAGCACGAAGGAAAGATCATACTCGATACAAAGCCCGTGCGTGGAAAAACGAATTTTATCATAGAACTTCCTGTTAAAGAGGTATAGCACATTCGTGTTATACCTCTTTATTTTGCATTACCCTTTAATCAATTACTGTAAGTTTAATAGTAAAATATGGTTCAGTTAAGATTAAATTAAGACTCCGTTTGTAAGATAAGGTTATAGATAGAGCCAAGGCAAAAGGAGTTGTGAAGATGATAAATGTAATTGAACTTGAACATATTGTGAAAAGCTATGGTGATGTTAAAGCGGTTGACGGAATGACATTACAGGTTAGAGAAGGAGAGGTACTAGGTATTATCGGGGCAAATGGAGCGGGAAAATCAACAACACTAGAGATGATGATGGGGCTTATAAAACCGGATTCTGGGTCAGTGAAGGTATTGGGAAAGGATATGATTACTGCTTCAAATGAATTGAAACAAAAAATTGGGATTCAGCTTCAGCAAACAGCTCTTTATGATCGGATTAAAGTAAAAGAGGCATTAAATCTCTTTAGTTCTTATTATGAAAAAAGAAGAGATTTAAATGAAATCATTTCAACACTTGAACTTGAGCCATATCTCAATAAATATATTAAAAACTTATCAGGTGGCTGGCAGCAGCGAACGTCGCTCGCACTAGCGCTGGTAAATGATCCTGAGATTATTTTCTTAGATGAACCAACTACGGGATTAGATCCACAGGCACGTCTTGAATTATGGAAAGCTATTAATAAGTTTAGAGTGGAAGGTAAAACAATTATTCTGTCGACTCATTATATGGATGAAGCACAAAGACATTGTGATCGAATTGCGATCATCAAACATGGGAAACTTGTTGCATGTGATGAGCCTATTCAGTTAATTCAATCATTAAATTGCAAAGGCTCAATGGAAGATGTTTACTTACAATACGCGGTAGGGCAATAAAGGAGGAGTTAGAGTGCAATCAGTTATTACACATACAAAAATGGAATTAACATTATTTTTTCGTGAAACACTAGCGTTACTTTTTACGTTTATTGTTCCAGGAGTTAGTTTTGTCGTCTTTGGATTAATGTTTAAAACAAACTCTTATGATGGGTTGGATTATTTTCAGGCTTATATTCCAAGTATGATTGCGATTATTATTTTTACAACAGCTTTTTTCTCAATGGGGCTTCAAGTTGTGATAGACCGTGAAAAAGGAGTATACAAGCGGCTTAAAGGAACGCCAATTAATCAGAATGCAATTTTTACGGCAACTATTATTAAAGGATTTTTTGCGATTTATGTAGGAGTAATAGAAATTTTGCTTATATCCAAGTTTGGATTTGATACCAATTTAACAAAGAGTCCCATCGAATTTTTGATTTCATTAACATTTTGCTCAATTACATTTTTTTCAATAGGATTTCTCGTTTCCAGCCTAGTGAAAAGAATGCAAACAGCGCTAGGAATTGCAATGGTCGCCATGTATCCAATGATGTTTCTATCAGGTGCAACACTTCCACTTGAAGCTCTACCAGAAATTTTACAAAAAATAGCTGTTTTTGTTCCTTTAACTTATGTTGTAAATGTGTTGAGAGATGGATGGAACGGGACTCTTTTCACAACTCAGGCTTTGGGTGATATGGGGGTTTTAGCTGTGATTTTAGTTGCTTCAGCAATCATTGGTATAAAATTTTTCAGGTGGACTGATTGAACTACCAAAAAATTGATAGTAAATATAAGATTAGAAAATTTACAAAAAGCAGTTGAAGATTTACAAACTCCCTTTAAAGTGAGAAGTGACACTTATTTATGGGAGTTTTTTGTATGAAAATCAAACGTTTTGCCGCATTAATTTTCTGTATAACAGTCACAGTTCTCATCGTTTTGAATTTTCCGAATTTAAGTTCAAAGAAAGTAAAATCTCCTCCTAATACAAACCAATTGATTGTTGCACACCGTGGTGCTTCAGGACTTGCACCTGAACATACACTTGCTTCTTATGAGCTAGGTGAGAAGGTAAACGGAACTTATATAGAAATAGACCTTCAGATGACAAAAGATGGTCATCTTGTTGCCATGCATGATGAAACGGTGAATCGTACAACAAGTGGAACTGGATTCGTTAAGGATATGACATTGAATGAAATTAAAAAATTGGATGCGGGTTCGTGGTTTAATGACATGTACCCGCAATATGCGAACGAAGCTTATAAAGGATTGGAAGTACCTACACTGAAAGAAATTTTTCAAACGTTTGGAAATGAAGCCAATTATTATATTGAAACAAAATCACCTATTGTTTATCGAAATATGGAGGAAAAACTACTAGAACTTCTAGATCTCTATCAACTTTCAAGCCATAATGAAGGCACAAAACATGTAATTATCCAATCATTCAGTTCAAAGAGCTTAGAAAAAATTCACGAATTAAATCCTAATATCCCTTTAGTTCAGCTTCTAGCTTATAAAGGAAATGCTACTATTTCGAATAAACAGCTAGCTACTATTAAAAAATACGCAATCGGAATTGGTCCAAACTTTCAATCTATTGATCAAGCGTACGTAGAAAAGGTTAGAAAAAGTGGTCTTGACATTCATCCTTACACAATAAATGATAAGGAAGAAATGGAAAACGCATTGCTATGGGGAGTTACCGGTGTTTTTACGAATGATCCTGAACTTTTTCAAAAAGTATTAAATACATTTAAAAGCAGTGAAAACGTTGGTGGTAAATATTAAAAAATAATGCATAAAATCACTCCTGTTAGTTTTTTACATTTCCTGGGTTAATATATGCGGCATTTATCTTGATTCAACGGCGAATGCCCATATTTATATTTGTTAATTGGATTAATTAATTTACTTTACTATTGAATCTGCTTGTCAATCTCTATATACCTAGTCACAAATAGTATAATGACTGGGTAATCTCTTTACTTAAGATGAAATTATTGATTTCTTTTCCTATATTTGGTGAAATAAAGATGTATATAAAATATTTCTTTATTGTGGAGGGGAAAAGAATGGAATTTAATCAGGTGCTTAAGAAACGTAGAGAAATTACAAGTTTTTTAGAAGAAAAAATTCCAAAAGAAGTGATGGAGGAAATTCTTAATCAAGCTTGTCTAAATTTCGACTGGTAACAACTTGCCTTCTAGAGAATTTGTTGTTGTAACAAATCGAGAGACATTAGATCTTCTTTATCATACAACACCATATATGAAGTGGTTGAAAGAAGCACAAGGTGCCGTTATTGTTACAGGGCGTCCTGAAATTAGCAAGTATTGGCTGCAGGATGCATCGATTGCATGTAGTTATATTTGGTTATCAGCAGTTAACGAAGGACTTGGTTGTGCTTTTGGAGCTGTTTTTAATATGGAGGATGAAGTGAAATCAGAACAAGGAGAAGAATATGTAAGAAAAATCCTTCACATCCCTTCTGATCGAAGGGTTATTGCGGTCTTAGGATTAGGGTATCAAAAAGAAATTTTTAAGTAAAAAGGAAAGTACTCCAAAAAATGAACTCGTTCATTACGAATCATTTTAGTATGAGGATATTATGATGGTCGAAGAAGTAGGGATTTGTATTGAATGTAGGAAGACGATATATTGTATTGACGGTTTTTTAAATGGAAAGCTAAACGATCAATCAGAGCTATTTTGTTTTCAATGTTTTGATGATAGCAAGATAAGTGATTCTAAAATAAAAGATTAATATCAAAAATCCCCACAAAATTGTGGGGATTTACTTTTACCAAACGTAAGCACCTTCGCAAGTATCAGGCTTTGGTTCATAATAGCAATGTTGTTTGTATTGTCCTGTGATTGGTTGATCGTACCATGTAGGTGGACATGCAGCATAAGGATTAAAGTACCAAAGTGCAAACTTTGAAGGATGCTCTCTCCAATAATCAAGATTTTGTTTAGCTAATTTTTTTTCTATACCTCTTGCTCTTTGGTAAAAAACATTTCCTTTTTGAACGGCTTCAAAAGAATAATTTCCACCCTGAACTTGGTAAATAACATCTCGAACTGATCGTAAGTCTTTAAAATCTAAGCAATTAGCCTTTAGTCGATTAACAATAACATTGCCAACCATCAGCATTCCTAGTTTGCCTTCACCTTCTGCTTCTGCTCTCATCATCCTTGCCATTAAATCGATGTCACTCTCGGTGTATTTTACTCTTGGCATTTTTATCACCTCTATAAGAATTGTATTAAAAAACGCCAACAAAAATGTAAGGTTTAGATAATTTTTATAAATATGGTATGGAGATCCTTATAAAAGATTATGTTTATTTCTATTTTAAGAGATTTTTAAAAGAACTTTCTTTAAAAAGCAGGAACTATCTAAGTTAAATATAATTTTATTACTTAAGAAGAAATGGGAAGGGGGCAGAATATGGAAACGGCAAAAAAAGCAGGATCGAAAGCAAAGAAGCAAACGAACATAACACAAATTATACGCGCTTTATTTTTTATTATCCTATGTTTATTCATTGTGAACATATATTATCTATCTACAAAGGATCAATTGGTACCACAAATCCTTAAAGCATACTCTGCAATTGTAAACTTTAGTCTATCCATCCCAACACCTATTCTTATGTTAATTGGTTATTCAATCGTTATTTTTTATATTGGTTATTTTGTAGGAGTGAAAAAGAAAAAATAAAAAGAGGGTAATTTTAATGAAAATAATTCATGGTAAAACATTAGAAGAATGGAAAAGAGACAATCCCAATCTACATACAATAATGGAAACAGAGGAAACATTTTGGAGGAATCCTAAATATAAAGATTTTGAAGAAGCTGTATCCAAACTTTCCATTACACTGGCTGATGTGAAGGAAGCGGAAGAAAGGCTAATAAGATTTGCACCATATCTTATCAAGGCTTTCCCAGAAACAGAAGAGGCTAATGGAGTGATTGAATCGCGAACTATTCGTATTCCTAAAATGAAAAAGGCAATGGAGAATCACTATAAGATGCAAGTAAATCAAGAAGTTTTCCTGAAAGCTGACAACTTGTTACCTATTTCAGGTTCCATTAAAGCTAGAGGTGGAATTTATGAAGTATTAAAATATGCTGAACGCATTGCTATAGACAACGGAATGTTATCATATGATGACGATTACTCTATTTTAACTAACAAATCGTTTGGAGAATTATTTTCACAATATTCCATCGCAGTAGGTTCGACAGGTAATCTCGGACTTAGTATTGGAATCATAAGTGCCAAATTAGGGTTCAACGTATTTGTTCATATGTCAGCTGATGCAAAAGAATGGAAAAAAGACTTATTAAAAGAAAAAGGCGTTACTGTTATTGAGTATAATTCCGACTATAGTAAAGCTGTTACTGAAGGAAGAAGGCAAGCTCAAGCAAATGAGAATATGCATTTTATAGATGATGAGAACTCGAAAGATCTGTTTTTAGGATACGCAGTCGCAGCGCTGCGATTACAAAAGCAATTAGAAGAGTTAGGGATAGTAGTTGATGAAGAAAATCCGTTATTCGTCTATTTACCTTGTGGAGTGGGGGGAGGTCCAGGCGGAGTTGCTTTCGGATTAAAATTGATTTTTAAGGATTCTGTGCATTGCTTCTTTGCAGAGCCAACTCATTCTCCAGCAATGCTTTTAGGTTTATTAACTGGACTACATGAAAAAGTGTCTGTCCAAGATTTTGATATTGATAATGTCACAGAAGCTGACGGATTAGCTGTAGGCAGACCTTCAGGTTTTGTTGGAAAGCTTTTAGAAGAACTCATCAGTGGGGTTTATACTGTTGAAGATGAACATCTTTTTCAATTGCTTACTATGTTAGTTGACACAGAAAATATAAATTTAGAACCTTCCGCTTTAGCTGGATTTCCAGGTGTAATACATATCATTAATCAACCCGATTTTCAGTATCCTCACGCAACTCATTTGGTGTGGGCAACAGGAGGAAGCATGTTACCGGAAAAGATGAAGAAGGAGAACTATGAAAAGGGGAAAAGTTACAGGAAAAATAAAACATAAAGGCCTTTAGAAAACATAACTGTAATTACCTGTTTATATAATTGGTATAACTTATATTCAAGTAGGAATATTAAGAATAATCGATTGCTAGGTAATGCAGGAGGACAGCCATGAAAAATAAAAAAATGAAGCAACTTGAAAATAACTTTGTTGGAATTATTATTGCCTTCATATTAGCTTATATTATTGGATCATTTATTTTTGGCTATGAACTGACGGATGGATTTATAGGTGGTTTTTTTCATAACTGATTTACCTGTTTGTACAGTAGTATTTGATTTTAAATATATTCAAAAAGCGTCCAGTTGCATCTTGTTCCAGGTCATCTGAACGCTTTTTATGTTTCAATTATTTAAGATTTTATGATTATTCTAGTGTTAATACAACACGTCCGTTAATTTGACCTTTTTCCATTCTTTCGAATACTTCATTGATGTTATCAAGTGGCTCTGTTGATATATTTGTTTTAACTTTTCCTTCTGCAGCAAACTGTACGGCTTCCTGGAGGTCTTTTCTTGTTCCAACAATTGAACCTTTTACAGAAACACCGTTAAGAACAGTATCGAAAATTGGAATTGGAAGCTCATCATTTGGAAGACCAACAACAACCAGAGTTCCACCACGCTTAACAGATCCGTAAGCTTGTTCAAATGCTTTTTTCGTTACCGCAACACTAATAGCTGATTGAACTCCACCTACTTTATCTTTAATTTCTTGAATAGGATCACATTTTAAGCCATTAATTGTTAAATCTGCTCCTAATTCGGATGCTAAATCAAGCTTGTCATCTTGAATATCAACAGCAATAACGTTGAAACCCATTGCTTTTGCATATTGTAAAGCAACATGTCCAAGGCCACCGATACCATAAATCGCTACCCAGTCACCAGGCTTAGCTTCACTTACTTTTAATGCCTTGTATGTTGTAACCCCAGCACAGAAAATGGGAGAAATTTCAGCAAGATCAACACCAGAAGGTACTTTTACAACATAGTTTGCAGGTGCTTTGCAATATTCTGCATAACCACCGTCAACTGAATAGCCGGCATTTAACTGATCATGACAAAGTGTTTCTCTCCCTGTTAAGCAGTATTCACATTCACCACATGCAGAGTATAACCAAGGTATACCAACGATATCTCCAATTTTAATGGAAGTTACACCTTCTGCCACCTTTACGACTTCTCCAACACCTTCATGTCCAGGTACTAATGGAAGCTTTGGTTTTACCGGCCAGTCACCGTGTGCAGCGTGAAGGTCAGTGTGACAAACTCCACATGCTTTAATCTTCACTAAAATTTCGCCATACTCTAGAGTTGGGACTGGAATTTCTTTTACCTCTAGTTTTTGTTTGAATTCGTTTACAATTGCAGCTTTCATTGTTGTAGGAATAACTTGATTTGTTATTTGTTGGTCAACACTTGTTTTCATATTAAAGCCCTCCTTTGTTTTTCGATAAACATATATGCAAGAGGTGTGCCAAGTTTTCTAAAGTTTAGACTTTGTATAAAATATATGAATATATAAGGCTTGTTAGCTAGTTTTAAAATGATATAGATTGAAAACAGGCCAAATTTTTGGCACAAAATAATCAAATTATTGGCGATGTTTCGGATTTTTGGTAATCGAAGAATTGAAAGAGTGCATAGTTTGAGGTGGCTACTTATTTTAGGGAGGTTTATAAGGTTCCGAAGGTAATTTAAAACAAAAAAGCTTTTGTACAAAGTACAAAAGCTTTTTCTTTATTAATATAGTAAATTACATATAGTCGTAAACAGAATCTTCAAAATAGAGCCAGTGATAGTATTCAATTTGCGGATCTGTCATTTCTGCGATTTCTTTTTCATTGAATTTTTTCTTCGCTAATAAATCCTTCACTTTAGATTGTCTAGCTAATTGGCTCATGGTAAATCCTCCTTAAATATGGGAAAAACGTTGTTGTGTTAATGTTGTAAACGTTTTCTGCGTTGTTCTTGTTTTTATTATATATCTCAAATTGATATTAAACAAATATCAATTTGAGATTATTATTTTAAAAACAATATAGAATTGTTATTTATTGATTATTTAAGGAGAGGTTAACTAGTTAAATCAGGAGAAAATCTGTAGTTGATGGAAAAATTATGGTAAAATATAAATAATCTGAATATTTTATTTTCTGATATGTCGACTTCAAAAGGGGAGATTTTGTGATTTGGTTGCTTTTTTTGATCCCATTAAGTATTGTGATTACACTAGCTTTATATTTTGATAAAAAAACAGGAGCTGTTCCTCCGGATGTTAATAAAGGGAATCATAATGTAGAGTCCGAAGTGTTGGGGAATCAATATAACCATCTTAATAGCGGTGGAGGAGACAGTGGGTTCTAGAGGGACAGAATACTGTCCCGTTTTTTTATTTTACGTCAAAAATATGACTATAAATGTATTTGTATTTGATAAACTAAAGATACGAAATTTACATTAAATTTACCGATTTGTAATAAGATTACTATCATTAATTAATATTCATTAGTTATCATATGTTAGAAAATGATCTTTAAAGTGAGAGGTAATTACTAATGTTTGTAAATGATCAAGTAATGTATAAGGGTTGTCTTTACACAGTATTGCATGATTATCAAAATGGACAACTTGAAATCATGAAAATCGATGAAAAGTATTTAGTTGAATTAGTGTATGAAAAAGAAATTATTAGACTTTAAAGCTACCTATCAGGTGGTTCTTTTTTTATAAGAAATTAAGTTTATGTAAGTTGGATTTTAGTAAAAACTTCTAAGAGGTTTGGTTAAATGAATTCTTACACTATTCAATAGTGTTGTTTTTTTCATTTTCCTGATGATATCGCTTAATTAGTTCGTCCAATTGAATACTACATTCCAAAGTATACCGACTATCTAGACCAGTATTTTCCGCAATTTGAAATAAATCAGATTTAAGACCATTAATGCACATCATAAGTTTCTTGGTTTCCTTAGCCATCGTTCATATCCTCCGAAAATAAAATAGACACAAGGAATATTATGCAAAAATTTGTCTGTAATTGAAAGTGTTTCGACAGAAAAACAATTGAAGTGACAAAAACTTAACAAACAGAGGGACAGGTACACTGTCCCTCTGTTT
Organism: Metabacillus endolithicus; assembly: GCF_023078335.1. Lineage (GTDB taxonomy): Bacteria > Bacillota > Bacilli > Bacillales > Bacillaceae > Metabacillus > Metabacillus endolithicus. The sequence goes on along the minus strand of NZ_CP095550.1, from coordinate 387,993 downwards.
GTTTTTAATTAATACCATAATCACCGTTTCGTGCACTTTATGTAAGTATATTAAGAATATCGATACTTCTTTTTTAAGAACCTTTTGCTACAATTTTTAACAAGAAATGTATAGGAAACTTGATAGACTTCCCCATCATACATATATATAGTTATTCATATAAGGAGTTGAAAATATGATTGGTATGAATGTTCGTATTTTGCGTAAAAGGAATAAAATGAGTCAGGAATTATTAGCTGAGAGAATAAATGTTTCTCGTCAAACTGTAGCAAAATGGGAAAACGAGGAGGCGCTCCCTGATATTCATAAATGTAAGATGTTAGCTGAAATCTTTCAAGTAACTTTAGATCAATTATCCGGAGAAATGGAGGAAAAAGATGTAGAAGATCTTGCTCCAAAAGGGAAACAATTTTTTGGTGTTGTAAAGGTAGGAGAGCGAGGTCAGATTGTTATTCCAAAGCAAGCAAGGGAAATGTATCAAATAAAACCAGGAGATAAACTAGTTGTGTTAGGGGAAGATGTGACAAAAGGCATTGCGGTCTTAAAAAGTGAAGCTTTTCTGGAATTTGCAGATATGATTCGCAGGCTTGAATTAACAGAAGAGGAAATAGAATGAGCAAAATTGTTATCTTTTCTATTCCAGCGCACGGACATACAAACCCAACACTTCCTGTTGTAACAGAGTTAGTAAGTCAAGGTCATGAAGTATGGTACTACTCATTCTTTGAGTTTCAAGAAAAAATAGAATCTGCGGGAGCTAGATTTATTTCATGTGATCAATTCTTACCCCCTATGTCCCAAAAAGAATTAAATCGCAAAGTGGGAAAAGATTTTGCTGCATTAATAGAAATGATTGTAGATACAACAGTTGCTTTAGATGAAAAGGTATGTCAAGAATTAAGAGAATACCAGCCTGATTGCATAGTATCTGATTCTTTATGTTTTTGGGGAAAATTAATTGCAATAAAACTGGATATACCCTATATCTGTTCAACAACTACTTTTGCCTTTAATAATCATACAGCAAAATTAATAAAACGGAGTTTAAGAGAAATCGTGAGAATGATAACAGGAATGCCGAGAATAAATAAGAAGATTGAGTTGCTTCGCTCACATGGATATGATGTTAATAGTTTTATTTCTATCATTCAAAATGATAATGAAACAGATACTATTGTGTATACATCAAAAGCATTTCAACCTATGGCTGATACTTTTTCCGACAACTATACATTTGTCGGTCCTTCTATTCGGCAAACAGCATTAGCTTCGAATGGAGCTGATAATAAAAAGCTTGTTTACGTTTCATTAGGAACTGTACTCAATAACAATAAGCAATTCTACAAAAATTGTATAAGTGCCTTTGAGAATAGTCCTTACAATGTAGTGTTGTCTATCGGCAAAAAAATAGAAATTGCTTCTCTTGGTAATCTTCCAGACAATATTATTGTTCAGAACCATGTTGATCAAATCTCCGTTTTAAAGAAAGCAGATGTATTTATTACACATTGTGGGATGAATAGTGTAAATGAAAGTTTGTACTATGGAGTTCCAATGGTGTTATTTCCATTACATAGTGAACAAAGAGTTGTAGCAGATCGGGTAGTAGAACTTGGAGCTGGGATTCAACTAAGAAAAAATAAACCGAAATTATTGGAAACAGCGGTAAATAATATAATAAATAATGCAATATACTCAGAAAATGCACAAAAAATTTCAGAGACCTTTCGGAATGCGGGAGGAGCTATAAAAGCAGCTGCTATTATATTAAGCAAAACGAAAGAAAAGGGAAGTGGATAAGGGACAAGTAACCTGTCCCTCTGTTTGGAAAAATTCTCTATAAGTATTGACAGCTTTGATTGTTTAATTGTATAGTAATAAAACAATTTAATATATTCAAAAATTTCTTATCAAGAGAGGTGGAGGGACTGGCCCTTTGAAGCCTCGGCAGCGGACTTTTATAGTACTGTGCCAATTCCAGAGCAATCATGCTTGAGATAAGAGGATCAGGTCATATTTATGAAAAACTAGCCCCCTCTTTCTTTTGGAAGAGGGGTTTTTGTTTTAAAGTATTTTAGGTCTGTAGTAAAAACAAGTCTACACATTTTTATCCTGGTGAATGTTTTATTACCTATTACTGACCTGATCGTTTTCAACACTAGGCGATTACATCTATAGCCTTTAATTTAAACCATCCAAAGTTAGGAGAGAGATTTACATGACAAAAACACTAGTAAAAGCGCCTTTCAGAGCCGATCACGTTGGAAGTCTATTACGTCCAGAAAGAATTCATCAAGCAAGAAAAGATTTCCAAGAGGGGAATTTAACGTCTGAACAACTACATAAAATTGAATCGGAAGAAATTAAAAAAATTGTTGATAAGCAAATCGAAGTTGGTTTGCAAGCTGTGACCGATGGTGAGTTTCGTCGTAGATTTTGGCACACAGATTTTCTAGAGCATTTAAACGGTGTAGAGGGATATGTTCCAGAAAGCGGGTTTGCATTCAAGGGTGAGGAAACAGAAAGATACGATGTTCGTGTTATCGGAAAAATTTCATTCAACCCTGAGCATCCTCATATAAAAGAATTCCTCGAGTTTAAAGAAATTGTCGGAGATCGTGCGGTTGCTAAACAAACGATTCCTAAATCGAACCAATTATTTAATGCAGGGATCCGTAACCTGGAAATTTATCCAGATATTGAAGAATATACGAATGATGTTATCCAAACATATAAGTATGCCATTAAAGCATTTTATGATGCTGGTTGCCGCTACTTACAACTAGACGATGTATATATTGCTGGACTTAATGCACCTGAAATTCCGTTTAATGATAGTGGTTTTTCGCGTGAACAATTAATTGACTTAGCTTTGCGTGTTGTAAATGGTGTTCTTGAAGATAAGCCAGAAGATTTAACGATTACTACTCACCTTTGCCGTGGTAACTACCGTTCTAAATGGGCATTTGAAGGTAGCTATGCTAAAATTGCACCAACATTGTTCGCAAAAGAAAAAGTGAATGGCTTTTTCTTAGAATATGATGATGACCGCTCTGGTGATTTCGGACCATTAGATTATATACCAAACGATGGTCCAAGAGTTGTTCTTGGTGTTTTTACATCTAAACATGGACATTTAGAAGTTAAGGAAAATATTAAAGCTCGTGTAGAAGAAGCAACAAAGTATGTGCCATTAGAGCAATTATGTATTAGTCCACAATGTGGATTTGCTTCAACGCATCATGGAAATATCTTAACCGAAGAAGAGCAATGGGCGAAGTTAAAGTACATTGTAGATATTTCAAAAGAGATTTGGGGATAAGTTATTAAGCGAACAACAATAAATGGTTGTTCGCTTTTTTTGTGGAGATAAGCAATGTGATGATCAGAACCCTTACTTTTCAAAAAGCAGACTACGATGTAGTCTGCTTTAATTTTGAATTACTTTTTTAAATTAGTAACCACCGCCAACATAAGCAGCACCAACGATAATTAAAAGAATAAATAGTACTACGATTAGCGCAAAACCTGCACCAGAACCATATCCACCTGACATATTTTTCACCTCCTTTATCTGAGGTTAATTTATAGTATGAATACTTTTATGATTGGTTTGGACGTAGTCATTATTTTTTCGGATATAATATCGAAAACCTCCGCTTGGGAGCCTAAAAGGAATAGAAGTTCATTTTAAATTTCTTTAAAAAGATTTTTCATTATAAACGTAAAAAGACACTCTGTTTTGAGTGTCTTTTAGAGATCTTACATGGGTGCTTTAGGATTAATATATTTTATTCATAAAATAATAATTTGAACTGGACAATTGTGGATAAAGCTTTAATTTTGTTAATAATAACTAGAAGAGACGGAAAAGGATTACTTTCTTATAAAGAGACAAAAAACCTATGTCCCGAAAAGACCATTTTTGATTAGATTATTAATCATTTCAGCCATTTCTTTTGGTGTTTTGTCCATTCCTCTGTTTAGCCATTCTTTGGTAACATAAATACTTCCACTTATGATAAATGTACTTAAATATTCTGATGGATATCCATTAAATTGATTATTGGCTTTCCAGTTTTCTATAAAAAAATGATGTGCTACCTTCATTACCTTTTTTTGAAATGTTGTGTCCACTTTTTCATTAAGAAGTATTTTGCAAATTTCTTGCTTAGAAGCGAAGTATTCTAACAGTTTTTCAATCATCTTTAAGTCGTCTTCTTCATAGCTGTATTGACTCAAATATCCTTTCATATCCTCAATTAATTCTTCTTCAATTTTATCAAGAAGGTCAAATTGATCGGAATAGTGAGCATAAAAAGTAGAGCGATTAATATCAGCCAAGTCACAAATTTCCTTAACAGTAATGGAAGAAATCTGTTTTTCCTTTAATAATTGGATTAAACTATCTTTCAGAACCATACGCGTATATTTTTTGCGTCGATCTAATTTTGAAGTTGTCATTGCATTCTCCTTTTTTACTCGTTTTCCAACAGAATTGATGAATATGTTGGAAAAATCACAGATGTAAAATAACTGTTTGTTGAATAGGCAACACCGTGTCCATATAATGATAGAGTGTATAGGAAAAAGTCGCAAGAGAGGGTGAAAAACGATAAACATTGCATCATGGATTATTAAACATAAAAAAACTGTTGCGATAACATTTATGATTGTTACAGTCATCTGTGCACTAGCTACTTTAAAAGTGTCGGTCAATTATGATATGAAGGATTACTTACCGGATGATGCTCAGTCAACAATCGCAATGAACATAATGGAGCAGGAATTTGAGGGAAGTGTTCCAACGAATCGAGTTATGATTCATGATGTGACCATACAGGAAGCTTTAGATTTTAAAGAGGAGCTTGCAGCAATTGACGGTGTATCAGACGTTACCTGGTTAGATGATGCTGTTGACTTGAAATCTCCACTTGAAATGGCTGATGAAGAAACGGTAGAAACCTACTATAAAGAAAATAAAGCATTATTTTCATTCAGCATTCGTGAAGGTGATGAAGTAGCAATCACCGATGAGATTTATAAGCTCATCGGTGAAGATCATGCGATGGCGGGGGAATCACTTAATACAGCAACACAACAAAAAATGGCTGGTACCGAATCGATGTACGCAGGTGCATTACTAGTGCCGATTATCATCTTAATTTTAGTTTTATCCACCAATTCTTGGATAGAGCCATTATTTTTCTTAACAGCTATTGGTGTTTCTGTATTAATTAACATGGGATCAAACATTTTCCTTGGAGAAGTTTCCTTTGTTACTCAATCAGTCGCACCAATTTTACAGCTTGCCGTATCACTAGATTATGCAATTTTCCTCCTTCATAGTTTTGCAGACTATCGGAAAAAGGTCGCAGATCCTCACGAAGCAATGGAGCTCGCGATGAAAAAATCATTTTCAGCGATTACGGCAAGTGCGTCAACCACATTTTTTGGTTTTATCGCGTTATCGTTTATGAATTTTGAAATTGGTTCGGATCTAGGAATTAATCTAGTAAAAGGAATTTTATTAAGCTTTATTAGTGTGATGGTTTTCCTTCCTGCACTAACACTATTGTTTTATAAATGGATTGATAAAACTCAGCACAAACCATTACTACCAAGCTTTAAAAACAAGGGAAATGCTGTGCTAAAACTAAGAATACCGAGTTTGATTTTAGTTTTACTAGTCATTGTTCCTGCATTTCTAGCACAAAGTCAGACGAACTTTATTTATGGTATAGGAGACCAGCCTGAGACAACAAGAGCTGGAAGTGATTTTCAAGAAATAAAAGATCAGTTCGGAGAAAGCACGCCGATCGTCTTGCTTGTTCCTAAAGGGGATGTCACCAAAGAGGATGAGCTGGTACAAGAGTTAGAAAATATCGAGCATGTGTCTAGTGTGCTGGCTTATGTGAATACGGTTGGTGCTGCAATTCCACCAGAGTATTTGGATCAGTCAATTACAGAGCCATTTTATTCTGAAAATTATAGCCGAATGATTCTTCAAACAAATACGAAAAACGAAGGAGAAGAGGCATTTCAGTTAATTGAAAAAGTCCACAGTACAGCAGATCAATACTATGATAAAGTCTATTCTGTTGGAGAAAGTGTAACATTGTATGATATTAAAAAAACGGTTCAAAAAGATAACCAATTGGTAAATCTATTAACCATTGTTACGGTTGCATTCGTTTTGTTTGTAACATTTAAATCACTGTCAATTCCTTTAATCCTACTTCTTACTATTCAAACGGCTGTTTGGATTAATCTATCTGTACCGTACTTTACTGATTCTTCATTAGTGTATGTTGGCTATTTGTTAATCAGCATTATCCAGCTTGCGGCAACAGTAGATTATGCCATTTTATTAACAGATGCCTATAAAGAGTATCGAAAAGAAATGACTGCGTTACAAGCAATTAAGAAAACAATTGATGAAAAAATGTTTGCGATTGGAATATCTGCTTCGATTTTATCAAGTGTTGGATTTATCCTTTGGATTACCTCGTCAAACCCAATAGTCACTTCAATCGGTTTATTGTTAGGGAGAGGTGCATTACTTGCGTTTATTATGGTCGTGCTCTTTTTGCCAGCATGTATGTTGGTCTTCGATAAACTTATTACAAAAACAACCTGGAAAGCTAACTTTTATAAGGAGGAGGACTGATGATGAGGGGAGTTAAGAAATTTTTGGTTATTTTCGCCGCAATTGGTTTAGTTTTACCTTCACTTCCAGCTATCGCACAAGAAAGTGGAGAAATCTCCTCAAAGGACGAAGTAGTTTATGCAAAACTTAGCGCAATTGGTGAGGAACAAGAATTATATGTAGTGAACATTTTAGATGTAAAAAAGGCGGGAAAGATTGTTGATTATGGTTCGTATTCTAGTTTGAAGAATTTAACAAATGTAGATGAAATGAATCAAGTCGACAATGCTGTGGAGCTTTCAGCTTCAGAAGGAAAATTTTATTATCAAGGAAATATGAATGAAGAACCATTACCTTGGAATATTTCCATTTCATATTTATTAGACGGAAAAGAAATCTCCCCTGAAGAGCTTGCCGGGAAAGATGGGCGTGTACAAGTGAAGATTGCTACATCTTATAACGATCAGGTAGATTCTGTCTTTTTTAACAACTATTTATTACAGGTTTCTCTTGCTCTAAATACAGATCTCTTTAGCAACATCGAGGCTCCTGATGGAATGCTTGCTAATGCGGGAAAAAATAAGCAAGTAACATTTACTGTTATGCCTGAAAAAGAAGAAGAGCTTGTTGTGGAAGCTGATGTTGTTGATTTTGAACTAGAAGGAATAAACATCACAGGTATTCCATCGTCTATGCCAATTGATGCACCGGATATAGATGATATGACAGGTGACTTATCTCAACTAACGAAAGCGATTAATAAAATAAATAATGGCGTGGGTGACCTGCAGAATGGGTTAGCACAAATAAACGATGGAGCAAAAAAGCTTGGAGAGGGTTCACTAAAATATAAAGAGGGAATGACTTCAATAAGCTCTTCTTCCCCAGAAATAGTTAGTGCTTCAAAATCTATTTCTCAAGCACTGCAAACATTAAATGCATCTCTAGCTAACGGCTCAGAAGATATGAATTTGGACGATTTTGAACAGCTGAATTCAGGACTGTCAGAAATAGCAAAAGGTTTAAGAGACACATCTGATGGGTTAAATACCTTAAAAGAGAATTATTCAACAGCATACAGCACGTTAAACAAAGCAATGGAAGCCATTCCTGAATATGAAATTACAAAAGAACAAACCACACAGCTTTATAATAGTGGTGGAGACCAAGCAGTATTGAATCAATTGCTTGAAACATATTCAGCCGCAAGAACTGCAAAGGGCACTTACGAAGCTGTCAAACAAGCCTTTGATGCAGTAAATGGAACACTAGAGGAGGTTAGCGGATCGCTTACTTTGATGGCCGATAATCTGGATAAAATGTCAGGCGGGCTTTCTACTTCTTTGGAGGATATGGACTTTGCTAAGTCTTTTGCTCAATTGCAGGAAGCCATAAGTCAGCTGTCTACTAATTATCAACCATTTCATTCTGGGTTAGTGAAATATACTGGTGGGGTAAACGAACTATCTCATTCATATACGCAAATTCACAATGGAATTGTAGGAGTGTCTCAAGGAACAAATGAAATAGAAAATGGACTTAGCAGACTTCATGATGGAACGAATGAACTTTATGAATCTACAGCTGATTTACCAGAGCAAATGAAACAAGAAGTCGATCAAATGATCGATGACTTTGATAAATCAGATTTTGAAGCTGTATCATTTGTTTCACCAGAAAATAAAAAAATAAACTCCGTTCAATTTGTTCTAAAAACAGAAAGTATAAAAAAAGAAGAAAAAGAAGAAGTGAAAACTGAAAAAGCTGAAGAAGAAAAAGGATTTTGGGCAAAGTTAATGGACTTGTTTTAATGGCAAAGGTGTCATCCTCTAATTAAAAGAGGAGTGGCACCTTTTTAAATTGATCTTTTAAAATGAAACATACATTTAACTTAAGGTAATTAGTTAATTTTTTTAAAAGGAATTTTTTGTTAAATAGAGAATATTCAAAAGGATTGTGGTTTTAATTCCTATAAAAATAAAGGAGTTGTTTTTTCATGTCATTAAATGTTCAAAAAATAGATTTACAAAAAGCAGATATTTCTGGGTCAAAGTGGCAAGAAGTGAATGCTGAAGAGCTAGAAATAAATAATGTAAGCTTAGCAAAAACAAAGGTTAACAATGCAAATATGAATAGAATGTTACTAAATGATGTTAATTTAGAAAAAGTTGAAATATCCAATACTAATTTATCTCGGGCACAAATTAAACATGCTAATTTTAGTCATGCCATTATAGAACACATTCACTTATTTGGAACTGAGTTTCGTAATGCAGTTCTTCCAAAAGAAGGAGATCCAAATTTTAATGAAAACGGAGAATACAAACCGATAAGCTTCCATCATTGTAATCTCGCAAAAGGGCAAATAAAAAACTGTAATTTATCTAATATGGAAATTAGTGATTGTGACATTTCAGGGCTTAAGATTAATGGAATATTAATTGAGGATTTAATTATGAAACTAGAAAAGTAAGAGAAAGGTTGAACCTGAAAAATTTGCAAGATCAAATCGAATGAAAGTGGTGAAATAAGCAAATGAAAAAAGACTTAGGGGGACTAGAAGAAGACATTACAGGTGTGACTTGCATTTATATTCTAGTAAAAGACGTTTACGAGTCTATAAAATGGTATCAAAAAAACTTAGGCTGTGCACCTACAAGTCATAACCCTGTAAGTCCTGGGATGCAAAGATCTATCCTAAGATTTCCAGATCATAATGGTACCATTCCAGGGCCAGGTCTTAGGCAAACGACCCCGGCTATATTCCTTGTAACCGACAAGACACGCGAAGAGAGAGTGGATCATACAGTTGAGAGTAAAAATCTACACCCTTTAGTTTGCTTCATTACTCCTCGTATCCAAGAAATGTACATTCGTTTTATAGAAAATGGAGTAGAGATTGTAGACGAAATTTCCGATGATAGACCTGTTGGAGATCATTTTAAATTTTATGATTTAGATAGAAATCTGTTAGAAATATGGCAGCCTTAGAAAATCAAATCTGGAAAAAGTTTCGTTTCAATATAAAAAGCCAATCCCTACATGGCTTTTACTAGGAAATGGCTTTTGATGCAATATGTTGGAGTAATTTGTTTGGCAATTTGTTTTTAATATTAGGATACTTTACCTATAAATGTGAAACATTAACTATAAGAGTTTAATTTAGTCTTACAACTTCCATAGGGTGAGTATATAATATGAATAATTACAGCAATGATAACACAGCAAGAAGGTATCGAGCTCATGTCAGTATTTTAGGAACCACTCAAATTCATCTTAGAAATCCCTATATCATTGGGTGGTGGAGTGCAGCTTTTCCCGGATTTGGACATTTGCTTTTATCAAAGTATCTTAGAGGCTTTGTCTTATTTATTTGGGAGGTTGTCGTAAATATTCAATCGAACTTAAATTTAGGGATGATCTATTCCTTTCAAGGTGATATTGACAAAGCGAAAGAAATTTTAGATACACGTTGGTTATTAATTTATATTCCAGTTTACATCTTTGCCATTTGGGATAGTTATCGTACCACAGTAGATATGAATAAAGTTTTTATCTTAGCAGAACGTGAGGAGCATAAATTTAATTCATTTACTATAGGCGCCCTGGAGATTAATTACTTGGATAAAAGAAATCCAGTTATGGCGATCATTTGGTCGCTTTTCATACCTGGCTTAGGCCAACTTTATATACATAGAATTGTCACAGCATTTTTCATTATTATCTGGTGTGTTGTCTTTTTTTATTATTCTCATGGCCTTGAAGCTATTTCACTTCTATTTTTAGGAGAAATTGAAAAGGCTACGATTGTTGTAAATCCTGAATGGCTTTTATTTTTCCCATCTCTATACGGATTTTCGATATATGACTCGTACATAAACACTGTTGAAAATAATAAATTATACGATAAAGAACAACGTGGCTTCCTTATGGAGAACTATCGATCAGCATCTTTTCAGGTATTAAAAGGTCAGAAGGTGGATTAAAACAATGCAACTTTTTTCAACATTTGAGCATACCGTTTTTATAGAAATGGCTATTGCTACAATAGAGAAAAAGGGGATAAAAAGAGAAAATATCTTTGTAGTCCCTTTGGATAACCGAAAAGAGCAACATAAAGTGTTTGATAGTCTCCATCGTTCGGATGGTACGTCGTTAATTGATATAGGAGCAGCACTAGCAACAGCATTTGCTGTGATTGGTGCTAGTATAGGATTTGAGCTAGCGTGGGGACCCATTTATTGGGGTTTAATTGGTGCATTTGTTGGTTTTATGCTCGGCTTTGCTATTCGCGTTTTTACTGAAGTAATTATTAAAAAGAAACGAAGGCTGTTAAAAGGGTTTCATTCTGAACTTATTCTCATTGTCGATTGTGAGGATTCTCAAGCAGAAATGATTGAAAATATACTGTTTGGTCATTATGCATTAGGTGTTGCAAAAGTGAAGTGAATTTAGAGCTTAATTTGCCATTTTTAAGACGAAACATAAATTTTCGTCTTTTTTTATGAGCATGATGAAAATATATGTATAATAGGATTTAAAGATTTTTTTACCTCTCAAGGAAAGTTTTATCTTTTAATATAGCAAAAGAAGATGTTTAAGGAGTATACCTATGGAATTAATAACAAGTAAGTTAATCATGATCTCATTGTTTATATTGGTCATTACAATGGTAGAGACTTTAGCTTATTCGACTAGAATTTCTGGTACTCGGGTCAAGCTAATTGCAACTGCAATTTCTTTATTTAGTACTCTTGTCATTGTTTCTAGATTTTCGACAATGATTCAACAACCCCTAACAGCAAAACTAATTGCGGAAGCACCTGATTTGAACAAACTACATTTTATAGAGGAACAATATAGAATTTTAATTGGAGTTACCACGATTGGTGTATTGATTGGGATTCTCCTTTTCCCAACATTTATCAATATTTTTTCAAGAGCAATCGTGCAGCTATCAAAACAACGCGGATCTATAGTGGCATTATTTCTGAGTCAATGTAATGGAAAAGGTTTTAAAAAAATAATGAAATGCATTAGACTGCCCAAATTATCATATCTGAAAGGTATTACATATAAAACCATACCAAAGAGGCTTTTTGTTACCAATATAATCGTTTCTGCAGTATTTACGATTGGGGTACTTTCTTCTATTTATGCATCCATGTTAGTTCCAGAAGATTATGCTCAAGCTGCTTTAATGTCATCAGGTATTATTAACGGCATTGCGACAATATTGCTAACATTGTTTATTGATCCTAAAGCTTCAGTTTTGGCGGATCGAGTCATGAAAAAAGAATGTGATTATATTTATTTAAAAAGCTATTCTTTAACAATGGTTAGTTCAAAATTAGTGGGTACGATTATAGCTCAATTATTATTTATTCCAGCCGCATACTATGTTGCTTGGTTTGCCAGTTGGATATAAGTTAATTGTCTTTAACCTTTAGCAATTGCATATGAGAGGTACTTAAAAGAAGAAAAATAATATTTAAAGAAAATATTGCTAAAGGATTTTGGACTATGATTCGTTATGAATCAATTGGAGGGCAAGTTGAGTGATAAATAAGGTGCTTATACCTTATGAGCAGTCAGGCACTATCCAAAAGGATACGTGCTTATTTTATTTTTATGTGAAAAATGAGATGATTAATCCATAGGTGTTCCGGGTAAATACAATAAAATTATTAATGTTTGTGAAGAAATATTCATAAACATGGAAGTAGCATGTGATGGAATAAAATCCCATGAGTATTCCGGAATTTTTATAGTACAATTATGAGGCATTGCACAATGATGATGAGCGATTAAATACTTAACAACTAGAAATGGTGTGGTTATAGATGCAAAGACTAAAAGTAATAGTCACTATTGCTAGTTTACTAGTAGTGTGCTTTAGTTTATACTTCTTTCTTTCTCATTCTAATTCAACAAAACAGAGTAATGTCGAAACATCAATTATGAATGAAGCGACAGAATCTGACGAAACTACAGAAAAATCTAACACTGAAGAAAAGAGTGTTTCTGAAGAAGCGGCACCTGAAAAAGACGTGAAGATTGAGGATGTTTCGATTGAATTAGCAGATGGAAAAAAGGAAGAAATACTAGAAGATGAGAATAATAAAAATACAATAACAGAAGGTATTAAGGAGAAGGTAAAAGAAGCTGTAGAAGGTGTTATCAAACTTTTTGAAAAGGACCTACAGGTCGTAGCAATTGGTGATTCTCTCACTCAAGGTGTTGGTGATGAAACAAAAAATGGCGGGTATGTCGGGATTTTAAATACCACATTTGAAAATAATAACATAAAAGTTACGATTGAAAACTACGGGAAAAGAGGAAACCGTACAGATCAATTACTAAAACGTCTTGAGAAAAAAGAGATTGAAGCTTCTATTCAAAAAGCTGATATTGTATTAGTTACAATAGGTGCCAACGATATTATGAAGATTGTTAGAAGCAATTTTACAAACCTTCAGCTTGAGCATTTTCAAAAAGAGGAACAACAATATATTGAGAGATTAACAGCCATTTTTAGTAAAATTAATGAACTAAATCCAAACACTAAAATTTATTATATTGGTTTTTATAATCCTTTTGATCGTTATTTTCCTGAAATTAGTGAATTGCAAATGATTGTTAACGACTGGAATGAAATTGGCAAGTCTATAACAGAGGATTTTGAAAATGTAAATTATATCCCAATCGCTGATCTTTTTAGTAACTCAGATGTAGAATTATTATCCGAAGATTATTTCCATCCTAATACAACTGGTTACAAGCTTATGGCTAAGCGTATTCTAGAAAGCATGGAAGAGGTTAGTGTTGAGAAAGAGGCCGTAGCTGAGGATGAAGAATAGACAATTTCACTATTTCACTTTTTATAGAAAAATACATGAAAAACATGCGCTGTCCAATAGGGTAGCGCATGTTTTTTGGTTAAGTGGTACTTAAAAATGAAGTGTGTTATCTTTTCACTCTCTAAAAATGCCCCCAAAATATTCTGAAAAATGATAAAATGAAAATGTCTTCTAATAGAATAATAGAATTAAAAACATTATAATGGCAAATAAAGACAATAAAAAGACCAAATCCGTTATAAATACCCTCAATGCTTTTTCTTATAATATAAATAACATAAGTCGTGAAAGGGGATACATATCTTGAATACAAAATTCTTAGATTTACTGGCCCAAAAATATGATAGCGAAGAAAAAGTGGTCACTGAAATTATTAATCTAGAAGCTATCTTAAATCTACCAAAGGGGACAGAACATTTTGTAAGTGATTTGCACGGGGAGTATCAAGCCTTTCAACATGTGTTAAGAAATGGATCTGGGAAGGTCAAGGAGAAAATTGAAGACATTTTTAAAAAGATTTTAACTGAAAAAGAAATTAAAGAATTTGCCACATTGGTTTATTATCCTGAAGAAAAATTACAGTTAATCAAAAATGATTTTGACAATGAACAAGAATTACACCATTGGTATACCGTCATTATTGAGCGCATGATTAAGCTTATTTGTTATGCGTCCTCTAAATATACACGCTCGAAATTGCGTAAAGCATTACCTAGTCAGTTTGTTTATATTGTTGAAGAATTACTATATAAAACAGATGAGTTCACAAATTTTAAAGAACCGTATTATACAAAAATCGTTCAACAAATTATTACCCTTGGACAAGCAGATAAGCTCATTATTGGTCTTGCCTATACGACTCAGAGACTTGTTGTTGATCATCTTCATGTTGTAGGGGATATTTATGATCGTGGACCTGAACCAGATAAAATTATGGAAGCTCTCATCAATTATCATTCTGTTGATATTCAGTGGGGAAATCATGATGTTCTCTGGATTGGGGCTTTTGCCGGATCAAAGGTATGTCTTGCAAACATTATTCGAATTTGTGCTCGTTACAACAACCTGGATATCATTGAAGATGTATATGGAATCAACCTAAGACCGCTTCTTAACCTAGCGGAGAAATATTATAGTGATAATCCTGCCTTTAGGCCAAAGGTGCAAGGAGATGAACCGATAACGGAAGAAGAAAAATTGCAAATTACTAAAATACATCAAGCCATCGCAATTATTCAGTTTAAGCTTGAAAGTCCGATTATCAAAAGACGTCCGAACTTTAATATGTCAGAAAGACTTTTGCTTGAAAAGGTAGATTATGAGAACAATGAGATTACGATTTATGGACAAACATATCCACTTGAAAATCCTTGCTTCGCAACGATAAATCCAGCTCAACCTGATCAACTTTTAGAAGAAGAGCAGCAAGTAATAGACAAGCTGTTGTTTTCTGTTCAGCATTCGGAAAAGCTTGCAAGACATATGAATTTTCTAATGAAAAGAGGAAGTCTTTATTTAAAATATAACGGAAACTTATTAATACACGGCTGCATACCTTTAGATGAAGAAGGAAATATGGAAAAAATGATCATCAAAGATAAAACCTATGGTGGACGTGAATTACTTGATGTGTTCGAACATTATTTACGCTATTCGTTTGCACATCCTGAAGAAACAGACGATCTTGCGACAGATATGGTTTGGTATTTATGGACGGGTGAATATTCTTCATTGTTTGGAAAAAGAGCAATGACAACCTTTGAAAGATATTTTATTGGGGACAAAACAACGCATAAAGAGAAAAAGAACCCATACTATCACCTTCGCGAAGATGAAGAAACATGCCGCCGCCTACTAAATGAGTTTGATCTAGATCCAGATCAAGGCCATATCATTAACGGCCATACTCCTGTAAAAGAAATTAATGGAGAAAACCCTGTTAAAGCGAATGGAAAAATGATTGTTATCGATGGCGGCTTCTCGAAGGCTTATCAATCCACAACAGGCATTGCAGGATATACATTATTATATAATTCCTTCGGCATGCAGCTCGTTGCTCATCAACATTTTAATTCAAAAGAAGATGTTCTCCAAAACGGAACTGACGTTTTATCTGTAAGACGGATAGTAGACAAAGAGTTAGAAAGAAAAAAAGTGCTAGAAACAAACATTGGGGAGGACTTACTACAAGAAGTCTCAATGTTGAATAGCTTAATGGAATACCGTTACATGAAGTGACGGGACAAGGGGACAGGTTTACTGTCCCGTTTTTTGTGTGTAATAAAATTTCTATTTTAATAAGATAGCAACGGCCTTATACTATTGTTACTAGATACATAAAGTGAGAAGGTGCCCATAGTGTACAATGTCAATCAGCACAATGATGAAATGACTAGCTTAAAAGAAGAGCTCAAAAAACTAAGAGTGGAACTTTCTACATATAAAAAAAGAGATAAAGTTTCTCGACATTATGAACAGTCCTTTTATAAAATGTCAGATGCAGCATACTACTTTAAACTATATGAAAACAAGACTTCAAGTCATTTCATTGAAGTAAATGAAGTGGCTTTTACAAGGCTTGGTTATACACGTGAAGAAATGCTTAAAATGTCACCCAAACATATAGATCGTACTAGAGGAGATCAATTACAAGAGATTTATAAGAAGGTATATATGAACGAGACATATACATTTGAAACAACACATGTCTGTAAAGATGGAACATTTTTACCTGTTGAGATCAAAACTCATATTTTAGAAGTAGAAGACAATGGCGATAAGTTGATCTTTTCTATATGTCGAGATTTAACAAATAGTAAGAAAACAGAAGAAGAACTGTACATACTAGAATCTTTTTACAATCATAGTAATGAAGGAATTGCTATTTTTGATTTAGAAGGAAAAATTATTCAAGCCAATAAAGCGTTTGAATCAATATTCGGTTACAAAGAGGAGGAAGTGAAATGCAGACGATTACCTGTAACGCCAGCTGTTTCTAAAAAAGAAGCCGAATACCTTCTTGCAGAGACGTTAAAGGGGAACCATATTAAAAATTTTGCAACGATTAAGCAAAGAAAAGACGGCCGGTATATTACGGTAAGTATTACGATGTCCCCTCTAAGAAATAAATACACCGGAGCTATCTATGCATTGTCAGGGATTGTGAGAGATGTTACAGAACAATTAGCTATAATGAATCAACTGGAGTCCTTTATTGATTATAATCTAGATCCAATTCTCATATTTGACGAACATGATCAGTTAATAAGATTGAATTATGCTTTTGAAGAAACCTTTGGTTGGACGGCAAAAGAATTAACTGGTGTTAAAATTATGGACATGCCAATTATTCCAGAACATAAACAACAAGAAGTGGAGAATTTCTCAGAAACTGTTCGATTACATAAAGGTATTCAGGGATATGAAACAATTAGAAAAACTAGAGACGGAACAATGTTGGATGTTTTGCTAACAACATTTGCTATTAATCAAAATAACAATCATATGATGGTGGTAACATTAAAAGATATCTCACATAAGAAAGAAGCGGAAAGAGTTCTTATTAATTCTGAAAAGATATCGATTGTAGGTCAACTTTCTGCAAGTATTGCTCATGAAATTAGAAATCCTTTAACCGCAATCAAGGGTTTTATGAAATTGGCAAAAGAAGGCTCCGTACAATTAGATATTTATTCGATTATTGATTCGGAAATTGATCGAATTGAAACGATTTCAAGTGAATTATTGGTCTTAGGTAAACCGCAATCTAAAGAATTAAAACACTCCGATGTTGGAAAACTCTTAAAAGATGTTTGCGTTTTAATGCAATCGCAAGCCAATTTTGAAAGTGTTTTTATACACTATGAAGAAGTCGAATTTGACCTTTATTGTGAATGCAATGAACAGCAGGTTAAACAAGTTTTTATGAATATCATTAAAAATGCGATTTAAGCACTTCAGCAAGAAGGAGTTATTTCGGTATCTGCTTATGCACAAAGAAATCATGCCATTGTCAAAATTAGTGATAATGGAGAAGGTATACCTACCTCCGTACAACAAAAACTAGGTCAGCCTTTTTATACAACAAAAGAAAAAGGTACAGGACTTGGACTTATGGTTTGTTATAACATAATTGAACAGCATAAAGGAAAAATTCATTTTGTAACAGAAGAAGGAGAAGGAACAACATTTACAATAGAAATTCCATTAGAGAACAAAACCAATGGATCATACTTTTAACTAAAGATTTACTATTAGCGCTCCCGAAAAATAGGCAGCGCTTTTTTATTTTTGAGGTTTATGTTTTATATTTTTCCGGAATTGCGTTAGAATTATATAGAATTGGTTTGACCTAAATGGAGGAAATAATAATGAAAGAACTAAAGGTATTGCAAAAAGAGGCGATGGAAGTATTAAAGGCAACAAGTCGAACATTTTATATACCGATTACTTTTTTGAAAAAGGATTTAAAAGATGCGGTGGCAGTAGCTTACTTAGCAATGCGGGCTATAGATGAAATTGAAGATCACCAAGAACTCTCAAATGATGTAAAGCATGATTTGCTTATGAAAGTAAGTCAGTTATTACTTGAAGAAAATTTTAATAATGAAAAGTATAATGAAGTAGTTTTGCCATATAAAGATGTATTACCTGAAGTGACATTACGATTAGCAGATTGGCTATCATTAACTCCTACAGGTGCGAAAAGTCGTGTACAAGCTGCTACAAGTGAAATGGCCATGGGAATGGCGAAATGGTCAAAAGCAGGCTGGGACATTAAAACGCGTGAAGATTTAGATGACTATACCTATTATGTTGCTGGATTAGTTGGGGTTATGCTATCAGATTTATGGCAATGGCATGACGGAATTGAAACAGACCGTGACTTAGCAATTGGCTATGGACGGGGACTACAGGCTGTAAATATATTACGTAACCAACATGAAGATATGGATGAACGTGGTGTAAGCTTTGTCCCTGATGGCTGGAATCAAAATGAGCTATTTTCTTATGCTAGCGAGAACCTAGCAATGGCAAATGAATATATTAAAAGCATTAATAAAAGAACGATATTATTGTTCTGTCGTTTACCACTTGCAATTGCTCATAAAACATTAAAAGCTTTAAAAGAAGGCCGTGAAAAAATAAGTCGTGCCGAAGTTGAAAAAACTGTTCAGGAAGTTCAAGTTGATTAAATAACGATAATGTATTTTAAAAAGTCCAAAAAGCTCAGAGTCATAAACTCTGAGCTTAATCTATTTTCCGTGTAATAAGAGATTCTTCTACAGAAAATAATGGCTTCTTAATCGTTCATTGCTCCTGCTTCTCGGGAAGTCATTGCACCTTGTCCTCGACTTACATCTTTTTGAATTTCTTGTTTCACCTTTTGTGGATCAGTGCCTGCAAACGCAGGACTCATTGCTGAACCTGAGTTCTTATTAGCTTGTTGGTTTTTCATCATAGGCCTCCTGCTGTGTTATTTAACATTGCTTATTATTTACAAAAAAACACTGAGTATATCCTACTGATGGTTTAATTGACTAATTAGTTTATCTAATCTTCTTAAATGAAAGGAATAATCAATAATAGAAGATACGACAATCAATAAACGAACATTTTGATCAGCATTTTGCATATATAATTTTAATTTAAGTTCATAACTTTCCTTTAACGCTTCTTGCTCAAAGCTCGAATGATTTTCTTTTATTTTCCCCTGATATTTTAATAGTAAATACTCATGATACTTCATTAAGTACTCAAGTTGTTCATCAAAAAACTGACTTTCCTCTTCAGATTTTTTGCTTTGAAAAAAGTGTTCCTCGATATTTTCTAATAGCTGTTCACCTTCTTGCAATGTTTTAAATAACTGCCTGAAAACAAGAAGTTCTCTTACTTGCAGCTGATTTGATTTTCTTCCGAGCTTTATTCTTTCTTCATCAAACAATTGAAATAGTTCTTCTAATTTTTTTATATCCTTTTTAAAATTCTTACTATATTCCTGATATGAAGTTTCTGTTAACTCATTGGAAATGGCAGTTCTAATGAGCAATGACATATTTTGGAATGTTGTTTCAACAAGCTGTACAAATGACTTCTTATATTTTGGTGGAAAAATAAGAAGGTTAATTAATATGGCTGTGCATGTCCCAATTAAAATAATATAAAATCTTTCTAAAGCAAAATATAGATCTTCACTTCCAGCGGCACTCATCACAGCAAGGACTGTTACTAGAGTTAGGGAGATGGTACTTTGTAACTTCAATTTTAGACTTATTGCGATAACGATGATAATAACGAAGCCAATAATTGCTGGATTATCTCCAAAAAAATATATAAAAAACAGTGAAACCGAAGCGCCTATTGTATTAGCCAAGACTTGATCAACCATCTGCTTCCAAGTACGGTAAACAGAAGGTTGAATAGCTAAAATAGCCGCAACTCCAGCAAAAACAGCATGTTCAAGATGCATCAACGAACATATGTATATCGATAAAGCAACAGCTAAACCTGTTTTTAATATGCGTGGACCAAACGTAATGATAAACCCTCCAAACTGAAATAAAATGGGACAGAGGGACAGGTTCACTGTCCCGAAGTAAACAATTCTCGTTAGATAATAGGATAATTTATATAAACTATTTCATTAACCATTATAGATAAAACTGTCATGATATCAAGATAGAGACAGAGGATTATCTTTTTATTTAAATTTCAGTAATCAAGAGTTTATTAAATAAAGAAGGATCTAAACAATTTCTATAGAAGAAAGAAGGATCTTAATTTGTTTTTTGAATTCTAACGTAAATGAAACAATTTTGGGGAGATTTTTTACATTTCTTAGTACCAACTGGCACAGTTTTGGACAAGTAATTGTAAAAAAATAGATGCAGGGAGGTCGTTATGTCACAAAATAAATTTGTAGTAGTGGTTAGTGTATCAATTCTTTGTAATGATAAAGTGTTACTAATAAAAGAAAACAAGCCTACTGTACATAATAAATGGAATTTTCCAAGTGGACGTATTGAATACAGTGAAGACATTCTTGAAGCAGCTCATAGGGAAGTAAAGGAGGAAACTGGGCTTGAGATAAAATTAACAGGTACAACGGGTGTTTATCAGTTCATGAGCAGTACAAACAATCAAGTATTTCTTTTTCATTTTATTGCCGAGGTTACTGGTGGTGCTCTTTCTCTTGAAGAGGATGAAATAGTAGATGCTAAGTGGATAAAAGTTAATCAGCTTTCTGAATTAAAAGAAGAAGAATTGCGGGAAGCAGGTGTATTTAATCAAATGGTACAAAACTTATTAAGTGAGAACATTCACTCAATAGAACTTATTAATAAATATATCTAGGGTTATGCTTATGAACGACAAACGTTGTGAAAACTTGAGAGGAAAGTCGTTCATTGACAGCATTCCAGCTTTTTGTTTTCACAATGACTGATGAACTTTGTTTTCTACTTTCTATTTATCCCGTACAATCGATCAGCTTATGCTATAATTAAAAACTTAGGGGAATAATAACCTTGTTCATAATGGAACGGAGAAAGCCTCCGCCTAGTGATAAAATATGGAGGTGTATATAATGAATAAACGCTGGACAATCAGT